>NZ_JNIO01000008.1:1800000-2141647 GCF_000702545.1 Selenomonas sp. AB3002 | reverse complement strand
ATACTAGGTACTAAAGAAAGTCAATGGAAGAATGATGAAAGGAAAAGACTGTCAAGTTTACACTTAATGAAGAAAAAATAGTTATTTTCAGGGAAGATGTAAAAATTTTGGCTGTGTACTTTGGAGAGAGATTTTCTTGCATCATGTGTTGCATTGTAACATGGGCCTGTGCTATAATTACTTCAGCAAAAATCAATAGTCATACGGGTTCGGTCGTGCTCGGGCATCATGGGGCATGATTTTTTATATGTCATCAGATGTACACTGCGAGCGCACAATGTATGATGTTGTAAGGAGAGTGCAGAATGAACAGCCTTAGTAAAGGAGAGCTCCTGGGTGTGGGGCTCATGATGTTTTCCATCTTTTTCGGCGCAGGCAACCTGATTTTCCCGCCGGCGCTGGGACAGGCAGCAGGGGATAATGTGGTGCCCGCCATGGCAGGCTTCCTCATTACCGGCGTGGGCCTGCCCCTTATGGGCATTGCCGCTATCGCCATGCAGGGAGGCAAGTACATTGAGTTTATCTCCCGCATGACCCGCCCGCTTTCGCTACGGCCCTTTTGGTGATTCTCTATCTCACCATCGGCCCCATGTTTGCCGTGCCCCGCACGGGGGCTGTGTCCTTTGAGATCGGTATCCGCCCCTTCCTCACGGAAGATACCATGACTATGGGACAGGCCATCTACACGGCCTTTTTCTTCGGTGCCACCTACTGGCTGGCTCTGAACCCCAGCAAGCTCATCGACCGGGTGGGCAAGATGCTGACCCCGGTGCTGCTGGTTTTCCTGGTGATTATGTTCCTGCGGGCCTTCGGCGCACCCCTGGGTGACATCATGCCCGCTACCGGTTCCTATGTAGAGTCCGCCTTTGCCCAGGGCTTCCAGGACGGCTATCAGACCATGGACCTCCTGGCTTCCATCGCCATTGGTACTCTCGTGGTCAATGCCGTGCGCGCCCGTGGGGTGGAGGGTCCAAAGCCCTTGGCCGGGTCTGCCTGATGGCTGGCCTTATCGCCCTGTTCCTCATGACTCTTGTCTATGGTTCTCTGGCTTATCTGGGTGCTACCAGCGCCAGCGTCCTGGGCCATTCTGCCAACGGCGGCCAGTTGCTGGCTGAGGCAGTGGGCATCTTCTTCGGTCCTGCAGGCAACCTCCTGCTGGCAGTCATCATCGGCCTGGCCTGCCTGACCACCAGCTGCGGCGTCATTTCCGGCACTGCCTGGTTCTTCAACAAACTCTTTAATAATAAGGTAACTTATAAGGATCTGCTCCGCTTCGGCGTAGCGTTCAGCTTCGTGGTTTCCAATATCGGTCTAACTCAGATTATCACCCTGGCTGTGCCCTTCCTGGTGGGTATCTATCCGCTGGTGATTGTGATGGTGGTGTTGTCCCTGTTCCATGGCGTTATCGGCGAGCGCCGTACGGTGTATCGCTGGGCCCTTGATTTCACTCTGGCCTTTGCTGTGGTGGATGCCCTGAATGCCGCTGGCTTCCAGCTGCCGGTGCTGAACGGCATCCTTGCCCAGTACGTGCCATTCTACAGCCTGATGCTGGGCTGGCTGATTCCGGCCATCATCGGTGCAGGGATTGGTCTTGGCATTTCCTTTCTGCGGGGAGAAGTAACGGTAAAAAACGACACCCAGGCAGTTGATATGAACTGATATGTTGAACAAAACGCCCGGTGGCACACTTGACGAGTGTGCACACCGGGCGTTTGTGATACGGGCACAAAATTCTTTTGCGCAAAGAAAAAGTCCCTCCTGCACGATCCAGGAGGGACAAACGCTTGGAAGGGATGATAAAGCGTTTGAGAAATGGGATAACAAGGAGGGTGGGATAAACCCCCTTGCAGGGAAATCAACAAGAGTTCCGAATACCTAGGGGATTGACAAGGCATCCCTCTCGCTGACAGGTATTATACTAACAGAGAAATATGAAAAAAATATGTAACCAAGTGCCAAAATGAGCAAAAAGTTTGTTATTATTAAAGATGAATGCGCGGCTGTTTGCTGAGGAGGAGAGAGAATGATGAATGTATTGCTGGTTGGTGTGCTTGTTGCTTTGTGCACACTTTTCGTTTTTGAGATGAAAAGGTCATTGGAGCGCTCATCTTTGACAAATGAGTTAATAAATGAGTACGCAGGCGAAATTCCGGGCCTAAGAGGCAGGAGCTCATTGCCCGGATATATGCCTACTGTGCCCGTGACCGGAAACTGAAAAAAATCATAAAAAAATATCAGGCTACGGAGGAAGATTTCATGAAAGCCTACAAGAAGCTCTTGCGGGAGGCGGATATGGTGAAGGGCCGCCGCTATGTACCCATATCTTCCTTTTTTTACGTGTACACATTGGAGCACATTTTGGCACACCCTGAGGAGGAGGGCAGGAAGCTGGCCATGAAGTGCCTGAACTTCTTCCACTTTTGATTGAATTCTGGTTTCTTTGTGGTACAATGGGGCACGGAGGATATGATATGAAAAATCAACTTTCTTTAATAAAGCATAAGGCCCTGTCCCTGTGCCTGGCAGCTCTGATGGGCATGGGAGTGGCGCTGCCTGCTGCCCGGGTGGAGGCAGGCGTAGACCCCTGGGCGGCAGCTGCCCAGGCCCTGGGTGTCTATGCTGCCTACAAATCCAGTCTCAAGAGCGTGCTCTTGCTGGGCAATGATCCCAGGGCCAGATCAGCGGGCGGATTCAGGATTTGGGGGCCAATGGCAGGGACAGGAATGACCATGACTGGCCATAGTGAACGAAGTCATGGAGCAGCTGGTGGAGAAGGGGGATTATGCCCTGAAGGCCGATTCCCTGCCTTTCCTGTGGAGCATCAATGACAGCAATGACTTCAATGCTGCCTGCTATCCCACCAATTACATCAGCATCAACCGGGCCTTGGTGCGGGGGCTCCAGTGCGACAGGGATGAGCTGGCGGCGGTGCTGGCCCATGAGATGACTCACGGCCTCAGGCAGCACAGCGCCCACAATTATGCCAAGGCGGTGGCCAGTACTATGGCATGGCCTTCCTCAATATGGATGCAGGCCTTATGGACTGGAACAAGCTCAACGCGCTGGTGAACTATTCCATTGCCAAGAATGTGACCCTGCCCACGGAGTATGAGGCTGACGAAGGGGGCTTCTACCTCATGGCCTCAGCCGGCTTCAATCCCGGCGGCGGAGCAGCGGCCATGTACCGCATGGGCTATTACCTGACTTATGAAACAAAGAATGTCATGGAGTATCAGGACCTTGACCCCAAGCTCAAGGAGCAGGAGAACTACAACGACCACCCTGATACGGATCTGCGGGAGGCGAAGCTTTCACAGCTCATGAGTGCTTATGGGGCAGGTCATGTGACGGTGCAGGGGCGCAAGGATATCTATATAGATGGAGAATGGCTGCTCACCGTGGACTGGACAGGGGATGAGTTCGACAATACGGCAGAAAATGCCTACTATGTGGCGGGGGCCCTGTCCAGGGCTTTCCATGACTACGACAGCCCGGAGGAGTGGCAGTTCCGCAGCGACGGCAGAGGCGGCGTGACCTGTCTGGAGGACAACCGGGTAAATGAGGTGCTCCATGACTTCCTGGCAAGGACCGGCACTGGCGCCCGCCTGCAGGAAATGGTGACCAAGGCCTACAGAGTGGAAAAGGCCACGGGCTTCCGGGAGCAGATGAAGCTGGCAGAAGCAAAGCGCCGTGAGGAGCTTCAGCAGGAGCAGGCAAAGGCCTTGGCCGCTCCTGCCAAAGTGGTGAAGAAGATGAGGGAAAACGCGATACCTACAGTGACTATGGCATGGGCAGTGCCGCCCTCTTTCAGATGGAGCGCGCCTTCGCGGCAGAAAATCAGGATAATGCTGCGGAAAACTACGCCATCCGCGGCCGTGCCGGGCGGTGGAGGGAGACTACGAAGGTGCCCTTGCCGATGCCAACAAGGCCGTGTCCATGGATGACAAGAATATCTACAACTTCCTGAACCGCGCCGATGTCTGCCGCATGAGAGGGGATAGGGAGGCGGCCCTTTCCGACTGCGAGAAGGCAAAGTCCCTGGACAAGAAGAATGCCGTGGCCTGGCTGCTGACGGCGCAGATTTACGAGGAGATGGGAGACGGGAAAATGCCCTGCTGAATTACAAGGAGCTTTACAGGCTCCGCCCAAGGCTTTCAGGAGAATCCCCGAGGAGTACCTGAAGGAGATTTCCGAGAAGGATTATAAGGCGCTGAAAAAGAGCAGGCAGAGGCGAAAAAGGTGGCGGAAGAAAGGAAATCTAAATATAGTAGGCGCAATATGTTTGAGGCCTTACCTGCCCGTGAAACGGGGAAGGGGGACCGGCGTAGCCGGTGGAAGGGCGAGGAGGGAAAGCGGCTTCGAAGGGCATGGTTCGACACTCATTACCCCTTCCGCCACCTTCGGTGGTCCCCTCCCACGCAAGCGGTGGAGGTCAATATTTTTTATCGCGGTTAACATAACAGCTATGTTGAACCGTCATTGTTCAGATTTTGTCTGTCGACAAAATTTGAACAACTGCGTTATAACGGGACAAGCCTGTTGAAACGCTAAGCGGAAGTTTTGCCTATGGCAAAACTGGAACAACGGCGTTATAATAAATACGTTATTTATTTGGGAAGGGATGAAAGTTAAGATGGATGACAAGATCAGGGGGCGCCTGCAGGCGCGTATTGATGAGCTGACGCGGCGCATGAGGGTGGATTCCAACGATTTGGATTATGAGAGCCACCTGCGGCAGAAGAGGGAGCTCCAGAGCATACTGGACCATATGAATGGTAATGATGCCGGGGAATAAGTCTTTCAGATATTTTACAAACTGCTTTGTTAGACTAAACATCAAAAGGTCAAAGAGAGGATGAATGATATGTCCCAGCGCATGACTATGGATGAGGTATTGAAGGAATACGGTGTGCCCCAGATCAAGCTGGATATCCACGCCACCCGTACGGAGCTCCTGAAGCTCAGGGAAAAGCTCATGGCCATACGTGACCTTTCCGGCGGCCGGGAACAGGGGTATCTGGATATTGACTGCAAGCTCTACATTGATGTGGATGATATCGACAGGTATCTGTCCGGGGAATTGGACACTGTGGGTGAAATCTACGCTTTTGAAGACGATATCAAATCCTACGAAGGATAACAGTTTCGGCTGTTCATTTTCTTTGGCGCAAAGAAAACGAACCAAAAGGTAAATATGCCAGTGGCATATTTACAACGGCCCCGGTTTGATCCTCAAACACGAAGGGCCGCAGAGGCGTCCATCCATGGACGCCGATACAATTGCTTATATAGACAGAAGGAGAATTTTTTATGGTAAATGCTAGGAAAATCCTTGCTTCGCTGATGATTGGTACGATGATTGCTGTTGCAGCGCCTGCAGGCGTTGCTCTTGATAATCAGGCTGTTTATTCTGTGGCTGCGGCAGCCAAGGGCGGGGCCAAGTTCTCGGCGCCGAAACCGGCACCGAAGCCGGCGGCTCCAAGGCAAGTTCCCCCAGCAGCAAGGCTTCTGATTCCAAATCCGTGTCCGGTAATGGCAAGGACTACAAGCCGTCCAAGGATGCCAAGAGCCTGGAAAAGGATGCGCCGGGGACTAATGCAGCAGCCAAAAGCAATGCGGCGGCTGCTGGCACCGCTGCCCAAAGCTCTTCTGGCTGGGGCTCTGCTCTGAGGCAGGTGGGCATTCTGGCAGGCGGTATGTTCCTGGGCCACATGTTGGCCAGCCTCATTGGCTCTGGCGGAATTTTGGGGGATATCTTGGGCCTGGTGGCCAATGTCATTCTTTTCGGGGCTTTGATCATGCTCCTTCGCTGGGCCTGGAACAGGTTCCGTGGAAAGGGCAGCAGCCCTTCCTATGACAGGGGCGGCTGGCAGCGTCCTTCCGAGCCGGTGGATGTTACTCCCGGGATGGTCAGGGACGTCCTGCTTATCAGGATATCAGCCGCATTTCCAGCGGTGAGTACGATGCCAAATCCATGGCTGAGAGATATAGGAACAGGTAAGGAGATATAAATGTCAGTAAAACCAAGTACACTTAAAGCCGTTGATGATCTCATTGAGCGTTATCCTGCTCTTGCGTCTGCAAGGAGGATATGACAGCTGCAGTGGAGGCAGTATGCGAAAGCTACCGCGCAGGTCACAAGCTCATTGCCTGCGGCAATGGCGGCAGCGCCTCAGATGCAGAGCACGTGGTAGGTGAGCTCATGAAGGGCTTTCTGCTGCCCCGCAAGCTGGACAAGCAGATGGAGCAGCGCTTCCGTGAGGTCTGCCCGGATTCTGCTGATTACTTCATGGAGAATCTGCAGGGGGCCCTGCCTGCCCTTTCCATGGTGAATCAGGTGGCCCTCAACACCGCTTTTGCCAACGACCAGGCGCCGGACCTTTCCTTTGCCCAGCAGCTTCTGGGCATGGGGGATGAGGGTGATGTGCTGCTGGCCATCTCCACCTCCGGCAACTCCACCAATGTCATTTATGCCCTGGACATGGCCCGGGCCAAGGGCGTGAAGTCCATTGCCCTCACCGGTAAATCAGGCGGCAAGATCAAGGCGAAGAACATGGCAGATATCACCATCTGCGTGCCTGAGGACGAGACTTTCAAGATTCAGGAGTATCATCTGCCTGTCTATCACATGCTCTGCATTGCGGCAGAGAATGAATTCTTTGGAGAATAAAACTTTATAAGCAGGATAAAGCCCCCTTGGCGTGGAATTATGATAAACTGTATGAGTAGCAGTAAATCGTAAAAATCATGGTAGGGGGCTTTTTATTATGCTAGTATCTGAAAAAATACTCAAGAAACTTGCCAACGGCAGTGATGTGCGAGGGGTAGCTGTGGAAGGCGTGCCCGATGAGCCGGTGACTCTTTCTGTAGAGGCGGCTAATGTCATTACCGGAGGCTTTTTGGAATTCCTCGCTGAGAAGGCCGACAAGGAGAAGAAGAAGCTGCGTGTGGCGGTGGGACACGATTCCCGTATTTCTGCTCCGGCTCTCAAGAAGGCTGTGCTGGAGGCTCTGACTGCCGCTGGCTGTGTCACTGTGGACTGCGGTATGGCTTCCACCCCTTCCATGTTCATGTCCACGGTGTTCCCGGAAACCAGCATGGATGGCTCCATCATGATTACCGCCAGCCATCTGCCCTATAACCGCAACGGTCTGAAGTTCTTCACCAAGGACGGGGGCGTGGAGCATGAGGATATCGATGCCATTCTCTCTGCTGCTGCCCGCCAGCCGGTAGCCCAGGGCGATCTGTCCAAGGTCCAGCAGTATGATCTGATGGAGCGCTACTGCCATCACCTGCGGAAGAAAATCCGTCAGGCTCTGGGGGGCGAGAATGAACCCCTCAAGGGCATGCACGTGGTAGTGGATGCAGGCAATGGCGCAGGCGGCTTCTTCGCCAGCCAGATTCTGGGCCGCCTGGGGGCTGACACCACAGGCAGCATTTACTTGGAGCCGGACGGACATTTCCCCAATCACATTCCCAACCCCGAGAACAAGCAGGCCATGGCCGCCATCAGGGAGGCCGTGCTGAAGAGCAAGGCAGACCTGGGCCTGATTTTCGATACGGACGTGGACCGCATGAGCGCTGTGCTGAAGAATGGCAAGGAAATCAGCCGCAATGCCCTCATTGCCATGATGGCCGCTATTCTGGCACCGGACTATCCCGGCAGCACCATTGTCACGGACTCCGTGACCTCTGACGAGCTCACCACTTTCCTCAAGGAGGAGCTGGGCCTCAAGCATCACCGCTATATGCGCGGCTACAAGAACGTCATTGACGAGTGTGTCCGCCTGAACCACAGCGGCATTGTGTCCCCGCTGGCCATCGAGACTTCCGGCCACGGAGCCCTGTCCGAGAACTACTATCTGGATGACGGCGCCTATCTGGCTGTGAAGCTCCTGATTGCTGCTGCCAAAGCCAAGGCCAAGGGCAAGAAGCTTGAGGGCCTGGTGGCAACGCTGGGCGAGCCGGTGGAGGCGGTGGAATACCGCATGAAGATAGCCCGTGAAGATTTCAAAGAATATGGGCAGAATGTGCTGCAGGCCTTTGAGAACCGCGCGGCAGAGAAGGGCATCAAGGCTGCCAAGCCTTCCTTCGAGGGCGTGCGCCTGGTGTTCCCCCAGGGCTGGGCTCTCCTGCGCCTCTCCCTCCATGACCCCCAGATGCCGCTCAATATCGAGAGCCGCAAGGCTGGCGGTGCCAAGGAGATTGCAGGCCAGGTGCAGGAACTCCTGGCAGGCTTCGATGCACTGGATTTTTCCGTCTTCAATAAATAAGTAAGTGAACGCAAAAGAACCGCCACGGGCAAACCGTGGCGGTTTTATTCTTTCTGTTGTTGTGATATACTGATGATGGTGCTATCGCACGGGATGACGGTTGGCCCTTCTACGGAGGGACTGTGACCCTTCGATGACATAGAAATCCCTTTAGGGAAATATGTACTGAAGGAGGGATGTCGTATGACATTAGAGTCGATGTTGGCCCTTGTGGGCTTTACGGCAGCCATCTTTAGCCTTGGCTATATGATTGGCAAAGACTTGAATAAAAACAGAAATGACCGTCCCTAGTCTCGCAAACTAAACGGTCATTTCTATGGCTACAAAAACGGGGCTGATTTCCCTTGGTGATAGCACTATTTTTGATGTTTTCTATATGAAAATTATAGCAAATTATCCGGGTTTGTCAATGTTTGCAGTTTGTTCATGGGGATGAATCAAGTGGATAAGAAAGTTTTTTTTCAGAAACAGCATAAAGAACTCAGAGATGCCCTGCTCAAGGCTGGGAAGATTGACAGCCGGCTGAGTCTGTGGCGCGCTCTCTCCTTCGTGCTGGCGGTGCTGGCGCTGGCGGCGGGGTATGATGGTTATTTAGCTGGTTACGCTGCGGGAGCGGCCTTGCTGGCATTGTTTGTCCTGCTGATAAGACGGCACGGCAGGTTCAGGCAGGAAATGGCCGCCCTTCAGGAGCGCTTGCAGGCGGTGGAGGCTTTTCTTGCCCGCATGGAGGGTAGCTGGCGGGAGTTGGTTTTGGACGGTGAAGATTTTTTGCAGGAGGAACGGCCCCAGGGACGTGACCTGCACCTCTTTGGCAGGGCCTCGCTTTTTCAGTATCTCTGCCTTGCCCGGACACTGGGGGGCAGGGAGAGGTTGGCGGAGGTGCTCTCTCCCTTTCCTGGCAGCCGGGACGTTATCCTCCTGCGGCAGGAGGCAGTGGCGGAGCTGGCCAAAGAGCCGCAAGGGGCGCTGAAATTGGCCGGCCTGCTGCAGGCGGTGCCGGAGGGGCATGACCTGGGGCCTCTGGCGGAGAAAATAAAGGGGGAGGGGGCAGAGGAAGCCCTGCCCTGCCGAGTCCTTGGTAAACTTCGCTATGTCCTGCCCCTGCTGCCCTGGCTGGCTCTGGCCCTGTCACTGGCGGGCAGGCTGCCCTGGGAAGCTGCTTTTTATCTCTGGGGGCTTAACCTCCTGCTTTCCCTTTGGGCGGCAGGGGCCCATGGGGCAATCCTCTCCCCTTTGCTGGAAATCCAGCAGGCCCTCAGAGGCTATGCGGGGGTCTTTGCCTTTTTGGAAACCAGGGAAAACAAAAGCCTTTACCTAAGAGACCTGCGCCGCCACTTCCTGGGGGAAACAGAGGGCAAGGACAGGGGGATGAAGGCTTCTGAGGGACTGGCAAGGCTGGCAGGGCTGGCGGAGCTGTTCCTTTACCGGCAGAATATCCTGGCCTTCGTGTTGCTCAATGCCCTTTTCCTGATGGACAGCCATCTGACGGCAGGCTTCCTCAGGTGGCAGCGGGGGGCAGGGTGCCAGCTCTCTGGCTGGCTCTCGGCCCTGCAGGAGATGGAAATGCTCTTGTCGCTGGCTGTACCCGCCCTGACCCGTGAGAAAACCGTCCTGCCTGTCCTGCTGGAGGACAGTGCCCCCAGGCTCAGGGCCCGGGGGGCGGAATCCCTGCTGATAGAGGAGGGCAGGGCTGTGGGCAATGGGGCAGACTTCGCAGGTGAGAGCATCATCATCACAGGCTCCAATATGAGCGGCAAGACTACATACTTAAGGACTCTGGCAGGGACAGCGGTGCTGGCCTATGCCGGGGCGGCGGTGCCGGCGGAGAGTTTTGAGGTGTCACTGATGGATATCTACACTTCCATACAGGTGAGCGACGACCTTTCCAAAGGGATCTCCACCTTCTACGCAGAGCTCCTGCGGGTACGCCAGATGGTGGAGGCGGCAGGGCAGGGCCGTCCCATGCTATGTTGCATAGACGAGATTTTCAAGGGCACCAACAGCGCCGACCGCATCGTAGGCGCCAGGGCTGCCATAGAGCACCTGACCCGTCCCCATATCCTGGCCTTCATCACTACCCATGATTTCGAGCTGTGTGAACTGCAAGGCCCGGAGGGCCAGCCCCTCCGCAACTTCCACTTCGAGGAGCACTACGAAGATGACAAGATAAAATTTGACTTCAAACTGAAGGAAGGCCGCTGCACCACCACCAATGCCCAATACCTGCTGAAAATGGCAGGAATAATCTACTGAACCACATTAAAGACAATTCAATCTTCAGCCCATGGATGGGCGTTCTGTGGCCGTTGGCTTTCAAGGATGAAAGGCAAGGCCACGTTTTCTTTCGCTACGAAATCTTGGCTATTTCAAGTCCGAAGGACTTGTAATCGCTTAGATTTCGTGCGAGGGCGAAGGGGCTGTTGCACGTAATCCAAACGTGCAGCAGCCTCATTTTTTATGCAAAAAGATAATCCCGGGACATTCAAGCCCCGGGATTAGGTGTAGAATTTAGGTATGCAAAAACCAAATTCACAGAAAGAGTATACGTCTTTAGGAGAGAATTATCAACTGTTTCTCCCCTTAAATCTTGAATTTCAGGTTAGCAAAGATGACCCCGTCCGCCTGCTTCGCCACTGCATTGGAGGTATGGATATAAAGTCACTGGAGGAGACCTATCAAAGGATAGATCGAAATCTGGCGTCGCCCAGGCAGATGCTGGCCATCCTTGTTTATGCCGGAATGAACCATATTTTCAGCTCACGCAGGATCGAGACTGCCTGCCGAAGGGACATCAACTTCATGTACCTGCTGGAAGGCAAGCCGGCCCCTGACCATGTTACCATCTCAAGATTCCGTTCCAAACATCTGGCCCCCTGCATCAAGGAACTGTTTGCCCAGATGGACTTCCTGCTTGAACAGTTCGGTGTCATTTCCCTTAAAGACATCTTCATTGACGGAACAAAGATTGAGTCTTTCTCCAACAAGTATAAATTTGTCTGGAAGAAGGCTGTCCTTAAAAACAAAGCCAAGCTCATGGCAAAGCTTCCTGCCTTTGTCAGCAAAGCCAGGGAAGCGTTCACGCTTTCTCTGCATTACGGCGATGAAATCCATGTCAGGCACCTCAAAAAGCTCCGCCGCAAGCTCAAGGCATGCCAGAAGGCGCAGGACATCATCTTCGTCAAGGGAACGGGCAAGCGCAAGACTGCCCTGCAGAAAACAATGGAGCAGCTGGACGAGTTCATTGCCCGGCTCAA
Organism: Selenomonas sp. AB3002; assembly: GCF_000702545.1. Taxonomy (NCBI): domain Bacteria; kingdom Bacillati; phylum Bacillota; class Negativicutes; order Selenomonadales; family Selenomonadaceae; genus Selenomonas; species Selenomonas sp. AB3002. The sequence continues at coordinate 2,130,120 of NZ_JNIO01000008.1, read as the reverse complement.
AAAATACAATACATATCTGCACATTCTAGGCAACCGCAATAGCTTTGCCAAGACAGACACGGATGCCACCTTCATGCGCATGAAGGAAGATGCCATGAAGAACGGCCAGCTTAAGCCCGCCTACAACATCCAGTGCGGTACGGACTCTGAATTCATCACATGGGCATCGGTCGGTCCCCAGCCTACAGATACAACCACACTCATTCCTTTCCTTCAGGATATGGAGAAACATCTGCAGCGCCGCTATCCCAATGTGGTTGCGGATGCAGGATACGAAAGCGAAGAGAACTACCTCTATCTTGAGACCAACGGGCAGCGCGCCTTCATAAAGCCCAGCAATTATGAGAAGAGCAAGACAAGAAAATGGAAAAAGGATATCGGGCGCAGGGAGAATATGACCTATCTGCCAGAAGAAGATGCCTATTTATGCGCCCAGGGCAGGAAGCTTGCAGCTGCAAAGGAATTCGTACGCAGCAGCCGGACAGGATTCAAAAGAAATATAACCCTTTACAGTTCTGCGGATTGCGGCAATTGCCCGCTGAAGAGCCAGTGCATACACGGAAACCATTGCAAGACCCCGCTGGAGGAGAGAACCAAGCACTTTGAAGTATCCAAACAGTTTCTGCGCCAACGTCAGGAAGATTTGGAACGTATAACCTCAAAAGAAGGAGTACAACTGCGCATAAACCGAAGCATACAGGCAGAAGGTGCATTTGCAATGATGAAGGCGGACATGAATTTCCGAAGGTTCCTGAGCCGCGGCACAGCAAATGTCCTTGTTGAGATCATGCTGGTGGCTATGGCTTACAATATTCAAAAGCTGCACTGCAAAATCCAGTCAGACAGAGCAGGCCAGCACCTGTTCCCTGTGAATAACGCAGCCTGAATACAAAATAAGAGCACAAGAAAAAAGGCGATTTTTAGACCGCCTGGTATCTTGTGCTCATTTTTAGTGGATTTTACAACGAATAGGAACTTCTTATACATCAACAAGGAAAAGGGGCTGTGCATAAGTGGAATTACACTCATGCAACAGCCCCGAAGGATAAGGGGGGAATTGAAAAATGGGGAAGGGAAATTGATTATCTTCGTTTATTATTATATCAATGTTTGGGTAAGTGTTACTGCATAATATTGTTTATTTTAGGTAAAATTACCCTTGCGGAGCTTGATGTTTGGTGTTTTATGGGCACGTTCCTATAAAATCTTGCGGTGAGGATTTTTTTGAGCAAAAAGCTATCAGGGGGCAGGAATAAAGGCAGAGGATGGCGAAGCTGAAAGACAGGTAGTGTATGGTATATTAGAGGAGGCAAAGCTTATGAGCAAATATGCAGGCACCCAGACCGAGAAGAATTTGGAAGCGGCCTTTGCAGGCGAATCCCAGGCCAGGAACAAGTATACCTATTTTGCATCCAAGGCCAAGAAGGAAGGCTTCGAGCAGATTGCGGCCCTCTTTTTGAAGACGGCTGACAATGAGAAGGAACACGCCAAGATGTGGTTCAAGGAGTTGGAAGGCATTGGCGACACCAAGGCCAACCTGCTCGCTGCCGCTGAGGGCGAGAACTACGAGTGGACGGATATGTATGACGGCTTCGCCAAGACCGCCGAGGAAGAGGGCTTCAAGGAGCTGGCTGCCAAGTTCCGCCTGGTAGCTGCCATCGAGAAGCACCATGAGGAGCGCTACAGGAAGCTCCTGCAGAACGTGGAAATGCAGGAAGTCTTCCAGAAGAGCGAGGTCAAGATGTGGGAGTGTCGCAACTGCGGCCATATCGTGGTGGGCACCAAGGCTCCCGAAATCTGCCCCACCTGCGCTCATCCCAAGAGTTACTTTGAAATCAGCGAAGTCAATTATTGAAGCTGACTGGACAGGCAGGCACCGCAAGGCTGGCAAAGCGCCCCTTGCGGTGCTTTTTTGTAGACAAAAGACGGTGGCGGCGTTATAATCTAGTGTCAAAACATCAACAATAATGAAGTAAAGGAGTATCTTTTCCGTGCCTGTCTATCATGCTTTCCGCCGTTATCCCGATCTGTTTCTGGCGGGGCTCTTTGCCCTGGGGGCGGGGTGCCTTGCACCCCCTGCTCCCGCGGAAGTCCTGGCCTGCCTCAATCTTCCCCTGCTGGGTTTGCTGCTGTTCCTCATGAGCATTGTGGCGGGGCTCAGGCAGAGCGGTTTCTTTGCCGCACTCTTTCAGCGGCTGTTCAAAGGGCGCAATTCCGGGCGCAGTCTCTCACGGTTCTTCATCTTCAGCTGCTATTTTTCCTCTATGCTCATCACCAATGATGTGGCCCTGATCGTCTTTGTGCCTCTGGCCATCATGACCTTCACGGAGGCCCGGCGCATCAGGCTTATCGTGCCCACGGTTTGCTGGCAGACCATAGCAGCGAACCTGGGCAGTATGCTGACTCCGGTGGGCAACCCCCAGAATCTCTTCATCTATTCCCATTACGGGCTTTCCCCTTGGGACTTTTTCGCTGTCACCGCCCCGGTGGTAATCATAAGCGGCGTGGTAATCTATCTGGCCACCTTCACCCTGCCTGAGGTGGAAGTGGAATTGAGCAGCCAGGCGGAAGAGGGGCTGCCCTGGAAAAAGATTGCGCCCCTGTTGGTGCTGTTCCTGCTCTGCCTCCTCCATGTGCTGCACCTGCTGGACTTCACTCTGCTGGCTGTGCTGGTCCTGCCGGGGCTGCTCCTGCTTGACAGGCGCTTGCTCCTGGAGGCTGATTTCAAGCTTTTGTTGCTCTTCGCCCTGCTCTTCATCGGGGTGGGCAGCCTGAGCCATCTGGAGGCGCTGACCTCAAAGGCGGCCAGCCTTCTCACGGGACATGAGTTCTGGGTGTCCCTGATCCTGAGCCAGGTTCTCAGCAATGTACCCGCCACCGTCCTGCTGTCCGGCTGTACGGAGGCCTATGTGCCCCTGCTCCTGGGCGTGAATATCGGTGGCCTGGGCACCATCATTGCCTCTATGGCCAGCGTTATTTCCTTCAAGGCCTACCTGGGCACCCGTTTCAGCAGGCCCGGTTATTACCTGCTGACCTTCACTGGCAGCAACCTGCTGGTGCTGGCGCTGCTGCTGGGGTATTACAAGCTTTATGTGTAATGTCCTTCTGGGAATCTTACCTATACTTCACAAAAAAATCGGCTGCGCCAACTGCACAGCCGATTTTTTGTCATCCATGTTCGTCCAAAAACTTCTCAAATTCTGCCATGGGCATGGGCTTGGAATAGAGGTAGCCCTGGCCGTATTGGCAGCCGCATTTCTTGAGGATTTCTTCCTGAGTTTCGTTTTCGATGCCTTCGCAGAGGACGGTCATGCCCAGGCGCTGGCCCAGTTCCACGGAGGCAGTGAGGATCTGCCTCATGCGCTCGTTGCTCTCGGGGCCGGTGATCAGGGTGCGGTCTATCTTCATCACATCCAGAGGGAGGATGTTCAGGAGCTCCAGCGAAGAATAGCCGGAGCCGAAGTCATCCATGGACAGCTGGAAGCCCAGCCGGTGGAGGGTGCTGATGATGCGGATGGCCCTGTCCCGCCTGTCGGGATGGTCGATGAAGGAGAATGCTGTTTCTGTGAGCTCCAGCTCCACCAGTCCCGGACGCAGGTTGTAGGTGTCCCTGACTTTCTTCATGTAGAGCATATAGCCGTCCTGCAGGAAGTGCATGCGGGACTGGTTCACGGAGATGGGCACGGTCTTTTTGCCTTCATTCCGCCTGCGTTCCTGCATGGCGCAGGTTTCCTCCAGCACGAAGTTGTCCAGGGGGATGATGAAGCCGTTTTCTTCAAATATATTGATGAACTCTCCCGGGGGCATGAAGCCCATCTTGGAGCTTTTCCATCGCACCAGGGCTTCGGCTCCAGTGGTCCGATGTGTATTGAGGTCGTATTTGGGCTGGAACCAGACTTCGAATTCCCGCTGCTGCAGGGCCTGTTCCATTTCTGCTTCGATGAGCTGGCGACGGGCCAGCTGCTTTTCCAGTTTTTCATCGTAGACGCAGACCAGCCTGCCTGCTTCGTAGGCTTCGGAGATGGCAAGCTCTGCCCTGTGCACTGCCGTTTCCAGTTCCTCGGCCTTTTCCAGGCGGCAGATGCCGCCCTTGAGGTTCACGGCCTGCAGTTCGATGGCGGTTTCCTGCCGGATGATGCCCCGGAGAGTGATGGAAACCTGTTCTACCAGGCTGTCCATGGGAGGTTGTTCGTTGCCGGAGACGGGCATCTCTCCCAGGGCCATGATCATCTTGGCCATGCCGCTGACGGCGGTGGCCCTGAGTTTCAGTCTGGTCTGCAGCACTTTCAGGATGCGGGGCAGCTGCTCATCGATGATGGCCTTGCGAGTGCTGGTGCTCAGCTGGTTGATGGACTCGATGTCCACCCTCAGCACATAGCAGCGGCCTGCAGCGGCAGATTTAGCCAGCTGGCCCTTCAGAAGTTCGGGGATTTCGTCCACGAACCAGCGCCAGTTGGGCAGCTCTGACCAGTAGTCGGTATAGGCTGCTTTCTGGATTTCTGCCACATGGCGGCGGCGGATGTGCAGGATGTAGAAGAAAAACAGGCACAGAGCCAGGAGCAGGGCCATAAGCCCGGTAAAGACCTGCATGGGATAGTTGTAGACAAAGGCGGAGAAGGTCTGCATCTTCCCCTGGAAGATGCCGCGGGTGTCCATGGTTCCCCGGAAATTGGAGGGCAGGGAGTTGAGGTCATGGTTCAGCACGGAGAGGAGCTGCCGCCCTTCGGGGGTGCCCTGTACGGCCAGGCCAATATCCAGGCTGCACACGATGTCGCCTGTAGCGCTCAGGTCGTAGTAGCCGTTGTGCAGGATATGGTACTGGGAGCTGTAGGCTTCCATGAAAGTCCTGTCAGCCCGCCCGTCCCGCACGGCGTCAAGGCAGTCCTCGGGAGACTGGCACCAGAGGATATCCTTTTCGCCCATATGCTTGATGAGAGTATCTACGGAGAGAAGTCCCTGGGGCAGGGCCACAGGGCCAGTGCGCCCTGTTTCGCCCCGCCGGGTGACCTCCAGATAATTGGCCCTGGTATAGGAGGTGGTGAGGTAGAAATTTTCCTTTTGGGCCCAGGCAAAGTCCAGGGGCGTGCCGACCACGAGATCCACTCTGTCTTCTTTCAGTGCCTCGTAGGCTGCTGCCCGGTCTTTTACCCGCACCAGTTCAAAGCTGACGCCCAGATCCGAGCTGATGCGTTCCAAGAGTTCCGCGTCAAGGCCCGCCAGTTTCCCGTCCCTTTCCTCCAGTACGGGAAAGCTGCCATCTGGCAAAGCCAGCCTAAGCACCGGGTGTTCTTTCAGGAATTTCGCCTCTTTGAGGGTCAGTATCAGCGGTGCCTGGTTATCTTCATGGTGGAAGTACTTTTCGCTGAGGTAGTCCAGTATATGGGGATAGTCCAGCCGCATTTCCTGTTCTGCCGAGAGAACTTCTTCGGCGAATGTGGGACGTCTGCTGCTGACAGTGAGGTGCAGGGGCTGCAGGAAATTCCGTTGCATGAGGCACATGGCGAGGGGGGAGAGGGTGAAGTCCTTTCCCTGCCCCGGCGGCAGGCCGGCAATCATGTCAATGGAGCCGCTGAGGAGACGGCTGCGGCACTCGTCCACGGTGCCTGGCAGGAAGATGAGCTGCCAGTCCTTGTACTGGGCGATCAGCTCCATATATTCATAGGCATAGCCATAAGGCTCCCCGTCCTCCTTCATGGAGAAGAACTGCGGGTCGCTCACCATGACTCCCACCCGCATTCCACGGGCGGCATCTGCTGAGAGCGGCGCAAAAAGGAGGAAAAGGCCCACTACGGCGGCGAGCCAGTTTTTTATCTTCATGGCGCTACTCCTCCGTGTAGTATTTCTGGCAAAGGGCATGGAAGCGGTTGACCCAGTCCTGGCGGGAGGAGCTGACCAGAGCCCTGTCCTGCCGTATCAGGTGAAGCTTTTCCTTGGGGGGGAGGGGAGAGAGGGGGGAGACAGGCAGATCCATGCGCACAGGGCGGCGGTAGAGCTGCTCAGAGAGCTGCCGCTGGGCAGCAGGCCCCGTGAGGAAATCCAGGAGCTTCCTGGCCTGTTCCTGCTTCTGGGTGCCCTTGACGATGTATATGCCGTCCTGGTCTGAAAGCAGTCCTTCCCGGGGGTAGACCAGGTCAACGGGGGAGCCTTCGGAAGCGCACTTGGCGGCAGCTTCTTCAAAGGTCAGGGAAACAGACATGGGCCCTGTGTTGATGACGCACTTGTAGACCTCTGTGGAACTGCTGATGGTATTGCCGCCTATCTGGGCGCAGAAGGCGTCCACATAGTCCCAGCCTGCCTCAGGGTTCCCGCCCCCCATGGCGTAAAGCATGCCCACCAGATGGGCATAGGCAGCTGAGGACTTGGCAGGGTCTCCCATGGCAATATGCCCCTTCAGCTCCGGAGCCAGGAGGTCCCCATAGCCTTTGATGGGAGGTCCCTGGTATTTGTCGTGGTTCACCATCAGCACGGCAGGCAGGTCAGAGAAAATCGTGGCACCTGCAACCTGCTGGCGGAACTCCGGCATCATGGCCTGGTCATTGGTACAGGTATATTCCTCGAAAAGATCCATGCGGCCGGCTACGGTGCTGAGCATACCCCCCCAGAGCACATCGCAGACAGGGGCATCCTTCTCTGCCTCCAGTTTGTCCATGAGCTCGCCGGAACCTCCCCGGATGACTGCCACGGGAATGTCCGTCTCGGCCTCGAACTGGGTCAGCAGAGGCTTGATGATGGCAATGGGGTGGGGGCTGTAGACCACCAGCTTATCAGCCTTGTCGGCAGGCGGAGGCAGACTCTCATTTTGGCTGCAGCCCACGAACAGGGCAAGGGCAAAGGCTATGCAAAGGGCAATAGAACCCACTCTGGCAACCATAGTGCATCCTCCCTTGGAAATGTTCAGATACAACACTTAGGAACTATCACGAAATAACTTATGCATCTTGCTTGCCCAAATTCCCATAGGCTGCGTTGTCGTCAGTCGACGTAGCACCGCTACGCCTCCTTCCTTCGCCTTGCCTATGAAAATTTGTTCTACGCCATCTGTACAACTTATTTCGTTCCAGTTCCTTACAACTGGAGTGATTCTAGATATAGGTTGAATTTTCCTTCTTTTAATATCTGTGAATACATGGGCTGTGCCATGACTATTCAAAAGAGCCCCAAGGTCTTGGTCACCAGTATCCACCCGAAAATGGTGAAGCAGGACAGCCCGGTGGTGAAGATGACGCAGTTGCCTGCCAGTTCCGCGTCGCTGCCCATCTGCTGGGCCATGGCAAAGCCCGCCACGGCGCAGGGGGTGGCGAAGATGGCCACCAGGGTCACAAAATCCACTCCCCTGAAGCCCAGGAAGGCGGCCAGGGTCAGCAGGATGGCGGGAGCTATGAGCAGGCGGGCAGCAGTGCAGAAGATGAGTTCCCAGCGGTGGTGGGCGGTAGTGCCCAGGCGGAAGCTGGCGCCCAGGATGATGAGGGCCACGGGAGTGGTGGCGGCGGCTACTTCTCCCAGAGGCTTCAGCACGGGAGCGGGCAGGTGCAGGTCTATGAGCCGCGCCAGCCCTGCGGCAATGGCGCCCAGAATCATGGGATTTTTCAGGATGCCCTTGCAGGTGGGCCAGAGGTCCAGCTTGCCGCCCCGGCAGGTTTCCAGTGCCACCACTGCCAGCACATTGTACATGGGCACGATGAAGGCAATCATCATGGTGGGCACTGCCAGTCCCTCGCTGCCGAAGATATTGCCTATCAGGGGAATGCCGTAGAGGACGAAGTTGCTGCGGAAAATGGCCTGGACTATGGCTCCCCGGCGGATAGGCACTTTCTTCTCAAAGGCATAGGCGGCGCCCATGCCCAGCAGGAAGAGAAAGAGCACACCCAGACAGCCGAAGACTATGAGCTTCGGTCTGAAAGCAGAGGCATAGTCAGCCATATAGAGGTTGTAGAACATCATGATGCAGAAGAAGACTTTGAAAACCATGCGGTTCACATGATTCAGCTCTTCTTCGGTGAGGAGTTTCAACTGCTTCACCATGGCCCCGATGCCAATGAGAATGAACATGGGCACCACGGCGCTTACGGCGATGAAAAAATTATCCAGCATAACAGCACTGCCTTTCTAGTAATCTCTCCCCATTATGCCACAGTCACCAAGCCTTGGAAAGGGCTGATTGACAGAGGGCTTTTCTAATTGCTAGAATAGAGGCAGGGATAGGTTTTTGATACGGGGAGGAAGAGATATGGGAGATATCAAGATTGTCTTTTCGGATATTGACGGCACTTTCCTGAACAAGGAAAGCCAGGTGACTTCCGGGACGGGGAAAGCTGCCAAAGCGCTGGTGGAAAAGCTGCCCTTTGTGCTGGTGTCGGCCAGGATGCCGGAGGCCATCTATCCCATTACGGAGGAAATCGGCATCAAGATACCCATTATCAGCTACAGCGGGGCTTTGGTGCTGACGGAAAAAGAGGAAATTCTCTATGACAAGCGCATGGAGGGGACGGACACGGGCATGGTGCTGGGGGTCATCCAGCGGGACTTCCCCCAGGTGACCCTGAATTATTACGCTGGCCGTCACTGGTATGTGGAGGGCATTGACGAGCGGGTGCAGACGGAAATGGATATCACCAGTGCCACCGCCGAAGTGCGGGATTTCGAGGAAATACTGCTGGCAGAGGAGATGCCCAACAAGATCCTGGTGATGGCTGACCCGGAGGACTGCGAGAGAATGGAAGCGGAGCTGTCGGAGAAATTCCCCTCCCTGCATATCGTGCGTTCCTCCGCCTTCCTGCTGGAAATCATGGACAAGAGCGTCAGCAAGGCCACGGGCATCAAGGTCATGCTGGAGCATTATGGAATTGCGGCAGAAGAATCCCTGGCCTTTGGGGACAATTACAACGATGTGGAAATGCTGGAGCTCTGTGGCAGGAGCGTAGCCATGGGCAATGCCCCGGAGGACATCAAGAAGCTGGCAGATGAAGTGACCCTCAGCAATGATGAAGACGGGCTGGCAGAGTATCTGGTGAAGAATGGGATTATCTGCTAAGGAACTGTTGCTAAGGAATTGTTGCTAAGGCGCTCGGGGCACAGGCATAGCAACGCTTCACTTGGAACTTTACCATAGAATCTAAGCTCCCACTGCGCTTTGCTCTGCGAAGCAGAGCGAAGCTTGCGCTCGCTAAGATCTATGGTAAAATTCCACACGTTCCGCTTATGCTATGCCTGTGCCCCGAGCTTGGTTTAGCTTTGACAGACACAAAATCCCCGCAGGGTGCAGTACCTTGCGGGGATTTTTTCAGGGCGTCATTCAATACTCGTAGAACATCTCTTGGATCCGGCTGCGGTCTGTGGTCTGCATGAGGGCCAGCTGCAGCAGGATGCGGCACTTCTGGGGATTCAGGGAATCCCCATTGAGGAAGCCTGCATCGCTATAGGACTGCTCGGCAGGAATGACCGTGCCGCTGCCTGCCCGGGTGCTGCGGACTACTACGATGCCTGCTTTGGAGGCCCGGGCCAAAGCCTCTTCTGCGTCCTGATGAATGCTGCCGTTGCCGGTGCCGGCGTAGACAATGCCTTGTGCGCCAGCTTTCACAGCAGCGTCAACGAAAAGGGCGTCATCATTGGCATGGCCGTAGATGATTTTCACATAAGGGAGCTTGGCGGCACTCATCACGTCAAACTCGGTGTTTCCTGCGTGCCGGCGGTCAACCGTGTTGTAGAAAGTGGGATGGCCGTCGTTCATGCAGCCTATGGGGCCCAGGGGGGACTTGAAAGTATCCACAGAAGTGGTATGTGTCTTGGTGACGTTGCGGGCGCTGTCAATCTGGTCATTGAGGCAGACCAGTACGCCCCGGTCATAAGCCTGGGGGCAGGCAGCCAGCCGCACAGCGTTCAAGAGGTTCATGGGGCCGTCAGCACTGATAGCCGTGGCGGGGCGCATGGCACCGGTGATGACCACTGGCTTCTTGCTGTGTACGGTGAGGTTCAGGAAGTAGGCTGTTTCTTCCAGAGTGTCGGTGCCGTGGGTGATGACGATGCCGTCCACATCTTCCCTGGCCAGTAGCTCGTTGGCGCGCCTGGCAAGTTTCAGCCAGACCTCATCGCTCATGTCCTTGCTGTCGAGAGCGGCAATCTGCTCGCCTGTGACCTGGGCGTAGTCCCTGATGGCGGGGACGGCCTCCAGGAGCACATCTATGCCAAGGGCGCCTGCCTTGTAGCCTGTGGTAGCGGTGCCCTCGGCTGCGTTGCCGGCAATGGTGCCGCCGGTAGCAAGTATCGTTACATTTGGTTTTTCAGCTGAGCCAGCCAATCTGCATCGTCCTTTCTGTAACTTATCATGTGATAGAGGATTCGTGGTGTTTGCATTGAATAAGAAAAGGGGGAGGTGTGAGTGTGTCCATTATAAACAAATTCATGCACGAGCACAAGCGCTGGCTGCAGGGGGGGCTGCTGCTCCTGCTGGCTGTGCCTGTGATATCATACGGATTCCTGGTTTTCCTGAGCTACCGTGCCGCTGACATCTTCAACTATGTGGCGGAGCATCGTCAGCTTTTCCCGGGCACGGTGACGGTGGAAAGCCTTTCTGCCACGCCTCTGGGAGATGTGAGCTTTGAGAACCTCAGCTGGACGAGCCCGGAGGGGGTGCTGCTGGCAGATATCCCCGTGGGAGAGTTCCATATCAAGCCCTGGGATGTACTTTTGCGGCATGTGGGCACTCGCAGCGTCACTTACGTCAGGACGGAAGGGGCCTATCTTCATCTGATTTTCGATGAAAATATGGAACTGACAGGCTTTCGTCCCCAGGGGGAGCCCAAGGCTGGAAAGAAGAAAAGGGAGCCGGGGCTTTCCATAGTGGGCATGGGGAGCGAGCGTCCCTTCAAGTGCCAGATCGAATTCAAGGGGGGCACCATCGAGATGGAGGCACCCGGCAATAAGAAGACTTCTCCCCGCCGTCACTTCGTCATTGGCCATGCTGACCTGACGGGGAAAATCAACACCAGAGGAAAGACAAATCTGAACCTTACTGGCGGCCAGTTCTCCGGCACGGTGGAGGCAGGGGCTTTTTACCTTACTGGCAATCTTGACTTTGCCCAGGAGGTGCCAACCTATGATTTCTTTTTGAAGCTTGCGGACTGCAACCCCGAGTCCCTGGATGTGGGCATGAAGCTGAAGGATTTTGCCTCTGTGGAGGGAAGGCTGCTGGGTCATTTGCCCCAGCCGGTCTTTGACGGCACCATCAGCTTCGATGAACTGAACCTGCCTGCGCTGAAATTCACTGAAGTGACGGGGGCTTGCCATTATGAAGCGGGCCGCTTCACCGCTCACGATGTGGGGGCAAAGATATTTGGCGGCACAGTGAAGGCTCAGGGCTACTTTGACCTGGAGGAAAAGGCCTGGGGGCTTGAGCTGCAGGGGGAGGGGCTCAAAGGCGGCGCCGCCGTCCGCAACTCAGCTCTCAGGTGCCGGGTGGCCCTGAACCTCAGGATGGAGGAAAACAAACTGCGGCAGACCAAGAGCGTCAGAGGAGATTTCCTTTCCGGGGCAGGCAGCTACCATCTGGTGCCCTTCAACAGTCTGGCAGGGAAGTTTGAGCAGGAAGGCAGGAGCAAGAAAATCACCTTCCGGGATGTGGTCATCAGTCTGGCTACCGGTGATGTGACCACGGATGCCTTTACCATAGAGAAAGGCAAGCTGACTTTGGGGCCCATCTACCTTCGAGAGGGAGATGAAAGTTTAAGGATTAGGTAATCTGGCAATGTCATAAAGAATGGCAAGAGGCCTTCCTTTTGGGAAGGCTTTTTTCTTGCTATAAACTTGCAAATGATAATTATTTGCATTATAATAGCAATGGGGTTAAAAGAGAATAAATTTCAATTAGCTTGCTTTCAGGTGGTGATGATTTGGGCAAAGAAGGGTTTGAGCACATCATGGGCTTTCACGCGGCGCCTCTTCTGACGGGGCTGCGTCCTGCCTGCCTGCTCTCTTTCCAAAAGAGCAGGTTTGAGGATTTTGAGGGATTGCTGGCTTCTTATCTGCCTTGTTTCCAATGCAAGGGCATTTCGGTCTTCCGGCTTTCTGAAGGGTCCGAGTTCGTGCTGCTGCTTTTTTACCGGGCGGCGCTATTGGAAAAAGTCATGCGGCAGCGGGCAGCTCAGGAGATCTTGCTGGAAATGGGCTATCGGGAAGGGGAGAGCCTGGCGGATATGCTGGAGTATCTTCGCTCCCGCATGCAGGTGAGAAAATCCTTTCCCCATGAGGTGGGACTTTTCCTGGGGTATCCCCCGGCTGATGTGAGAGGATTCATTGAGCATCGGGGGCAGGGCTTTGCCTGTGCCGGGTATTGGAAGGTTTACAGCAATGAGAAGCGGGCAAGGGAGCTTTTCAGGCTGTATTCCGAGTGCAGTCATGCCTTCTGCACCAGTTTGGAGAGGGGAGAACCTTTCCCTGAACTGGTGCAGGCAGTTTAGATTATATGGAGGTTATCTTATGAGCAAAATCGCAGTTGTTTACTGGTCCGGTACGGGCAACACAGAGCAGATGGCCAGAGCTGTCAAGGAAGGCGCCCAAAAGGCCGGCGCGGAGGCCAGCCTTTTCGAGGTGGAGCAGTTCGGCGTGGGGGAGATGGATTCTTTTGACGGCTTCGCCTTCGGCTGCCCTGCCATGGGGGATGAAGTATTGGAAGAAGGTTCCTTCGAGCCCTTCTTCGCTGAGGCGGAAGGGAAGCTCTCCGGCATTCCCGTGGCTCTCTTCGGTTCCTACGGCTGGGGCGGCGGTGCCTGGATGGAGTCCTGGGCCGAGCGCACCAAAAATGATGGGGCCAAGCTCATAGGTGAAGGGCTGGCCATAGAGAACGGGCCGACAGATGAAGGCCTGGCCCAGTGCGAGAAACTGGGGGCTGATTTGGTGGCCGCTGTTTGATTTTAAATGCACAAAAAATTCCTCGTTGAGTTGGTTCTCAACGAGGAATTTTTTACGTTAAAATCATATGGTGGAGACAAAGTGCTATGAAACACACCACGGCAGTGCCGAAGGTGAAGTATTCTACGCAGCGCACAGGGTAGGCGTAGTGCAGGGGGATGTCCAGGACTCTTGGCATATTACTGGCCAGCAGGGACACGGCAATGGAAACGTAGAGCATGATGGTGGTGACGGTAAGGTGGCCGATGCCCCCCAGGGCTCTGACGAGCAGGATGATGGCAAAGGCTATGAAAAAGTAGGCTATCTTATCTCCGTGTTTCTGCATGGTGTTCACTTCCTTTTGCATGATGTTTGTTTTGATTTTTGACTATTTCGCCATAGTTATAGGAAAATCCTTCCCATAAGAGGTATAATATCAAAATGGAATGAAAATACGGGAAGGTTGTGAGAGGTTGAGCTGGTCAGGCTGTTTTGGAAAGCTCCTGCTGTTGTTGGTCATGCTGCTGGTTTGTGCAGGTTGTGGCAGGGCGCCCATGGTACAGAAAAGCGAAATTGTCATGGATACGGTGGCCCAGCTCACGGCTGAGGGGACGGAGGCTGAGGCGGCGGTGCAGGAGAGCTTTGTCCGGTTGCAGGAGCTGGAGGGGATTCTCAGCAATTATGAAGAGGGCAGCGATGCGGCCCGGCTGCGGGATTCTGCTGGCAGCGGGGCGTGGGTGAAGGTGAGCCCGGAGATGTATCATTTATTGGAAATATCCCAAAGGTATTCGCAGCTGACAGATGGTGCCTGGGATATCACTGCGGCACCCCTTGTAAAGCTCTGGGGCATTGGCACGGACAAGGCCAGGGTGCCTGAGCCTTCCGAAATCGAACAGGCGCGCGGGAAGGTGGACTGGCACAAGCTGGAGCTTGATGGCAGGGACAGCGCCCGCCTGCTGGTGCCGGGCATGGAGCTTGATATGGGGGGCATTGCCAAGGGCTATGCTCTGGACGAGGTGCGGAAGATTTATGCGAAGCATGGTATAGAGAAAGGGCTTATCAACCTTGGCACAAGTTCCATCTATGGACTGGGAATGAATAAAGAGGGGCAGCCCTGGCGCATCGGCCTCAGGCACCCCCGCAGGGATGACCCCAAAGAATATTTGAAAGTGGAGGAGCTGTCTGATGAGGCCCTGTCCACCTCCGGGGATTACGAGCGCTATTTTGAAGAGGACGGCGTGCGCTATCACCATATCATAGACCCACGCACGGGCTATCCTGCCTGGTGCGGCAGGGAGGTGCCGGCAGGGGAACGGCCTGTGAGCATAGCGGTTATTATTGAGGGCAGGGATGAGGACTGCGGCGTGAAGTCGGATCTGCTGACTACCGCCTTGTTTGTGCTGGGAAAGGAGAAGGGGGCAGAGCTTTTAGAGTCGCTGCAGGCCGAAGGCGTGCGGGGCGAAATCGTGACAGAGGAGAATCTTTAGCTTTCCCTGAGGGGAAGGCTTTTTTTATGGTTCCCCTCGCTCAGCATGACTGATTTTAACAACTATTAAAAATTTTCTTTGAGCAAAAGGTTTTTTTCTCCCTAGCGCGAATAGTAAAGAAAACACTCTTTATACAAATGTGCTTCTATACTATATAGAGAGGGAGGGTATTATCTATGCGACTTAGGGAGAAATTCATTATCCTCACGGCTTTGTCCGGTCTTTTGGTAGCCATTGTCTCTGTTGTAGGCTACTGGAACGCCAGCACGAACCTGGAGGAAAGTGTGGAATCGGAATTGGCAGCTAATGTGGCGGCTCAGGTGAACCAGCTGGAAGGCTGGCTGTCTACTAAAGGCCAGGTGGCCACTGATGCAGCTAATCTGATGACGGCCGCCAAGGGAAATACGGCTATCATCGAATCAAGGGATTCCCTGGCACTGGCAGATGGGGACAAGGACATTCTGGAGTTGGGCATCGGCACGGAGACGGGGTTCTTCCAGGGCCGTCAGGCAGGCAATAAGACCGGGGAAATCGACCCCCGCACCCGCGGCTGGTACAAGCTGGGTCATGAAAAGGGCAAGCTGGCCTTTACTGAGGCTTATGTAGACAAGTTCACCAGCAAGCTGGTGACCTCTGCTGTCTGCCCCTTCCAGGTGAACGGCCAGTTTGGCGGCTCCATCTTCGTAGATATCCTGCTGGAGACTTTGGATACCCAGGTGAAGGATATCAACTATCGGGGCACGGGATATGCCACTATCATGGAACCCTCCGGCGTGATACTTGCCACCACGGGTTCGGCTGAAAAGATGAGCAATTACAAGGACCTGCCTGGCATAGGCGCGCACCTTGATGAGATGGTGAAAACCAAGAATGGTTACTTTGAAGCCGAGAATGTTGGCAATATGGGCGACCTTATCGTAGCTTATGCCACACTGGGAAATTCCGGCTGGATAGTGGCGCTGGAGGTGCCTTATGATGCTGTCATGGGCAACCTGGGCCGCATGAAGATTACCTACGCCATCCTTACTATCTTCGGCATACTTCTCATGGGCTTTATGTGTCGCAAGCTTTCCAATGAGATTACCATACCTGTGGCAGCCCTGGAGCACAATGCTGAGGAATTGGCCAAGGGCAATCTCCGGGTTGATGATATCCCGGTGACTTCTTCTGACGAAATCGGCACCCTCACCAATGCTTTCAATACCATGGGACACAATCTCCGTGACCTGATCAAGCATATGTCCCGCACCTCCGAGCAGGTGGCAGCTTCCTCAGAGGAGCTCACCGCCAGCGCCCATCAGTCAGCCGAGGCTTCTGTCCATGTGGCTGAGACCGTGGGCGAGGTGTCTGCGGGCATGAGCCAGCAGCTTAGCGACATCGACGGTGCCAAGCAGAATGTGGACATGGTGTTCCATGACATCACGGAAATGGCAGGCAAGGCCAGGACGGTGGCCGAGGCTTCCGTGCAGACCGCAGCTGCTGCCAAGACCGGTGCGGATATGATGGAAGGCGCCATCAAGAAGATGGGCACCATCGAGCAGGGGGTCATGGAAAGCGCCGAAGTGGTTAAGAAGCTGGGGGAGAACTCCCAGCAGATCGGCCAGATTGTGGAGGCTATTTCCTCCATCGCCGAGCAGACCAACCTGCTGTCCCTGAACGCCGCCATCGAGGCAGCCCGTGCCGGCGAGCATGGCCGTGGTTTCGCAGTTGTAGCTGAAGAGGTAAGGAAGCTGGCCGCTGAGTCTCAGACCTCCGCTGAGCAGATCAAGGAGCGCATCGCTTCCATCCAGACGGACACCGCCAAGGCCGTAGAGTCCATGCAGCGTGGTTCTGACGGAGTCAAGGAAGGCACCAAGGCCATCCGTGAGGTAGGCGCCCAGTTCTCCGATATCATGAGCATGGTGGAGAGCATCAACAGCCAGATGTCAGAAATCAACAATTCTGTGAAAGTTGTTTCTGACGGAGCGAATAACATTGTCAGTGCAGTTGATTCCATTGACAGTGTCAGCCGCAAGACGGCTGATAATACCCAGACAATATCTTCTGCAACCCAGGAGCAGTCTGCTTCCAATGAAGAGATTGCCGCCGCATCTCAGGCCCTGGCCAAGCTTGCAGGGGATATGCAGGAAGCTGTGGGCAAGTTCCAGGTGTGACGTAGGGGGAATTTCTTATGGGCTTCTTAAACAACATCAAGGTGGCGCAGAAGCTGGCACTGATAGGAGTGCTGGCTTTCATCGCCACGGTTATAGTGGGCATCTTGGGCTACGTATATCTGAAAGAAGGCCAGGAAGATCTGGAGAATCTTTACAGAGACAATACCATGAGCCTCTATCAGTTGGGAGAAGTGCGCTACAACGTCCGGTTCTCACAGATTCAGTGCTCGTTGCAGCCCTATACTATTCAGCCTGATCAGCGCAAGGACCGTATTGAGAAGTTCAACAAGGCTACTGCAGCTGCAGAGGCAGCCATGGCAGAGTATGAGAAACTCAATGCCACCCATCCCCGCCGGGCCGCCCTGGCAGCGGATGCGCGCAAGATTTTTGACCAGTATGTAGTAAACAGCAAGAAGCTGCTGGAAATGAACGCCTTTGCCGAGGGCGGGGATAACCGTGCCCCCATGAACTATTATCAGGAAAATGTCATGCCTTTGGCTGTGAAGATTTCCGATGACTTGGCACAGGCCCAGCAAATAGATCATGAGCGGGCTGAGGAAGCCCTGCTGAAGGGTGAGGATGACATGGCTTCGGCCATCCGCAACATGACCATTTGCTGTTTCCTCATCATTGTGGTGCTGACCTTCGCCGTGGTCATGGTCACCAGAAATATCATGGGGCCCCTGGGGCTGGTGGTGGCTGTCTGCGACAAGCTCTCCAGAGGTGACTTCCGCACCGGCGGTAAGATCGGCACCGATGGCCGCACTGACGAATTCGGCCACATGGAGCAGTGTGTGAAGTCCATGCGCATCACCGTCAACGACCTCATCAAAAAGGTGCTGCACACCACTGAGCAGCTGGCGGCTTCCTCACAGGAGCTCACTGCCAGCGCTCATCAGGCGGCGGAAGCCACGGAAATGGTGGCTCAGTCCGTCACCAACTCCGCCGGGGCAGTGCTGGAGCAGCAGCAGGATGTGGAGGACGCCATGGTCTCCATCGACCATGCCATGACTTCCATCAACAGGCTCAATGATACCGCCAAGGACGTGAACAACAATGTAGTGGAAGCCAACAAGCAGGCTCAGGCGGGCAGCGCCGCCATCGGCAGCGCCGTTTCCAAGATCGTCAGCGTAGAGGAGATCGTGAACAGCTCCACCGCTACCGTGGACAAGCTGGGGCAGCGCTCCCAGGAAATTGGCCAGATCGTGGAGACCATCTCCGGTATTTCCGACCAGACCAATCTGCTGGCTCTGAACGCCGCCATCGAGGCAGCCAGAGCAGGCGAGCATGGCCGTGGCTTTGCCGTGGTAGCTGATGAAGTGCGCAAGCTGGCTGAGGAATCCCAGGTAGCCGCCAAGCGCATCGCCGACCTTATCGGCGGCATCCAGAAGGATACCAGCTCTGCCGTGAGCTCCATGCAGCAGGGCAACGTGGCTGTCAAGGAAGGTACCCAGTCTGTAGGACAGCTGCAGGAATCCTTCGACAAGATCAAGGCATCGTCTGACATGGTAGCCCAGAAGGCCGACGCCATGGGCAAGGACCTGCAGGTCGTGTCCAGCGATACGGACAACATCCGCGCCCGCTCTGCCAAGATTTCCGAAAACAGCCGCAAGGTGGCTGCGGAAATGGAAAGCGTCTCGGCAGCCGCCGAGGAGCAGTCCGCTTCCGCCAGCGAAATCGCCACCGCCTCCGAGGCCCTGGCCCAGCTGGCCCACGGCCTGCAGACGGCAGTGGGAGCATTCAAGGTTTGATTGCCGACAAGTCAATATATGCACGCAAAAGGACGGCCCAAATTGGGCCGTCCTTTTAATTATCCAATGCCAGGGAAACCTTCGTCTCCTCAAAGGTCTTCATATTGTTCAGCGCGCTCAGGGACGCTTCCAGGATGTGCAGGGAGAGGCACCCCGTCAGTCCTCCGGGGGCCTTGATGCCCAGCTGCATGAGCCTTGGCTCAGGGTGCAGGACGTAGGGGCGGATGTCCGGGCAGAGCTGTTCGGTGTACCTGGCGATGATGTCTGTGGCGGGATCGCCGATGAACACCAGGCTGCTGTTGTGGGCGGCGGCCAGGATTGCTCCCATCAGGGCGGCAATGGTGCCGTGGTAGTCTGGGGGCGTGTGCTGCAGGAATTCGTCGGCGGCGTAGGCCAGCTTGCCGTTGCCTGTGAGGAGAGTTTCTGCAAAGGTCTCTGCGGCAGTGCCCAGAGGCTTCCCTTCAAGTTCTCCCATAGTCAGCACCAGGAGGGGCAGGTCGAAGGAGATTTCCTCGGCTTTTTCCCGGCCGAAGTTGAAATAGGCAGTGAGGGGCAGGCCTTCCATGAGTCTTGCCACTACCAGGTCAGACTCGAAGCTGCTGGCGAAGGTGTCGCTTAGGAAGGACTGGGCCTCGGAGAGGGGGCCGGGGGAAATCAGCAGAACCGAGGAGGGCGGGTCATAAGGGGGCAGCGGCTCCCTGACCGCACCGGCAAACTCGGCGGCCAGATCCTCAAGGCTCCCCAGGCTGTATCTGGGCTTAGCCAGGGTGTCCAGCCTGGCTTTGGCGGCCTCGAAGGTTTCCTTGTCCAGGTCCGGCATGGTCTTCAGGTAGAAGTCGAAGGTCTTGTCCGTCACTTCCGGGGCATCGCTGTCCATAAAGGAGATGTGCAACCCGCCTGCCCCCAGGGCAGTCTCATCTATGGGCAGTCCCGTCTCCTCGTCGCTGCCGCCGTCGTAATCCTCATCATCGAAATCCTCATTGACGGCTTCGCCCTGGGAGTTTATGGCCTCCTGATGTTCCTGGGCCCGCTTCAGCAGCAGCAGGGCAGTGCCCAGGAAGCGCAGCAGGATGGAGGAACCGCAGGCCTCCGACAGGTTCAGCCCCAAGGTCAGATAGGGCTTTAAGCCTAATTTTTCAAAAGCATGGCGATGGGATTTCTCCCCCCCCAGGTGGCTGGGGAGCAGGCAGGCGACTACGCGGGGGCAGATGCTCTGGGCCACCAGTGCGGCGGCGGCGGTGTTGGCCCCGTCCAAAATGGTGACCATTCTGAGGGCGGCTCCCCCCAGCATCAGGCCTGCCATGGCGCCGAATTCAAAGCCGCCTACCTTGGCCAGCACATCTATGGCCTTTGCTCCCCGGGGGGAGGCCTTTTCGCTGTTCCTGCCGATGAAGCCGTTGACCGTCAGAGCCGTCCTCACTGCCTGCTGTTTCCGTGCAAGGCGCTCCTCGGAAATGCGGGAGCCCCGGCCTGTGGCTTCCTCAGGTGTCAGGCCACAGAAGACGGCGGCCAGGCAGGCCTGGGCGGTGGTGTTGCTGATGCCCATTTCCCCGGGCAGGAGCACATTCTTTCCCTTGGCGTGGGCCAGCTGGGCCATTTTGATGCCATAAGCTACGGCCAGCATTGCCTGCTCCCTGCTCATGGCAGGGCCTTCGGTGAAGTTCTTGGTGCCACTATCCAGACGGCAGTCGATGATTCCCGGTAGCACAGGCTCTTCCGGCAGGTTCATGCCCATGTCTACAACGTAGAGCTTTGACCCTGCGTAGTCGGAAAAGGCATTGGCAGCGCCGCCCTTGGGCAGCAGGTAGTTCTGGGCCATCTGATAGGTGGTTTCGGGAGGATAGGCGCTGACCCCCTGCCGGGCAATGCCGTGGTCGGCGCAGAAGATGAAGGTGGCGGGCTTCAGTTCCTCAGCCTCGTCTTTGCCACGGGCGGTGAGGTATTCCAACAGCAGCTGCGGCAGGCGTCCCAAGGAGGGGAGCTCTCCCTCCAGTGACTTGTCCAGCTTATCTATGGCCTGCATGGCAGGTTCCATATCCTGAGAGAGAATTTTATCCAGGGTTTCCTGCAAGAGGGCTTCTGCCTCTGCATAGGTGAGCCCTGCTGATATTTCCTGCATGATGTCACTCATTTGCCAGCTCCTCCGGCGGCTTTCTTCCTGTATTCTTCAACCTGCTTCAGGGAAAGGCCGATGCGGCCCCGTTCCTCGTCTACCTTGATGATAACCGTGTCGATATTGTCGCCTACGGACAGCACGTCCAGAGGGTGCTTCACCCGGCGATGGCTCAGCTCGGAGATATGTATGAGACCTGCTTCGTGGAGGCCGATGTCCACAAAGGCGCCGAAGTCAGTGATATTGCGCACAGTGCCTCGCATGATGGTGCCCACCTTCAGGTCAGACAGCTTCACGATGGCCTGGCGGGTGAGAGGGGCAGGCAAATCTTCGCGTGGGTCACGCCCCGGGCGGGTCAGGGCTGCGAGAATGTCCTTGACGGTGGGCTCGCCTGCCTCGAATTTGGCAGCCAGCTTCTTCACGTCAGCCAGTTTGGCTTTGGCGGCAAGGAATTCCAGCTGTTCCTTTTTCAGGAGGTCGGCAGGAGAGAAGCCCAACTCACCCAGGATTTTCTCTGCCAGCTCATAGGACTCCGGATGGACGCTGGTGCTGTCCAGGGGATTCTTGGCGGCCTTGGGTGAAAGGCGCAGGAAGCCTGCACACTGGGTGAAAGCGGCAGGTCCCAGGCGGGGCACCTTCAGCAGCTGGCGGCGGGCGGTGAAACTGCCGTTCGCGTCCCTATAGGCTACGATATTCTTGGCCACGGCGGCAGAAATGCCTGCGATATGGGAAAGAAGGGCCGGGGAGGCGGTGTTCAGGTCTACGCCCACATGGTTCACTGCGTCCTCCACGGTGGCGTCCAAAGTGCCCTGCAGCTGCTTCTGGTTCACGTCATGCTGGTACTGGCCCACGCCGATGGCCTGGGGATCGATCTTCACCAATTCCGCCAGGGGGTCCTGCACCCGGCGGGCAATGGAGGCGGCACCGCGCACCTCCACCCCGTATTCCGGCAGCTCCTGGGCTGCCAGCTTGGAAGCGGAGTAAACGGAGGCCCCGGCCTCGTTGGTGATCAGGTAATTGACGTCAGTGAGCTTGTTGTCCGCAATCAATTTGGCGGCAAACTGCTCAGTTTCATAGCTGGCTGTGCCGTTGCCGATGGAAATGAGGTCTACGCCGTATTTCTTGATCCAGCCTAGAACCGTCTGGGCTGCCTTGGCTTTGGCGCCCTCGCTCTGGGTCACCTGGATGATGCCGTGGTCGAGAATCCTGCCGGTCTTGTCCACCACGGCGCACTTGCAGCCGTTGCGGAAGCCAGGGTCAAGGCCCAGCACTGTATGGCCGGCAAGGGGGGCCTGCAGGAGCAGCTGCTTCAGATTCACCCCGAAGAGCTTGATGGCCTGTGCTTCGGCCTCCTCGGTGAGGGCGGTGCGGATTTCTCTTTCTAAAGCGGGCAACAGCAAACGCTTGTAGCCGTCCTCGATGGCCTCATGGAGAGCTTCGTCAAAGGGAGAAGTGCGGCCCTTCTTCATGACCCGGCGTTCAATGCGGCGCACATTGGCTTCGTGGTCGGTGATGAGGGAAACTTTCAGGCAGTCCTTCTTCTCCCCCCGGTTGATGGCCAGCACGCGATGGGAGGGGAGAGTCCTTACAGGCTCGGAGAACTCGGCGTACATCTGGAAGGTCTTGGCTTCCTCAGGGTCGCCTTTGGGATTCGTCTCAGTGGCCAGCAGGGCGCTTTTCCAGAGGTGGTCGCGCATTTCCTGGCGCAGGGCGGCCTCCTCCATGACCTGCTCGGCCACGATGTCTTTGGCCCCTGCCAGTGCTTCCTCGGCGGTGGCGACTTCTTTTTCCTCGTCAATGAAGGCAGCTGCAGCCTCCAGTGCGGTGCCCTGCACGCCTTCCTGCTTCAGCATCATTTCTGCCAGGGGCGCCAGCCCCTTTTCCCTGGCCACCATGGCCCGGGTGCGCTTCTTTTGCTTATAGGGCAGGTACAGGTCCTCCAGTTCCTGCAGCTTGGCGGCCTTCTCGATGGCAGTCTTCAGCTCTGGGGTGAGCTTGCCCAGTTCCTCAATCTTGGTGAGGATTTCTTCCTGCCGCTTCACGAAGTTTCGCAGATAGGTCAGCCGTTCGGACAGCAGGCGCAGCTGCTCATCGTCAAGCCCTCCTGTGGCCTCCTTGCGGTAGCGGGCGATGAAGGGCACAGTATTGCCCTCATCCAGCAGGGTCATGGTATCTTCAATCTGCTTCGGGGTGACGGAAAGCTCCTTCGCCAGCACCGAGGGGATATCTTTTTCTAACATAATCTATACCAACTTTCTGTAGGTGGTTGTGAAAATACAAAGCATATTCTATATTTTACGTCATACTCTAACGCTTTGCCAGCTGAAAATGGAAGAAGTGGATTTTTGCATCATCTTCCAGGAGTGAGTTTTGGGAAAATACGGTACGGGCAGCGAAAGACAGGCTGGAGAATATTTTATTTCTTTATATAAATGGGGCCGATTGAAGCAGATTCTTCCTTGTGATAAAATAAAAAGGATTTTAAACAAGGATAAGGCAGAGGAAGGGAAGCAATGGAGAAGGTTCTGGCGGATGCACTGGCGGCTCTGGCGGGCAGGAAGGTCTATATTTATGGTGCCCAGCCCATAGCCTATGGGGCGAATCTGGCTCTGCGGTCGTTGGGGGTCAAGCCCGAGGCTTATGTGGTGACCAGCAGGCGGGGCAATCCTGATGCACTGGACGGTGTGGCCGTGAGGACCATCGATGAGGTGCCACGGGACAAGGAGGCAGCATTCCTGCTGTCTGTGCCGGAGTATCTGCACCCGGAGATCAAGGCGGAGCTGGCCGTACGGGAGTTCCAGCAGGTCGTGCCCATGGATTCGCAATTGGAATTTGCCCTGATGAAAAGTTATTACCGCACACGGGGCCTGAAATTTGCCGAAGACTATGCCCCGGCGGGCAAGGCAGAGCCGCTGGAGGTGGAAATCTATGTGGCCCGCTCAGGCGTGGACAAGGCGCTGAGCAATGCCTTCCCCCTGCAGCCCCCTTTTTTCGATGTGCAGGCAGGGGCCGCGCTGGATCGTGTGGCTTTGGATAGTGCCTTTCGTGATGATGAGGGGGAGAATATCTCCGCCATGAACCGTGACTATGCGGAACTTACTGTCACTTATTGGGGCTGGAAGAACCGCAGGGCCGGAATCAAGGGGCTGGCCCACTATCGCCGCTACCTGGTGCTGGGGCAGGAGGATTACAGCCTGCTTGCCTCCGGAACGGTGGATGCCATCCTGCCCACGCCCTACATTGGTTGGCCCGATGCCTCTGCCCAGTACGGCAGGTACAATCATCCCCTGGCCCTTGCGGCTATGGAGCAGGCTCTGAGGGAGTTTTCGCCGGAGGAAGCCGGACGCGCTATGGCAAAGCTGAGGGGGCCCTGGGTCTATAACTACAATATGGTAGTGGCCAGAGAGGCGGTCTTTGATGACTACGCTGCCTGGCTTTTCCCCCGCATGGAGCGGGCCGGAGAGATCTTTGGAGCGGGAGAAGGACCGGGAATGGGACTGGACCGGCCTGTGGGGCATATCGGAGAGCTCCTGACCTCCCTTTATTTCATGCTCCACGATGATTTGAAGATTATGCACGCCAGGAAGGTCTGGCTTACCTGAGGGAAAGGATATTGGGTAATATGGCAGCTAATGAGAAGGTAAAAGTTTTGATATTTGCAGGCGGAGCGGGCCGTCGCATGAATGCCCGCTCCCTGCCCAAGCAATTCCTGCAGGTCTATGGCAAGCCGGTCATCATACATACGCTGGAGCATTTTGAGTATCATGACATGATAGATGAGATTGTCATTGTCTGCCTCAAGAACTGGATCAGTGAGCTCAAGGGCATGCTGAACCGCTTCGGCATCCGCAAGGTCACCATCATCGTGCCCGGCGGCAAGACTGGCCACAAATCCATCTGGGAAGGCCTGAAGGCCATGCGCAGCAGCACCGATGACCAGGATATCGTGCTGATTCATGACGGGGTCAGACCGCTCATCACCGATGAGTTGATTGAAGCCAATATCAATGCAGTGCGTAAGTATGGCAATGCCATCACCTGTGAGGCAGCCCGGGAAAGCGTGGTCATGAGCACTAACGGTGTGGATATCCAGCAGGTGCCGAACCGGGATTTCATGTATGTGGCCAAGGCCCCCCAGTCCTTCCGCTTTGGTGAAGTGTATGGTGCCTACGAGCAGGCGGAGCAGGCGGGATATCAGACCATAGATTCTTCTCACCTGTACGGAATCCAGAAACGGCATATGCATCTCTTGCACAGCACCAGGAATAACATGAAAATAACGGAACCGGCTGACTTCTACATCTACAAGGCTCTCTACGAGGCCATGGAAGCCCAGCAGATATATGGTTTTTAAGCACGAAAAAAGCGGCCTTTTGGGGCCGCCTTTTTCATGCTCATTCGTCTATTTTGGCAAACTTTATTTTTGGCATGTGCTCTATCAGATTCATCTCATGGGCCATGGTATAGAAGGTGCTGAGCCCCTGCAGATAATCTTCCGTCAGGTCCCAGCGCACCGCAGGTCCCAGGTAGTCTGCCAGCTGGTCGTAGGTGAAGGGCTTGTCCTCAAGGGCCGAGCGGATGATGGTCTCCCGGTAGGAAAGACCGCCGGCAGGCCGCGCAGGTCCCGGCAGGGCGTTGCGGATGAAACTCAGGAATGCCCCGTGGACGCGCTCCTGGATGAGCTTTACGCCCTCGGGATTCTTATTGGCAAACTCCCGGCGCACTGCCCAGAGGGCAAAGACCATCTTCTGTCCCGTGAGGTTCTTCCACTCCTGGCCGATGTCGTAGAGGTAGAGGCCTGCAGGTGGGTGATGGTAAAGCCAGAGGGCGTCGTCCCCGATAAAGAGGGAGGCGGTGGCATCTGCCGGTATGGGCTCCTCCGGAGTGATGTTGCGGGTGTAGTAGTTGGGGATGGCCCCGTAGGCTCCCCTGAGGATGATCTTAAGCAGGCAGTGGGAGGTGGCGGATTTCGCCGTAAGTATAACCTTGTCTTTGCCCAAAGCTTCTATGGGTTTCCGCGAAAGCAGGACAATGCTCTGCACCGGCCCGTCAGAAGCTACGCAGACCTTGGGCAGGACCAGGAGTTCTTCTGCGTGGCGGGCATAGGCGATGGAAGAAATCTCTGCCACATCAAGACGCCCGCTGATGAGGTCGCTGTTCAGCACCGAAGGCACGCCCCGGATGATTTCCAGTCCTTCATCACCGCCATTGGCGAAGCTATAAGACAGCGGCAAGGTGTTGAGAAAATTTATATGCCCTACGCGAGGAGCAGAAGTATTCATAAAAAGGAAAACCTCCCACCATGTCGACCAAAGATAACGGATTCCGGGCCATTGAGGCCCCGCTTATTCTATTATAAACTTAATTTTATGGAAAATACAGGAAAAGCGTTGCTCTTATTGACTTTTCTACATCTTCTTGTTAAAATTATTGACAAAAGCAACGTTTGTAATTTTAATCTTTCGACAGGGTGGAGGGTGTTCAGATGGATAATTATGTAAATGCGGGACGTTGGTTCTCCATTCTCTACAGGCGCTCCCAGCAGTTCATTGTGGAGGCCTGCCAGGAGATGGGCCTGACTTTTTCCGAATTTACCCTGCTGCTGCGGATTCATGACACACCGGGAGTGAAGCAGGATGATCTTGCCAAAGTCCTGTTCCTGGACAAGGCAGTGGTTACCCGCACCATCAATGCATTGGAGCAGAAGGGGTTCATCGTGCGCAGCCAGGACAAGCTGGACAAGCGGGTGAAGCATGTTTACCTTTCTGTGGAAGCAGAAAGCTACTATCCCTTCCTGCACAATGTGCTGAAGCGCTGGGTGGATTATCTTTGTGAGGGCATGAAGCAGAAAGACATAGACAAGACGGAAAAACTGTTTCAGCATTTTACGGACCGTGCCTGTGAAGCAGTTCTGCCGGATTTGGCCAAGGGTATATCTGAGGAGTTTTCCAAGGAGGACTGGCAGCATGAGCTTGAGAGGAAAGAGAAGTAAATTCTGGGGGGCAGCAACAGCTGCCCTTTTTATACTAGCAATGACAGCCCTGGTGGGCTGCAGCAAGGAGGAGGACCCTGTCCAGAAGCCCCCTGTGGTCAGGACACAGCAGGCAGGTAAGGCCGGCCTCAGCGCGGAAAGCTATTCCGGCACTGTGCGGGGGCGCTACGAGACAAATCTCTCTTTTCAGGTAGGTGGGCAGATTCTCTCCCGCAACATTGATGCGGGCAGCCGGGTGAAGGCTGGAGACACCCTCATGGTCATCGATGCCCGGGATGCGGTGCAGAAGGCAAACGCCGGGGATGCCCAGGTAAGCCAGGCCCGTGCCCAGCTGAATCTGGCACAGAGCAACCTTGCCCGCTATACGGAACTCTACCATCAGGATGTAGTGCCCAAGGCCACCCTGGACCAGTATCAGACCAACTACGATGCGGCCTTTGCGAATTATCAGGCAGCCCTGGCCCAGTCGGCCCAGGGCCATAATGTGCTGTCATATACCAACCTGGCCGCCGGGGCTGACGGGGTGATTTCCTCTATCAGCGCCGAGGAAGGACAGGTGGTGGCTGCCGGCCAGACGGTGGCGGTATTGGTGCAGACTGACGAGTTGGAGGTGGAGATTGCCGTGCCTGAGGACAGGGTGGCCAGCCTTCAGCCAGGCCAGGAGGCAGATGTCACCTTCTGGGCCTTCAAGGGAAGCGCCAAGGGCGTAGTGCGGGAGATTTCCCCCGCTGCAGATAATGCTTCCAGGACTTATAAAGTACGCGTATCTATTCCCAATCCTCCCCAGGAAATGCAGCTGGGCATGACCGCCAGTGTCAGCTTCGCTGATGCCGGGGCGGCAGAGAAGGCGGAGGTGGAACTGCCCCTCACGGCTATCTACCAGACAGAAGACCAGCCGCAGGTGTGGCTGGTGGAGGACGGGAAAGTCCATCTGAAAAATATCACGGTGACGCGCTTTGGCTCCAGCACTGTGATGGTGGAAGGGCTCTCCCCCAGTGACATTGTGGTCACCGCCGGTGTCCACAAGCTCCGGGAGGGGCAGGAAGTGCGCAGGGAGGGTGAGCCGTGAGGAATCTCAGTGAAG
The DNA here is from genome assembly GCF_000702545.1 of Selenomonas sp. AB3002. Classification (NCBI taxonomy): domain Bacteria; kingdom Bacillati; phylum Bacillota; class Negativicutes; order Selenomonadales; family Selenomonadaceae; genus Selenomonas; species Selenomonas sp. AB3002. Next base: position 2,102,658 of record NZ_JNIO01000008.1, on the reverse strand, counting down.
TCTCCTTGAAAAACTCCGTGCTGGTCTGGTATTTCATCATCATGACCGCCATCGGGGGCATCTTCGCCTACCAGCAGCTGGGGCGCATGGAAGACCCCACCTTCACTATCCGCATCATGGTGGTGAATGCCCTCTGGCCTGGTGCCTCTGCTGCAGAAATGCAGGACCAGGTGACGGACAAATTGGAGCGGAAGCTTCAGGATGTGCCGGGGATGTACCGCATTACCAGCAGCACCCGTCCGGGCAATACAGTCATCTACGCCGAACTTGAGGATACCATGCCCAAGGAGGATATACGCACTACCTGGCGGGACCTCAGGAACCTCGTGAATGACCTGAAATCCCAGGGTGAGCTGCCCGATGGCGTCTACGGCCCCTATTTCAATGACCGCTTTGACGACGTCTTTGGCTCCGTCTATGCTGTCACAGGTGACGGCTATTCTTATGAGGAGCTGAGGAAATACGCCGAGGATGCCCGGCGCCTCTTGATGGCCTCCGACCCTTCCATCCAGAAAATCGAGCTGCTGGGTGTGCAGAAGGAGAAAATCTATGTGGAGGTGGCAAGGGACAAGCTGGCCAGTCTGGGCCTGCCGCCCACTGCCATTTCCGATGCTCTGGCCGGGGCTGCTTCCATGATGCCCTCCGGCAAGGTGGAGACTGAATCGGACAACGTGTACCTCCGGGTCACGGGGAATTTCCAAGACGTGGAGGCCATCAGGGAACTGCCAGTGAAAGCCGGCGGCCAGATTTTCCGTCTGGGGGATATTGCCAAAGTGGAGCGCCGCTACAGCGCCCCTCCTGACCCTGAAATGTACTTCAACGGGGAACCTGCCGTGGGGCTGGCCATCTCCATGAAGGATGGCAGCAACATCCTTGAACTGGGCAAAAACCTGAAGAAGACCATAAAAGCCATTTCCGGGGACCTGCCCGTGGGATTGGAGATACATCAGGTTTCTGACCAGCCCCAGGTGGTGGAAGAATCCATCCACGAGTTCATGAAAACTCTCACCGAGGCCATCTTCATCGTGCTTTTGGTGAGCTTTGCCTCCCTGGGCTGGCGCACAGGCTTGGTGGTGGCCTGCTGCATACCGCTGGTGCTGGCCGGTGTCTTTGTGGGCATGTACCTCTTGGGCATTGATTTGCACAAGGTATCCCTGGGTGCGCTGATAATTTCCCTGGGACTGCTGGTGGATGATGCCATCATCGCCATCGAGATGATGAGCGTCCAGCTGGAGCGGGGGCACAGCCGCTTCGAGGCGGCCTGCTACGCCTTCAAGGCCACCGCCAAGCCCATGCTCACAGGAACCCTTATCACCTGCTCCGGCTTCATTCCCGTGGCCTTTTCCAAGGGCATGGCCTCTGAGTTCTGCGGGGCCCTGTTCCCCGTGATACTCATTGCCCTGGTCCTTTCGTGGATTGTCTCCGTCATGGCGGCGCCCCTCTTTGGCACCTATCTTATCCGCGTCAAGGTGCAGCGTGACGAGAATGGCGAGATAGACCCTTATCAGAACAAGTTCTACAAGTGGTTCCGGCAGGTGCTGGAATATTGCCTGCTGCACAGGAAGATGGTGCTGGCCGCCACTGCCGCCATCTTTGTCCTGTCCCTCTATGGCCTGACCTTTGTGAAGCAGGAATTTTTCCCTGGCTCCCTGCGTCCCGAGCTGGTGATGGAAATGAGACTGCCTGAGGGCTCTTCCATGGAGGCCACGGGCAGGGAAATGGAGCGCATGGCCAGCTTCCTGGATGAGCACAAGGACAGGCTGGAGAACTACTCCTATTATGTGGGCAGGTACGCTCCAAGGTTTGTCCTCACCGTGAGTCCCCAGGAAAGCTCAGATAACTTCGGCCAGTTCGTCATTGTGACGAAAAACACGGAGGAGCGGGAAAAGCTCAGGCAGGAGCTCACGGAGGAACTGGCAGAGAATTTCCCGGATGTGCAGCCCAATATCCAGACCATCCAGACAGGCCCCCCTGCTGACTACCCCGTGATGCTGCGGGTCACGGGCCGCACGGTGGAGGAGGCCAAGGACCTGGCGCGCAAGACCGCAGCGCTGGTGGCAGAAGACCCCAATGTCTACAATGTGAATGAGAACTGGGGCTACAAGTCCAGGGTTATGCACCTTGAGCTTGACCAGGACAAGCTGCGGGCTCTGGGGCTTTCCAGCCAGAATGTGGCCAAGATGCTCCATACGGAAATCACTGGTGCCAAGGCAGCCGAGTTTTACACCGGCGACCGCACCATTGACATAGACCTGCGGACGGCGGAGGAGGACAGGCAGAGCCTGGACAAGCTGAAAGACCTGCCCATTTATCTGGGGCAGGCAGGCTATGTGCCCCTGGCCCAGATTGCAAAAATCTCTTATGAGGGTGAGGAGGGGCTGGTCAAGCGCGTGGACCTGCGCCCCACCATTACGGTGCAGGCCAATATCCACAGCGGCACGGCCGTGGATGCCACGAAAAAAGCCTTTGAGGCCACCGCCGGCCTTAGGGAAGACCTGCCTCTGGGAGCTTCCATCAAGCCCGCGGGCTCTTTGGAGGACAGTGCCAAATCCCTCCGGCATCTGGTGAAGCCCATCCCCGCCATGGTGTTCATCATCATGACCCTGCTGATGTTCCAGCTCAGGGACATCAAGCAGATGCTGCTGACTTTGCTGACGGCACCGTTGGGCCTCATAGGCGTGGCCTGGGGCATGCTCCTGACGGGCAAGGCCATGGGCTTTGTGGCCTATCTGGGCGTACTGGCCCTCTTCGGCATGATCATCCGCAACTCGGTCATCCTGATTGACCAGATACAGAAGCATATGGCTGAGGGGGAAAGTCCCTGGGATGCCCTGATAGATTCTGCCATCCTGCGCTTCCGTCCCATCATGCTGACGGCGGCCGCCGCCATACTGGGCATGCTGCCCCTGATGCCCAGCGATTTCTGGGGGCCCATGGCAGTAGCCATCGCCAGTGGCCTGCTGGCGGCTACGGTGCTGACGCTTTTGGTGCTGCCCAGCATGTATGCTGCGGTGTATGGGGTGGAGAAAGAGTAAATATCTAGCAATTTCACATGTCAAAGGGCTCCGCTGCGGCGGGGCTTTTTGCTATGTGCTTTTTTAGACTTAAGAAAAGTCTGCTTATTTACGATAATATTAATAGCAGTTTTATCACTATGTGATTTAAGCCAAGGATGGGGTCCCTTTGGTACGGAATAGATGGAAGGTTAGTGAGGGGTTTTTGCTATGGCTATGACAATCCTGAATAATACAGCGGCGGCGCTGACCTTGGGGGAACTGAATAAGAACGTTTCTGCCCTGGGCAAGCAGCTGAAGAAAGTTGCCACAGGCACCAAGTTTGACAGTGCAGGAGAAGGCGCTTCTGAGTACGTCATTTCCGAGCGGATGCGGGTGAGGAAAAGGGCGCTTGAGCAGGATGCTTCTAATGTCCAGACCGGGCAGTCTATGCTGAAGGTGGCAGAAGGAGCCATTCAGGAACAGCTGGAGATTATGAAGACCATCAAGGCGAAAGTCATTGATGCCAATAATGACACCAATACAGATCTTGACCGCCTTACCATCCAGAAAGAAATCTCCCAGGGCTTCGAGCAGGTGCATGATATCGCTTATGAAACCAATTACAATGGCAAGCTGCTTCTGGTGGGGGATACCAAGGTGGATGAGATATATACCTGGAGAGTGCTTGATCATCCTGAGACGGTGCCGGAAAGCGATGGGTTGAATCTTATTGAGGATCAGTATGCGACCTTGGATAACGAGACAGGGCCCTTTGCGGTGTTGTCTGCTTATTCTACTGAGCAGGTAACCGCAGAAGTGCTTCTGGGCAGTGCGGAAGTGGTCAACCTGTCTGGCGGAGCTGAAGGAACGCCTGAAAAGCCTACGACGTTTACCCTTGATTTCAGCGGCTATACCAACGCTAATGCTGAGGGTCTTGGTTTTTGGGTGGCGGGCACCAACAATGTAAACAGCTCTGTAAAATATGTGTTGACAAATAATCCTAGTGGCAACAATTATCGCTATGGTAATGTCAACTCTGATAATGTGGTGAATGTCAATATAAGCGGTTGCGATACTTCGGCTAAGATAGCTGCTGCAGTCGCAACAGCTATTAAGACCAATAGCAGTGGTGTGGTGGGCAGTGCAAGTGTTGAGGGCAATACGGTTAAGGCAAGTACTAGAACTGGTGGATATCTCTCTAATTACGGCAAGAATGTAACCGTAAAAGGATGGTCGCAAGGTGCAGGGTCAGCACCCGTAACTATTGGTGCCACGCAGAAGCAGTATGGGCGTGATGCTGCTGCCGCTACGGGCTTGGGAAATAAGACGGCCTATGGGTCGGCAGGGTCGCAGGGGACCTGGGTGGATGATAGCTGGGATGAGTATGATCCGGTTACGGATACTACTACTCACCATTCAGCCGGGCATTGGGAAGGACAGACACCTGCTACTGCCGCAAGTTTGCAGCTGGATATTAGTTCTGTAGCGTCTGGCTCAGGCTTTGCTTTACAAGGTCCCTATGGTACCGCTTATGTTCGCTTTGTGGAAGGCAGTTCCATTACGCATGATACATCAACCAAGGGGGTCTATGAGATTGGGAAGAATGCCAGTGGAACAGTTACTCTTGGCACATGGAGTACTACCAATCCTAATAACACATCTACCAGTGGGATAAAGCTGTCAATTTCAGGTGGTCAACTGACTTTGACCACTACTACTACTGGCTCGTCAGCCAGCATAAGACTTACGGACGGTTTTTCATCAGAGGCTGGGGCCGAAGCATCTTCGGGTACTACGCAAACGGTGAATTTTTTGGCAGTTACAGCTTATGATGATAATAAGTTTCAAGTGACTGAGGAGGGCAAAGCAAAGACTACTGGCCCGAGTGCGACCTATGATATTGACCTGACTGACTACGATACAACGGACAGCGATAAGCTTGAGGAGTTTATAGAGAATCTTAAGGGCAAGGCTATCAAGCATAAGTATAAAAATCTTGATGATTATACTTATAGCAATATAGAATTTATTGATAAAAAAGTGCCTTCTTCCATTGATGCTCAGGCTCAGCTTGATGGTTCTACTACGGTGGATTTGAATATTTTGAGGTCTACTGTAGGGGGGAGTACTACCATTGCTGATGCCTTTATCAACTTGATGAAAAATAATTATAGATATAGTGATGTCAGTGCTGAGACGGGGACTAAGACCTTGAGAGTAACGGCTCGAAATGCGGAGCTTGCTGGCAATAATGAGACCCTAAGCATAATAAAGGGGAATATGAGTTCTTACACCATAGACTTCAATTCATATTTTGCAAGCAGTGGCCTGTCGATTCCCGATGACCTGGATGGCAAGGGGTTCCGTCTTTACTGCGCTACTTGCGCTGACCAGTGGTTCAATTTCCAGTTCAAGTCGAAGCTTGACCCATCAGATGCTGATAGGCCGGCTAGTGGCCAGTCTGGGGCTGATCTTAAGACGACTCTGATAGATATCGCCAATGTCACAGATGTAAAATCACTGGTCCAGGCTCTTTATGATCAAGGCAGCGATGCTTTGGAACATATCATGAATGGCCAGCCGCATACGCTGCACTTTGCAGCTGACCCAGATGCGGGTACGCTTACTGTTTATGACAAGAGAATGTATGACCTTCGCGCCAGTGGCAAGCATCCTTATGTTCAGGAGATGGGGGCGAAGCTGGCAGACGGTGTTCTGGACGATGTGCAGAAAGCTACCCGGGGTATCTTTGTCCGTGACCTGGTTATCCACCACACGGACAAAGCCAGCATGAACATCCATCTGCAGATTCCCCAGACCTCCATGGACCATCTTTTCAACTATATCCCAGGGCTTAGCGACTGGACAGATTACAATGTATTGACCAGGGAAAATCGGGAAAAGCTTTTGGGCAACCAAGGGGGGAAGATGTCTGCTACTGGCATCCGCATGGTGAATGAGGATGAGCAGGGCTTGCTGGACCGTGCTATCCAGTACCTGACTGATGCCAATACCTTGGTAGGTGCCCAGCTCAGCCGTCTGGGAACGACTCATGACAACATTATTACCCAGCAGGAAAGCACAACTTCATCCGAATCAACCATACGGGATGCAGATATGGCCAAGGAAATGACAGAATATACTAAGAGCAATGTCCTGGCCCAGGCAGCCCAGTCCATGCTGGCTCAGGCCAACCAGAATAATAGTGCTGTTCTTTCCTTGCTTCAGTAAGCATGAAAAACACCTCCATCGACGCCGTGGCTGGCAGATGGAGGTGCTTGTTTTGTCATGGGTCACATCAATAGCAGCGACAGCCCGCCAATGGTGGGGGTAGCTACAATGGCGAACCTCAGCAAAGGCAGCGGTGCCAGATGTGTGTACTTGGCACCGAACCAGGCGCCTATGGCCTGGCCGGTAAGGGTCTGGATGAAAATCCAGAGATCCAGGTGGCCTGTGAAGAAGTAGCCCAGGCCACCGGCGGCGGACATGGGGAGGATTATCATCATGCAGGTGCCGATGGATTTCAAGAGGGAGACGCCGAACAGCACCATCAGGGTGATCTGGATGAAGGCGGCGGCACCGATGCCAAAGGCCCCGGAGAGGAAGCCGTTGACCATGCCGGTGATGATGCCCAGCCTGTAGAGCTTTCCGCCGGTGAGCAGTTCCTGACGGGGATGGAAGCGGCGGCTGAGCCACTCTGCCTGGTAGACTTTGGTGTAGAGCAGCAGGGCGCTGGCGCAGAGCATGATGGCGGTCATGGTGCGGAGGAAGGGGGCGGGCAGGAGGTTGGACACATTGGCTCCTATAAAGGCCCCCATGACCCCGCCCAAGCCCATGGCAAGGCCCGTAGGCACTTCTACTTCACGCTCACGGAAGTGGCTGTAGGCCCCGGAAAGCATGGTGAAGGTCATGGCGGCCAGGGCCACGGCTACGGCAGTATGGATGGGCACCTGGAAGGCCAGGGTCAGCAGGGCGATGGTGACCCCGGCGCCGCCGGCCCCCACAAAGCCGATGACGGCACCCATGATGAGCATGGCAAGAAAGATCATATTTGCGAAACCTCCCATAAAAAACAACATATGCCTAAGTATAGCAAAATGAACATAAAAGAAAAGGTGTTGTTGACTTTGTCTCTGCTTTAGGCTACAATAGGCGGGTAATCGGGATAATCCCGAGGGAAATCCGGTGTAAGTAAAAACCTGCTGTACCGGTGGTAATGAAAAGCAGAAATGTTTAGCGCAGGCTCTCATCCTGGACGTGAAGGATGAGAGGACGAGGAGAAGGTTGTCGAGAACTCAGCGGATGCCTTCCGGCCGGTCCGGTCGAGAGAAATCTCTTAAATCCCTTTCGTGAGAAAGGAGACAAAGGGGATGGAGGACACAGCAGGTGTACTGTTAGGGGAACTATGCCCTCTTTGTAAGGTTTCGGCTGTTCATTTTCTTTGTCGCAAAGAAAACGAACCAAAAGAAAACGTGGCCTTGCCTTTCATCCATGAAAGCCAACGGCCACGGGACGCCCATCCATGGGCTGAAGTTTGAATGATCTTAGAGGGGCGTAGTGTACCCATTTATAGGAGGTACACATTATGTGCGGTATTGTTGGTTACATTGGCAAACACAAGGCAGATAAGGCTGCGAATGTTCTTTTGGACGGTCTTTCCAAGCTGGAGTATCGCGGCTATGATTCTGCGGGCATTGCAGTGCTGGAGAACGAGAAGATTCGCGTGGAGAAGAGCGTAGGCCGTCTGGCTGCTCTCCGGGACAAGATCAAGGGCAAGATGCCTCAGGGATTTTTGGGCATCGGCCATACCCGCTGGGCTACCCATGGCCGTCCGTCTGACAAGAACTCTCATCCCCATACTGACTGCTCCGGGGATTTCGTCATTGTCCACAACGGCATCATCGAGAACTATCTGACCCTCAAGGAAGAACTTATTGAGGCAGGCCATGAGTTCAAGAGCGAGACTGATACCGAGGTGGTAGCACACCTGCTGGAGGAAGTCTACAACGGCGATTTCGTGGCTTCCGTGCGCACGGTGCTTTCCCGCATCGAGGGCAGCTACGCCCTGGTGTTCATGAGCGCCAAGCATCCGGATATGCTCATCTGCGCCAAGCAGGACAACCCCCTGATCATTGGCCTGGGTGAAGGCGAGAACTTCATCGCCTCCGACGTGCCTGCCATCATCGCCCACACCCGCAAGAACTATGTGCTGGCTGACGGCGAGCTGGCCATTGTCACCGCTGACAGCGTAGAGGTCACCAACCGCAAGGGCGAGAAGGTAGCGAAGAAGGTCTTCGAGGTCACCTGGAACGCCGAGGCTGCCGAGAAGGGCGGCTACGAGCACTTCATGCTCAAGGAAATCAACGAGCAGCCCAAGGCTGTCCGTGACACCATGAGCCAGCGCATCACCTCTGATGGCAAGGCCATCCAGATGGAGGAGCTGAAGTGGGACAAGGAGTATCTGGACAAGTTCACCCGGGTCTACATCGTGGCCTGCGGCACTGCTTATCATGCAGGTCTGGTGGGCAAGTATTATATCGAGAAGCTGGCCCGCATTCCCGTCATGACGGATGTGGCCTCTGAGTTCCGCTATCGCGAGCCTATCATTGACGAGAACACCCTGTTCATCACTGTCTCCCAGTCCGGTGAGACTCTTGATACCCTGGCAGCCATGAAGGAGGCCAAGCGCCTGGGAGCAACTACCCTGGCCATCACCAATGTGGTGGGCTCCTCCATTGCCCGTGAGGCAGACAAGGTGCTCTACACCTGGGCTGGCCCGGAGATTGCCGTGGCCTCCACCAAGGCCTACACCACCCAGATCGTGCTGTTCTTCATGCTGGCCCTCTACATGGCTGAGATGAAGGGCACTGTCACCCAGGAGCGTGCTGCAGAGCTGGTGGGTCTCCTGCATAAGGTTCCCGCCCAGATTTCTGAGACTCTGTCTGACGTTGATCCCATCAAGACCTTTGCCAAGGCTTATGGCTTCAACGAGGATGTGTTCTACATCGGCCGCGGCCTTGACTACAGCGTGTCTCTGGAGGGCGCCCTGAAGCTGAAGGAGATTTCCTACATCCACGCCGAGGCCTATGCCGCAGGCGAGCTGAAGCATGGCACCCTGGCCCTTATCACCGAGGGCATTCCCGTCATCGCCCTGGCTACCCAGAAGAGCGTCTACGAAAAGACTCTCTCCAACATCAAGGAGGTCAAGGCCCGTGACGCTGTGGTCATCGGCATCGCTTCCGAAGGTGATGAGGAACTGGAGAAGTACGTGGACCACGTCATGAAGGTCCCCGCTACCGACGAGCTCCTTTCCCCCATCCTCTCCGTAGTGCCCCTGCAGCTGCTGGCCTACTACGCCGCCATCACCCGCGGCACCGATGTAGACAAGCCCAGGAACTTGGCCAAGTCCGTGACGGTGGAGTAAAGCGAATAGAAAATTTGAGCCATGAGGCCTTAAAAGGGCTTCATGGCTTTTTTGCTTAAGTTTTTTCAAGAATTGCAGTATAATTATAATGATTAAGTATATAAGGGAGGTCTTAATATGCTTTTAGGTGCTATTGCCGTACCCCATCCGCCGTTGATTATCCCGGAAGTAGGCCGGGGGCAGGAGAAGGGGATTCAGCCTATTATTGATGCCTATCGCGAAGCAGCGAAGTGGGTGGTGGAAAAAGCCCCGGAGACGGTGGTTGTCACCAGCCCTCATAGCGTCATGTATGGCGACTACTTCCATATCTCTCCGGGTGAAGGGGCCAGAGGGGATTTTGGCAATTTCCGTGCCCCGGAGGTGAAGGTCACAGTCGAGTATGATGCGGCTTTCCGCAAGCAGCTCTGCGCCCTGGCGGACAAGGAGGACTTCCCTGCAGGCATCATGGGGGAGAAGTCTGCGGCCCTGGATCATGCCACCCTTATCCCTTTGTATTTCCTGCAGGAGGCTGGTTTCAAGGGGAAAGTCATCCGCATAGGCCTGTCCGGGCTATCCCGCCGCCATCACTATCACTTGGGAGAGATGATAGCCCAGACTGCACGGCTCCTGAAGCGCCCCACGGTATTGGTGGCCAGCGGTGACCTCTCCCATAAGTTGCTGGCAGAAGGGCCTTACGGCTTTGACCCGGCCGGGCCTGTCTTTGATGAGCGCATGCAGGAATGCTTCCGTGACGGGGATTTCCTAAAGCTCCTTGCCACCCCCAATGCTTTGGCAGACAGCGCGGCGGAGTGCGGCCTGCGCTCCTTCTGGATTATGGCGGGAGCTATGGACAGGCGGCAGGTTAAGTCCAGGCTGCTGGCCTATGAAGGGCCCTTCGGCGTGGGCTATGGCACAGCCATCTTTGAGCCAGGGGAGCGGGACGAAAGCCGTGCTATCCTTGACCTTTATGAACAGGAACAGCGGGAGAAGATTGCGGCACTCAGGGCAAATGAAGATGCCCATTTGTCTCTGGCCCGGGCTTCCCTGGAATATTTCGTGAAGCACCATGAGTACCTGCCGGTGCCCAAGGACTTGCCGGAGGAACTGCAGGGCCGTCACGGGGCCTTTGTGTCCATCAAAAAGGACGGGGCACTGCGTGGCTGCATCGGCACCTTCCTGCCCACCCGTGACAATCTGGCTCAGGAGATTATCTATAACGCCGTCAGCGCTGGCCTCAATGACCCCCGTTTTTCACAGGTGACAGAAGCGGAACTAGGGGAACTGGTCTATGATGTGGATGTGCTGACCGAGCCGGAGCCTATCGACAGCCCTGCGAAGCTTGATGTGCGCCGCTATGGCGTCATCGTACAGTCAGGCAATCGCCGGGGGCTGCTGCTGCCGGATTTGGAGGGAGTAGATACGGTGGAGCAGCAGGTGTCCATTGCACGCCGCAAGGGCAATATCGGGGAGAAGGAGAAAGTGCAGCTCTACCGCTTTGAGGTGGAAAGGCACGTTTAGGAGATAATTGCCTCTTTGGTTTATGAATAAACAAGTGTATAATAAATAACATATATTGATAAACTGTAGGAGGGGAAATATGGAGGAAGGAAATAAATCCTCGATAGATTATCTGCAGGAGCCATTCAGCCGCATCGGCTATAAGATGCACTTGCTCCTGCAGGTGGGTAAGGCGCTCATGGAGAGCGGGGCGGACACGGACAGGACGGTGCGGGATATGAAGCGGGCGGCGGCCTATATGGGCATACCGCCTGAGCGCATCCACCAGCACACCATGTATACCACCCTGATGCTCAATGTGAATGACGACCAGCACAGTTACACGGAGTTTTGCAAGTGCAGGAATCACGGCATCAATATGACTACTTTGTCGGCGGTGTCCAAGCTAACCTGGAAAGCTCTGGCGCGGAATTATACTTTGGAAAGCTTTGAGCGTCACCTCATGCGCATTCAGGGCATTCCCAAGTCCTATACCGTGGGCCAGACAGCTCTGGGAGCTGGGGCGGCCTGCGGGGGATTTGCCGTGCTGTTCGGCGGCAGTCTGCTGGATTTTTTCCTCACGGCTCTCTGTGCCTGCTTTGGCTTTTACATGCGGCGGCTCTGCAATGCCTATGCTTTCAACCAGTATGCCGCCATCGCCATCACTTCTTTTGCAGCCACTACTTTGGCCTGGGCCACCCAGTTTCCCCTGGGAGAGCTGCACTGGTATCCGCTGATTGCCTGCACCCTCTTTCTGGTGCCGGGCATACCGCTCATCAATGCCATAGACGATTTCCTGAATAATTTCATAGTGTCCGGGCTGACCCGGGCTATCCACACCCTGCTGGTGGTGGGCAGCATGACCTTTGGCATCGTGCTGGCTATCCGGCTGGGGAATGTGGCAGATTTCACGGAGGTGAGCCTGTCTCCCCACAGCCTTTACTTGGCGCAGGCTGTGGCTGCGGCTATTTCCGCCATGGGCTTTTCCATCATCTTCAACATTCCCCGGCGGCTCCTGCCTGTGGTGGGGGTGGGGGGCGTCATCACGGTGATGCTCAGAAACTTCTGCGTCATGGAACTGGGGGCTTCCCAGGCCTTCGGCTCCTTCCTGGGGGCGGCGGTGGTTGGCATCATAGCCCTGAAGGCCATCCATATCTTCCACACCCCCAATGTGGTGCTGACTATCCCTTCTGCCATACCCATGATACCCGGCGTGCTGCTCTACCGCCTGCTCTTTGCCCTGCTGAATATCTCCACCATCACCCCGGCGGCCCTGCTGGACGGCATCAGGAGCGGGGTGGAGGCTATCATCATCATCATAGGCATAGCCGTGGGAGTGGCGATTCCCAATATCTTCAATCACCGCCATATTGAGAAAGTCAAGCAGAAGCGGGTGGCAAGGCTGCTGGCTCTGCGGGACGAGGACTGAATTTGGGAGGCTCCAGGAGAGCCTCTCTTATTTTTTTGTCTAATAGTAAACGTTTAACAAATTATTGACAAAGCAATCAGGAAGGAGTAAAGTTGAATTGTATCAAATAGTAGAGAATTGACTAAAATATAGGTCGATTCATAGAAAATAAGTTCTTTCCCGGAGGTATCATTATGGCAGAAATCAAAAAAGAATCTTTCGGCAAGCTTTCAGACGGGCGTGAGGTATTCCTCTTCACCCTGCGGAATACCAAGGGTACGGAGGTGAAGGTCACTTCCTACGGCGCACGGCTGGTGAGCTATATCGTGCGGGACAAGGACTTCAAGAAGCGTGATATCGTCCTGGGCTATGACAGCGCCGAGGCCTACGAGAAGGACACCACCAGCATGGGCGGTGTAGTGGGACGCCATGCCAACCGCATTGCCGGGGGCAAGGCAGTCATAGGTGGCAAGGAATACCAGCTGGAGCTGAACACCGGCTCTAAGAAGCAGAACCATATCCACGGCGGCTTCAAGGGCTTCCATCTGAACCTCTGGGATTATGAGGTGCTCTTTGAGGGCGTGAAATTCACCTATCATGCCAAGGACGGCGAGGGCGGCTATCCCGGCAACATGACGGTGACGGCTCTCTATTCCCTGTCCAATGACAATGAGCTGTCCATCAAGTACGAGGCAGAGTGCGATGCAGACACTATCTGCAACCTCACCAACCATGCCTATTTCAACCTGGACGGCTACGAGGCAGGCGCAGAAGCTGCCATGAAGCAGAAGATGCAGATTTTTGCCGACAGCTACACCTGGGCTGATGCCGAGTCCCTGCCGGATGGCCGCATCCTGCCTGTGGAGGGCACCCCCATGGACCTGCGTGAGCCTACTCCCATCGGGCTGCACATTGACGATGACTTCGATGAACTGCAGATGGGCCACGGCTATGACCACAACTGGGTGCTCAGAGACGTGCCGGTGGAAATCGAGCTGAAGCCCGGCATGTTCGGCTATGACCCAACTTGCCCCATTGACTACAATGCAGGGGGTCTCAAGAAGGCTGCTTATGTTGAGTCCGAGGAAAGCGGCCTCACCATGACCTGCTTCACCACCCTGCCCGGTATCCAGTTCTACAGCGGCAACCACCTCAGGGGAGATCTTGCGGGCAAGAATGGCGTCACCTTCCCCCGCCGCAGCGGCTTCTGCCTGGAGACCCAATATTTCCCCAATGCCCTGGCTAATCCCTCCTTCCCCCAGCCTATCCTGAAGAAGGGCGAGAAGTATCAGGCGCAGACTATCTACACTGTGGCTCTGAAGGATTGATAAAACTGTTGTTTTTGTATATTATGGGTGGTATAATCAAGGCATAGAATTCTTCGAGTAAACGACACTTACTCACAAACAAAAAGAACCCCCAAGGGAGGGCCTAATCTCCCTTGGGGGCCTTTTTGTTTGAGAGGCTAGATTGCTGCTACTCTAACCATTTGCTTACAAGGTGGACAATCAGAGAAGCCACCAAGCTTGCCAACACTGACATCATGAATTCTTCGAACGACACAAAACTCACCTCCTTCCGTAGAATGAAGGGGCAGCGCCTATAGTATAGCATAATAGTGTGTTGTTGTGTCTGTCATGGTTGGATACCTTTCAATTATTTTTGCCATAAATAAACAAAATGATATTATTGCGCGAAAATAGTGGACAAATTACTGGCAAAGGGGTAAAATTTAACTATGAATTGGGATAAATTAAGATGAAATCCCAGCCTGGAGTTACCCATAAGGGAGGCAGTGCTACATGAACATCCATGAGTATCAGAGCAAGCAGATTCTGAAGTCCTACGGCGTAAAGGTGCCGGAAGGGCTGCCGGCCTTTTCCGTGGAAGAGGCGGTGGAGAATGCCAAGAAACTGGGCACCCCCGTGTGCGTGGTGAAGGCCCAGATCCATGCCGGCGGCCGCGGCAAAGCAGGCGGCGTCAAGGTGGCGAAATCTCTGGACGAGGTCAAGACCTACGCTTCCGAGATTCTGGGCAAGGTGCTGGTGACCCACCAGACCGGCCCCGAGGGCAAGAAAGTAAACCGTCTCCTCATCGAGGCTGGAGCAGATATCAAGAAGGAATATTACCTTTCCTTCGTCATTGACAGGAATACTGCCAGAGTGGTGATGATGGCTTCCACCGAGGGCGGCATGGAAATCGAGAAAGTGGCCGCTGAGACCCCGGAGAAGATTTTCAAGGAAACCATTGACCCGGCTGTAGGGCTGCTGCCCTTCCAGACCAGTCGCATGGCTTACAAGCTGGGCCTGCCCAAAGAGGCTGTACGCCCGGCCCAGAAGCTTATGGGCTGCCTGTATAATGCCTTCGTAGGCAAGGATTGTTCTTTGGCTGAGATCAACCCCATGGTGCTCACCGGGGACAATGATGTCATGGCCCTTGATGCCAAGCTGAACTTTGACGACAGCGCCCTGTTCCGTCATCCGGATATCGTAGAGCTCCGTGACGAGACCGAGGAAGATCCCAAGGAGCTGGAGGCAGCGGCAGCTGACCTGAACTATGTCAACCTGGGCGGCGACGTGGCCTGCATGGTGAACGGCGCAGGCCTGGCCATGGCTACCGTGGACATCATCAAATACTTCGGCGGCGAGCCGGCCAACTTCCTTGATGTAGGTGGCGACTCCAATCCCGAGAAGATTGCCAAGGCTTTCAACATCATGCTGGAGGGCGGCCAGTCCAAGGGCATTTTTGTGAATATCTTCGGCGGCATCAACCGCTGCGACCAGGTGGCTCAGGGCATCCTGGAGGCTGCCAAGATCATCTCCCCGGACGGCAAGAGCCTGCCGGTGCCTGTAGTGGTGCGCCTGGAGGGTACCAACGCCCAGCAGGGTCGTGAAATCCTCAAGAATACGCCCATTGAGAACGTTATCATGGCCCCCACCATGGAGGGCGGCGCAGAGACGATTGTCAAGCTGGTCAAAGAAGCACAGGCGTGAGGGGGTCACATCATCATGGGAGTTTTAGTAAATAAAGATACCAAAGTCATCGTTCAGGGCATTACCGGCAAGCAGGCCGCGTTCCACACCCGCCAGATGCTGGACTACGGCACGAAGATCGTAGGCGGCGTCACCCCGGGCAAGGCAGGCCAGGAAGTGGAGGGCGTGCCCGTCTTCAATACGGTGCAGGACGCTGTGGAGGCTACGGGGGCGACTGCTTCTGTCATCTATGTGCCTGCCCGCTTCGCTGCTGACTCCATCATGGAGGGCGTAGACGCAGGCCTTGACCTGGTGGTCTGCATCACCGAGCACATTCCCGTGGAGGACATGGTGAAAGTCCGCCGCTACATGGAGGGCAAGAAGACCCGCCTCATCGGCCCAAACTGCCCCGGCATCCTCACCACTGACGAAGCCAAGCTGGGCATCATTCCCGGCAATATCCAGAAGAAAGGCCATGTAGGCCTGGTTTCCCGCTCCGGAACCCTCACCTACGAGGCTGCCTTCCAGCTCATGAACGCCGGCATCGGCGTCACCACTGCCATCGGCATCGGCGGCGACCCGGTGAAGGGCACTGACTTCATTGACGCTCTGGCCCTCTTCAAGGAGGACCCCGAGACCAAGGCTGTGCTGATGATTGGCGAAATCGGCGGCAACGCTGAGGAGACTGCTGCTGAGTGGATCAAGGCCAATATGCCGGACAAGCCGGTGACTGCCTTCATCTCTGGCCGTCAGGCGCCTCCGGGCAAACGCATGGGGCACGCCGGCGCCATCATCTCCGGCGGCAAGGGCACCGCTGCTGACAAGATCAAGGCCCTCAACGAAGTGGGCATCGAGGTGGCAGACACTGTAGCCCATATCGGTGATACGGTAGTGGAAACCTTGAAGAAGGCTGGCATCTATGAGGAGTGCCATACCTGCTAAGTTCATAAAAGTGAGAGCCGTTGCGGATGCAGCGGCTCTTTTGCTGTGGAAGCTCAGTCCTCGAGATATCTTTGACGTACGAAAAAGCCCTGCCACACTAGGTGTGACAGGGCTTGCAATTTCAAATGGTGACCCAGGAGGGACTCGAACCCCCGACCCTTTGATTCGTAGTCAAATACTCTAATCCAGCTGAGCTACTGAGTCATGATGATTTATGAAGTTGTCTGGTTGCTACGTTCCCTTAAGAACAGAAATAATTATATCTCAGAGCAATGCTTCTGTCAACATTTTTTTCGAGAAAAATTTCTTGACATTAATATTAAGGAATTGTAATATATGAATATAGAAACAAGAAAGCGCTTCAGGAGGTGATCGGCAAGTATGATTGAAGATAAAGAACAGCTCACTGAGCTGGCGGAGAAGCTGAAGGTCATTGCCCATCCGGTGCGGCTTTGCATCGTGCGGGGGCTGTGGCGGCGCGGCTGCTGCAATGTGACTTTCATGCAGGAATGCCTGGATATTCCCCAGTCCACTGTTTCCCAGCATCTGGGCAAGCTTCGGCAGGCGGGGATCATACAGGGAGAGAGGAATGGACTGGAAATCTGCTATTCACTGAAGGACCCGCTGATAGAAGAGATATTGAAGATAATGTTTGAAGAAAAGAATGTGTGAGGAGGATTTGCTTATGAGCACGAAGGTTATTACCAGTGAGAATTTTGCTGAGGAAGTATTGCAGGCCAAGGGCACGGTGCTGCTGGATTTCTGGGCTGAGTGGTGCGGTCCCTGCCGGGCTCTCGGTCCCATCATCGAGGAAGTGGCCGCTGACCACCCTGAGGTGAAGGTGGGCAAGGTGAATGTGGATGAGCAGCAGGCTTTGGCCCAGCAGTTCGGCATCATGTCCATACCCACTCTGGTGGTGTTCAAGGATGGCAAGAAGGTGAATGAGGCCCTGGGGCTGATGCCCAAGGCACAGGTGGAAAGCCTGCTGGTATAAGGGGGGATCCGGATGGGAAAGGTGATGGTTCTGGGAGCAGGGCCTGCTGGTGTCTCTGCGGCCCTTTATGCCCGACGGGGCGGGGCTGAGGTGATGGTCATTCATAAAGGGCTGAAATCCGGCGCTTTGGGCAAGGCTGAACTGATAGAGAATTACTATGGCCTGGAAACGCCGGTTTCAGGTGCGGAACTTGAGCGCCGCGGCATAGAGGGGGCCAGGGCCCTGGGCGTTGAATTTGTCGAGGATGAGCTGGTGGAGCTGGCTTACGGTGATGACTTCAAGAGCTTCAAGGCCAAATCTCCTCAGGCTGAATATACGGCAGATGCTGTCATCATCGCTGCCGGTGCCTCCCGCAAGACTGTTTCCCTGCCGGGTATCAAAGAGTTCGAGGGCCATGGGGTGAGCTATTGCGCCACCTGTGATGCCTTTTTCTACCGGGGCAGGATTGTGGCTGTGCTGGGGGCGGGGGAATATGCCCTGCACGAGGCGGAGGCCCTGCTGCCCCATGCGGCCAAGGTGTATCTTTTCACCAATGGAGAGGAGCCGGAGGCAGAAAAAATCCCCGCCGGTGTTGAGGTTTGCCGGGAAAGGCTCGCTTCTCTCCAAGGCGGGGACCGGGTGGAAAAAGCTGTATTTGAGGGCGGCAGGGAGCTGCCTTTGGATGGCCTGTTTATCGCTCTGGGCACTGCGGGCAGTACGGAGCTGGCCCGGAAAATGGGAGTGATGCTGGAGAATGGCAGCCTCAAGGCGGATGAGCATGGGGCCACCAATGTTCCCGGCATCTTTGCCGCAGGTGACTGCACGGGCGGGCTCCTGCAGATTGCCAAGGCGGTGTATCAGGGCGCTGAGGCAGGGCTGGGGGCTGTGAAGTATTTGCGCGGCAAGAGCTGAGCGGCATTAAAAAAGCAGATGTACCATTCATCTGGGGGATGATGGTGCATCTGCTTTTTAGTTTAGTGTTCTAAGGCGTTCGGGGCAGGGGCATGACAACGCTTCACTTGGACTCCGGCCTGCGGCCAGATTCCACACGTTCCGCTTATGTCATGCCCCTGTCCCTCACTTACATACGCTTAGTAAAGCATGGCTTAGGCGCTGACCTGCTGCTTTCTGTTCATGCCTGCCAGCAGTGCCCTGGTGTGGGCGGCTACGTCCGTGGGAGTCATGTTGTGGCTTCTTGCAACGCCTGTTTCTATGGCGGCTTTTGCCACGGCCTTGGCTACTGCGGGAGCCACTCTCGGGTCGAAGGGGCTGGTGATGACATGATTGGGAGCAAGCTCCTTCTCGGAAATGAGGCTGGCGATGGCATGGGCGGCTGCCAGTTTCATTTCTTCATTGATTTCCTTGGCACGGACGTCCAAAGCGCCACGGAAGATGCCCGGGAAGGCCAGCAGGTTGTTCACCTGGTTGGGATAGTCGGAGCGGCCTGTGCAGACTATGCGGGCGCCGGCCTTGTGGGCCAGTTCCGGCATGATTTCCGGGGTGGGGTTGGCCATGGCCATGATGATGGGATCATCTGCCATGGAGCGCACCATTTCCTCGGTGACGCAGCCTGCCACGGAGACGCCTACGAAGACGTCGGCGCCTTTCAGCACTTCTGCAAGGCTGCCTTTGTGCATCTGGCGGTTGGTGATCTTGGCGATGTCGTCCTTAAAGGGATTCATGCCCTCGGGACGGCCTTCGTAGATGGCACCCTTGGTGTCGCAGAGCAGGATGTCCTGCACGCCCAGGGAGACCAGCAGGCGGGTGATGGCCTGGCCGGCGGCGCCTGCGCCGTTCACTACTACGCGGATGGCGCCCATGTCCTTCTTCACCACTCTGAGGGCGTTGATGAGGGCAGAAGCTACCACAATGGCGGTGCCGTGCTGGTCATCGTGGAAGACGGGGATATCAAGTCTTTTCTTGAGCTCGTTTTCGATGACGAAGCACTCGGGAGCTTTGATGTCCTCCAGATTGATGCCGCCGAAGGTGGGGGCCATCATTTCCACGGCCCGGATGATTTCCTGGGGGTCTTTGGAGTCAAGGGCGATGGGGACGGAGTCCACACCTGCGAAGCCCTTGAAGAGGATGGCCTTGCCTTCCATGACGGGCAGGCCTGCGCCTGCGCCGATGGCGCCCAGGCCCAGGACGGCAGTGCCGTTGGTGACTACTGCCACCAGATTGCTCTTGGAAGTATAGTCGTAAATCTTCTCTGGCTCGTCTTTGATGGCCAGGCAGGGGGCTGCTACCCCGGGACTGTAGGCCAGGGTCAGGTCGCGCTGGGTGTTCAGGGGCACCTTGCTCATGATTTCGATTTTGCCCTGGCTTTCCTGATGGAGCTCGAGAGAAGCTTGGTTTACATTTTCCTTTTTCATAAGTAACATCCTTTCCGTGTGGCCGGTCCATTCCCGCCAAGGCGTTCGGTTCACAGGTACAGCGACGCTTCACTTGGACTCCGGCCTGCAGCCAGATTCCACACGTTCCGCTTATGCTGTACCTGTGCCCCTCACTCACTTGGGCACAGGATAAAAATTTCTTCTCTGACCGGCAAAATGCTATGATATATGTTACCGGTATATCAACTATGTAAAATAGTGATGTTCCCTATTATAATGATTTTTGACAGAAAGGCCAATATTTAAAAAGAATAGAATGATAACTGTAAACTATAGTTTTTAATAAGAGGACAAAAGTAATCATAAACAATGGGTACATTGACAGAGCAAGAGGGGCAATCTATACTGATTTCATAAGGAGTTTTCGCTAGTTTGCAAGTATGGAAACTTGCTTGTAATAAGTATATTAGTGTGCAAGAGGTAGACAAAATGTTTCAAAAGTTTATGGCAGAGGCTGCAGAGGCGGCAGGTTTGCAGTTAAGTGATAACCAGCTGCAGCAGTTCACCCGTTATTATGAAATGCTCATAGAGTGGAATGAGAAGATGAACCTCACCGCCATCACGGAAGCGCAGGAAGTGGCGGTGAAGCACATGGTGGACAGCCTGACGGCCTTGGAGACGGGGCTCTTTGCAGAGGGGGCAACGGTGATTGATGTGGGCACGGGAGCCGGTTTCCCGGGGCTGCCGCTGAAAATCTACCGGCCTGACCTGAAGCTCACCCTCATGGATTCCCTGCAGAAGCGGGTGGGGTTCCTGGAAGCAGTGGTGGAGGAATTGGGCCTGCAGGAAGTTGCCTGTGTCCATGCCCGGGCTGAGGAGGGGGCGCGGAACAAGGCCTATCGCGAGAAGTTCGACCTTGCCGTAAGCCGCGCCGTGGCGGCCTTGCCTGTTTTGGCAGAGTACACGCTGCCCTTTGTGAAAAAAGGCGGCTTCCTGGTGGCTCTCAAGGGGGCTAAATATGCGGAGGAAGCGGAGGCTGCAGTTCGGGCCCTCGCCCTGCTGGGAGGGTCTGCTTCCAAGTGCCGGGAAGTGGCCCTGCCGGGCCTTGAGGACAAGCGGGCTATTGTGACGGTGAAGAAATTGAAGCTCACGCCGAAGGCCTATCCCAGGAAAGCGGGCACGCCTACGAAAAAACCTCTGTGATTTTTTGAATTTCTTGTAATGCTTTCCTTTCTCAATCGTATAGACTATTGAAGGGGTTTTTATAAAAGGAGCCTTAAGGAACAGTGCCCGGGGCAGGATTTTTTGTTGGTTTTATAGAAATAATCCGGCACACGAAGAGATTGCTCAAGTGAGTTAGGAGGCAATGAGATGAAAAAGAAGGTAACAGCTCTGCTGGCAGGGCTTATGCTGACGGCTTCAGCCTTTTGTGTGGCAAGCGTTTCCAGTGACAGCATCGCCATCGATGGAGTGGCTCCTGGCTCCACCGTAGAATCTGCCAGGGCGAAACTGGGCACTCCTGACGCTGTCGCCGGTGACAAGATCTACTTCCCCAATGGCATTGTAATTGATGTGGCTGACCATAACCCCAATCTGGTGGAGGAAATCGAGACTAATAGTGCAGGCGCTACTCCCGGCGGTGTCACGGTGGGCATGAGCGAAGCTGTGCTGTCTGATGTGTATGGCAGGGCAGACAAGGTAGACCGTGATTACGATGATACGGAGTACGTTTACTACAGCAGCGATTACAGCAAGAAAATGGAATTCAAAGTAGTGAATGGGACTATCGTGAAAATCAAGTGCGAGCTGCGCGATTGATTTTGCATGAAAGCATAGAAAGCCCGAAGGCCTGTGGCGCTTCCTGAGGGGAAGCGGTCCAACAGCCTTCGGGCTATTTTTTCTGTGGAATTGTCATCAGAAGTAGCAGCGCA
The DNA here is from genome assembly GCF_000702545.1 of Selenomonas sp. AB3002. Classification (NCBI taxonomy): domain Bacteria; kingdom Bacillati; phylum Bacillota; class Negativicutes; order Selenomonadales; family Selenomonadaceae; genus Selenomonas; species Selenomonas sp. AB3002. The sequence continues at coordinate 2,081,203 of NZ_JNIO01000008.1, read as the reverse complement.
CTTCTCCCAGGAAGCCTCTGGCAGTTCAGCAGGACCTGGTCTATGGGGGGAAGCATGGTCCTGTTCATGGCTCTGGCTGTTATCTGGGCCATTTCATAGCGGGTGAGGAGGCGGTCTCCACGGTAGGTGTCATCGCCATAACCCTCGATGACGTTGTCTGCAGCCAGCTGCTCGACGGCATCGTAGGCCCAGTGCTCCCGGGGAACGTCGGTGAAGGGGTTGCCTGCTGCCAGGTGCCGTGAGGGGCTATCTGGTGATTTTTTTGTTCAGGTCGTCAAAGAAGGACTTGCAGATGCGCCCGAAAATTCCTTTCTGGCCGTGGTGGGAATCGTCCCGCAGACGCAGCTCGTCCCGGGCCATGACTTTCTTCCCCGTCTTGCTGTCAAAGACCTCGAAGCGCAGGCGCACAGTGGAGGTATAGACAGTCTGGGGAGGATGGTAGACCGGTACTTCTGTATAGTAGGTCTCTTCTATTTTCTCTCCGTTGGGCATCCTTTTGGTGCGGGTGGATTTCCGGGTTTCCCAGGAAGTGTAGGCGGGTTTCACATAGGAGTCATCGTGCCATTTCAGAAGCTCTGCCTTGATGTAGACATCAGCTGCCAGCTGGGGATTTTCCGGCGACAGCAGGGCGGCTTTGGCGGCGTCGAGCACCTGGTACTTGGGACGCATGGCATTTTTCCAATAATCCTCCTGCAAGGTCTGCTCCAATAGGTCGCTTTCAAATTCCTCCGTATCCGTCAGCTCGATATCGTAGATAAGGGCCTTCTGGATTTTGTGGAAATCGTAGCTATCGTCCACCCAGTTGGTCTTTTCTGCGCTGGCAGGCAGGGTGGCGGCGAAAATCAGGCACAGGGCCAGCAGGAAGGGACGCAGGCTCAGAAACTTGCGGCTGTTGCTCATGAAAATACCTCCTTCGCGGGAACTTGCGGTTGCTCTTACGGCATAAGTTCGACGGAAGGAGGTATGAATCCTGTCTGAGTTATGACTTATTCTTCTGGAACTCGTCCCAGATCATGCGCTTGGCAATCTTGCCCGTAGAAGTGCGGGGCAGGTGGGGCAGTTCGTGGAATTCGCGGGGAATCTTGTAGAGGGCCAGGTTTTCCTGGAGGAATTTCTTCAGCTCACGGATGTTCACGCTGGCACCTTCGTGAAGGCTGTAGAAGCAGGCGCCTGCCTGGCCTCTCAGCTTGTCTTCAATGCCGATGACGGCTGCCTCGGCGATGCCGGGGAACTGATAGACCACTTCCTCTACCTCACGGGGATAGATGTTCTCGCCCATGGAAATGATCATGTCCTTGATGCGGTCCACGATGTAGACATAGCCATCTTCGTCAATGCGGGCTACATCAGCAGTGTGGAACCAGCCGCCCCTGAGGGCTTCATTTGAGGCTTCGGGCAGGTTCCAGTAACCCAGCATCACATTTTCGCCCCGGCAGATCAGCTCGCCGGGTTCACCCTGGGGCACATCGTTGTTTTGGGGGTCCACGATGCGCACTTCGATGTCATGCACAGGCACGCCGCTGGAGCCCACCTTGGAAGCGCCGGGAGGGTTCATGGTGACAACCGGGGAGGTTTCGGAGAGGCCGTAGCCCTCGCAGATTTCCAGGCCGAACTTCTCCATGAAGTCTTCGGCAATCTTCAAGGGCAGGGTAGTGCCGCCGGAGACCACCAGACGCATGGAGGCCATGTCTTCCTTGGTGGCCAGCTTGGTCAGCAGGGAGCAGATGGAGGGCACCACGTACATATCCGTGACCTTTTCTTCCCGGATGGTCTTGATGGTTTCCTTCGGGGTGAAAGAGTCCAGGATAACCACGGTGGCTCCGGAGTGCAGGGGATAGAGCACGGCGCAGGTCCAGCCGAAGCAGTGGTACATGGGCAGTACGCAGAGCACATTGTGCTCTGACTTGCAGCCCATGTAGACAATCTGCTCGCAGTTGGCTACCAGATTGCGGTGGGAAAGCACTGCGCCCTTGGGGTTGCCGGTGGTGCCTGAGGTGTAGATGATGACGCAGGGAGCGTGCTCATCCAGATGGGAGGGGAAGCTGGGGGCTTCTTCCAGCCCTTCCTTTTTCGTGCCGATGTTCTTGGTGTCGATCTGCTTCAGGCGGATGTCGCAGCGCAGGGCTGCCATGGCATCTACCAGATTGAGGAGTTCATAGGTCACCAGGAAGCGGGCGCCGGCGTCTTTTATAATGTAGGCAATCTCACGGTTGGACAGCTGGAAGTTGATGGGGATGGAGATGGCGCCCAGGGAGGCCACGGCCATGTAGACAAAGACGAACTCCGCGCTGTTGCGGGAGAAGATGGCAACCCGGTCGCCGGGCTTCACGCCCTCAGCGTAGAGGCGGTTGCGGCAATTTTTTACCGCTTCCTGCAATTCGGCATAAGTGAAACGGCGCTCATGATCGATGATGGCAAGATCACTCGCTGCGCCCTGATTGATAAGCTCATGTACCAGCATAGTGCACATCCTTTTCTATAGAAATGGACTTCGAAACATAATAAAATGACTTAAATTGAATTTTATACTAGGTACTAAAGAAAGTCAATGGAAGAATGATGAAAGGAAAAGACTGTCAAGTTTACACTTAATGAAGAAAAAATAGTTATTTTCAGGGAAGATGTAAAAATTTTGGCTGTGTACTTTGGAGAGAGATTTTCTTGCATCATGTGTTGCATTGTAACATGGGCCTGTGCTATAATTACTTCAGCAAAAATCAATAGTCATACGGGTTCGGTCGTGCTCGGGCATCATGGGGCATGATTTTTTATATGTCATCAGATGTACACTGCGAGCGCACAATGTATGATGTTGTAAGGAGAGTGCAGAATGAACAGCCTTAGTAAAGGAGAGCTCCTGGGTGTGGGGCTCATGATGTTTTCCATCTTTTTCGGCGCAGGCAACCTGATTTTCCCGCCGGCGCTGGGACAGGCAGCAGGGGATAATGTGGTGCCCGCCATGGCAGGCTTCCTCATTACCGGCGTGGGCCTGCCCCTTATGGGCATTGCCGCTATCGCCATGCAGGGAGGCAAGTACATTGAGTTTATCTCCCGCATGACCCGCCCGGCTTTCGCTACGGCCCTTTTGGTGATTCTCTATCTCACCATCGGCCCCATGTTTGCCGTGCCCCGCACGGGGGCTGTGTCCTTTGAGATCGGTATCCGCCCCTTCCTCACGGAAGATACCATGACTATGGGACAGGCCATCTACACGGCCTTTTTCTTCGGTGCCACCTACTGGCTGGCTCTGAACCCCAGCAAGCTCATCGACCGGGTGGGCAAGATGCTGACCCCGGTGCTGCTGGTTTTCCTGGTGATTATGTTCCTGCGGGCCTTCGGCGCACCCCTGGGTGACATCATGCCCGCTACCGGTTCCTATGTAGAGTCCGCCTTTGCCCAGGGCTTCCAGGACGGCTATCAGACCATGGACCTCCTGGCTTCCATCGCCATTGGTACTCTCGTGGTCAATGCCGTGCGCGCCCGTGGGGTGGAGGGGTCCAAAGCCCTTGGCCGGGTCTGCCTGATGGCTGGCCTTATCGCCCTGTTCCTCATGACTCTTGTCTATGGTTCTCTGGCTTATCTGGGTGCTACCAGCGCCAGCGTCCTGGGCCATTCTGCCAACGGCGGCCAGTTGCTGGCTGAGGCAGTGGGCATCTTCTTCGGTCCTGCAGGCAACCTCCTGCTGGCAGTCATCATCGGCCTGGCCTGCCTGACCACCAGCTGCGGCGTCATTTCCGGCACTGCCTGGTTCTTCAACAAACTCTTTAATAATAAGGTAACTTATAAGGATCTGCTCCGCTTCGGCGTAGCGTTCAGCTTCGTGGTTTCCAATATCGGTCTAACTCAGATTATCACCCTGGCTGTGCCCTTCCTGGTGGGTATCTATCCGCTGGTGATTGTGATGGTGGTGTTGTCCCTGTTCCATGGCGTTATCGGCGAGCGCCGTACGGTGTATCGCTGGGCCCTTGATTTCACTCTGGCCTTTGCTGTGGTGGATGCCCTGAATGCCGCTGGCTTCCAGCTGCCGGTGCTGAACGGCATCCTTGCCCAGTACGTGCCATTCTACAGCCTGATGCTGGGCTGGCTGATTCCGGCCATCATCGGTGCAGGGATTGGTCTTGGCATTTCCTTTCTGCGGGGAGAAGTAACGGTAAAAAACGACACCCAGGCAGTTGATATGAACTGATATGTTGAACAAAACGCCCGGTGGCACACTTGACGAGTGTGCACACCGGGCGTTTGTGATACGGGCACAAAATTCTTTTGCGCAAAGAAAAAGTCCCTCCTGCACGATCCAGGAGGGACAAACGCTTGGAAGGGATGATAAAGCGTTTGAGAAATGGGATAACAAGGAGGGTGGGATAAACCCCCTTGCAGGGAAATCAACAAGAGTTCCGAATACCTAGGGGATTGACAAGGCATCCCTCTCGCTGACAGGTATTATACTAACAGAGAAATATGAAAAAAATATGTAACCAAGTGCCAAAATGAGCAAAAAGTTTGTTATTATTAAAGATGAATGCGCGGCTGTTTGCTGAGGAGGAGAGAGAATGATGAATGTATTGCTGGTTGGTGTGCTTGTTGCTTTGTGCACACTTTTCGTTTTTGAGATGAAAAGGTCATTGGAGCGCTCATCTTTGACAAATGAGTTAATAAATGAGTACGCAGGCGAAATTCCGGGCCCTAAGAGGCAGGAGCTCATTGCCCGGATATATGCCTACTGTGCCCGTGACCGGAAACTGAAAAAAATCATAAAAAAATATCAGGCTACGGAGGAAGATTTCATGAAAGCCTACAAGAAGCTCTTGCGGGAGGCGGATATGGTGAAGGGCCGCCGCTATGTACCCATATCTTCCTTTTTTTACGTGTACACATTGGAGCACATTTTGGCACACCCTGAGGAGGAGGGCAGGAAGCTGGCCATGAAGTGCCTGAACTTCTTCCACTTTTGATTGAATTCTGGTTTCTTTGTGGTACAATGGGGGCACGGAGGATATGATATGAAAAATCAACTTTCTTTAATAAAGCATAAGGCCCTGTCCCTGTGCCTGGCAGCTCTGATGGGCATGGGAGTGGCGCTGCCTGCTGCCCGGGTGGAGGCAGGCGTAGACCCCTGGGCGGCAGCTGCCCAGGCCCTGGGTGTCTATGCTGCCTACAAATCCAGTCTCAAGAGCGTGCTCTTGCTGGGCAATGATCCCAGGGCCCAGATCAGCGGGCGGATTCAGGATTTGGGGGCCAATGGCAGGGACAGGAATGACCATGACTGGGCCATAGTGAACGAAGTCATGGAGCAGCTGGTGGAGAAGGGGGATTATGCCCTGAAGGCCGATTCCCTGCCTTTCCTGTGGAGCATCAATGACAGCAATGACTTCAATGCTGCCTGCTATCCCACCAATTACATCAGCATCAACCGGGCCTTGGTGCGGGGGCTCCAGTGCGACAGGGATGAGCTGGCGGCGGTGCTGGCCCATGAGATGACTCACGGCCTCAGGCAGCACAGCGCCCACAATTATGCCAAGGCGGTGGCCCAGTACTATGGCATGGCCTTCCTCAATATGGATGCAGGCCTTATGGACTGGAACAAGCTCAACGCGCTGGTGAACTATTCCATTGCCAAGAATGTGACCCTGCCCACGGAGTATGAGGCTGACGAAGGGGGCTTCTACCTCATGGCCTCAGCCGGCTTCAATCCCGGCGGCGGAGCAGCGGCCATGTACCGCATGGGCTATTACCTGACTTATGAAACAAAGAATGTCATGGAGTATCAGGACCTTGACCCCAAGCTCAAGGAGCAGGAGAACTACAACGACCACCCTGATACGGATCTGCGGGAGGCGAAGCTTTCACAGCTCATGAGTGCTTATGGGGCAGGTCATGTGACGGTGCAGGGGCGCAAGGATATCTATATAGATGGAGAATGGCTGCTCACCGTGGACTGGACAGGGGATGAGTTCGACAATACGGCAGAAAATGCCTACTATGTGGCGGGGGCCCTGTCCAGGGCTTTCCATGACTACGACAGCCCGGAGGAGTGGCAGTTCCGCAGCGACGGCAGAGGCGGCGTGACCTGTCTGGAGGACAACCGGGTAAATGAGGTGCTCCATGACTTCCTGGCAAGGACCGGCACTGGCGCCCGCCTGCAGGAAATGGTGACCAAGGCCTACAGAGTGGAAAAGGCCACGGGCTTCCGGGAGCAGATGAAGCTGGCAGAAGCAAAGCGCCGTGAGGAGCTTCAGCAGGAGCAGGCAAAGGCCTTGGCCGCTCCTGCCAAAGTGGTGAAGAAGATGAGGGAAAACGCCGATACCTACAGTGACTATGGCATGGGCAGTGCCGCCCTCTTTCAGATGGAGCGCGCCTTCGCGGCAGAAAATCAGGATAATGCTGCGGAAAACTACGCCATCCGCGGCCGTGCCCGGGCGGTGGAGGGAGACTACGAAGGTGCCCTTGCCGATGCCAACAAGGCCGTGTCCATGGATGACAAGAATATCTACAACTTCCTGAACCGCGCCGATGTCTGCCGCATGAGAGGGGATAGGGAGGCGGCCCTTTCCGACTGCGAGAAGGCAAAGTCCCTGGACAAGAAGAATGCCGTGGCCTGGCTGCTGACGGCGCAGATTTACGAGGAGATGGGAGACGGGGAAAATGCCCTGCTGAATTACAAGGAGCTTTACAGGCTCCGCCCCAAGGCTTTCAGGAGAATCCCCGAGGAGTACCTGAAGGAGATTTCCGAGAAGGATTATAAGGCGCTGAAAAAAGAGCAGGCAGAGGCGAAAAAGGTGGCGGAAGAAAAGGAAATCTAAATATAGTAGGCGCAATATGTTTGAGGCCTTACCTGCCCCGTGAAACGGGGAAGGGGGACCGGCGTAGCCGGTGGAAGGGGCGAGGAGGGAAAGCGGCTTCGAAGGGCATGGTTCGACCACTCATTACCCCTTCCGCCACCTTCGGTGGTCCCCCTCCCACGCAAGCGGTGGAGGTCAATATTTTTTATCGCGGTTAACATAACAGCTATGTTGAACCGTCATTGTTCAGATTTTGTCTGTCGACAAAATTTGAACAACTGCGTTATAACGGGACAAGCCTGTTGAAACGCTAAGCGGAAGTTTTGCCTATGGCAAAACTGGAACAACGGCGTTATAATAAATACGTTATTTATTTGGGAAGGGATGAAAGTTAAGATGGATGACAAGATCAGGGGGCGCCTGCAGGCGCGTATTGATGAGCTGACGCGGCGCATGAGGGTGGATTCCAACGATTTGGATTATGAGAGCCACCTGCGGCAGAAGAGGGAGCTCCAGAGCATACTGGACCATATGAATGGTAATGATGCCGGGGAATAAGTCTTTCAGATATTTTACAAACTGCTTTGTTAGACTAAACATCAAAAGGTCAAAGAGAGGATGAATGATATGTCCCAGCGCATGACTATGGATGAGGTATTGAAGGAATACGGTGTGCCCCAGATCAAGCTGGATATCCACGCCACCCGTACGGAGCTCCTGAAGCTCAGGGAAAAGCTCATGGCCATACGTGACCTTTCCGGCGGCCGGGAACAGGGGTATCTGGATATTGACTGCAAGCTCTACATTGATGTGGATGATATCGACAGGTATCTGTCCGGGGAATTGGACACTGTGGGTGAAATCTACGCTTTTGAAGACGATATCAAATCCTACGAAGGATAACAGTTTCGGCTGTTCATTTTCTTTGGCGCAAAGAAAACGAACCAAAAGGTAAATATGCCAGTGGCATATTTACAACGGCCCCGGTTTGATCCTCAAACACGAAGGGCCGCAGAGGCGTCCATCCATGGACGCCGATACAATTGCTTATATAGACAGAAGGAGAATTTTTTATGGTAAATGCTAGGAAAATCCTTGCTTCGCTGATGATTGGTACGATGATTGCTGTTGCAGCGCCTGCAGGCGTTGCTCTTGATAATCAGGCTGTTTATTCTGTGGCTGCGGCAGCCAAGGGCGGGGCCAAGTTCTCGGCGCCGAAACCGGCACCGAAGCCGGCGGCTCCCAAGGCAAGTTCCCCCAGCAGCAAGGCTTCTGATTCCAAATCCGTGTCCGGTAATGGCAAGGACTACAAGCCGTCCAAGGATGCCAAGAGCCTGGAAAAGGATGCGCCGGGGACTAATGCAGCAGCCAAAAGCAATGCGGCGGCTGCTGGCACCGCTGCCCAAAGCTCTTCTGGCTGGGGCTCTGCTCTGAGGCAGGTGGGCATTCTGGCAGGCGGTATGTTCCTGGGCCACATGTTGGCCAGCCTCATTGGCTCTGGCGGAATTTTGGGGGATATCTTGGGCCTGGTGGCCAATGTCATTCTTTTCGGGGCTTTGATCATGCTCCTTCGCTGGGCCTGGAACAGGTTCCGTGGAAAGGGCAGCAGCCCTTCCTATGACAGGGGCGGCTGGCAGCGTCCTTCCGAGCCGGTGGATGTTACTCCCCGGGATGGTCAGGGACGTCCTGCTTATCAGGATATCAGCCGCATTTCCAGCGGTGAGTACGATGCCAAATCCATGGCTGAGAGATATAGGAACAGGTAAGGAGATATAAATGTCAGTAAAACCAAGTACACTTAAAGCCGTTGATGATCTCATTGAGCGTTATCCTGCTCTTGCCGTCTGCAAGGAGGATATGACAGCTGCAGTGGAGGCAGTATGCGAAAGCTACCGCGCAGGTCACAAGCTCATTGCCTGCGGCAATGGCGGCAGCGCCTCAGATGCAGAGCACGTGGTAGGTGAGCTCATGAAGGGCTTTCTGCTGCCCCGCAAGCTGGACAAGCAGATGGAGCAGCGCTTCCGTGAGGTCTGCCCGGATTCTGCTGATTACTTCATGGAGAATCTGCAGGGGGCCCTGCCTGCCCTTTCCATGGTGAATCAGGTGGCCCTCAACACCGCTTTTGCCAACGACCAGGCGCCGGACCTTTCCTTTGCCCAGCAGCTTCTGGGCATGGGGGATGAGGGTGATGTGCTGCTGGCCATCTCCACCTCCGGCAACTCCACCAATGTCATTTATGCCCTGGACATGGCCCGGGCCAAGGGCGTGAAGTCCATTGCCCTCACCGGTAAATCAGGCGGCAAGATCAAGGCGAAGAACATGGCAGATATCACCATCTGCGTGCCTGAGGACGAGACTTTCAAGATTCAGGAGTATCATCTGCCTGTCTATCACATGCTCTGCATTGCGGCAGAGAATGAATTCTTTGGAGAATAAAACTTTATAAGCAGGATAAAGCCCCCTTGGCGTGGAATTATGATAAACTGTATGAGTAGCAGTAAATCGTAAAAATCATGGTAGGGGGCTTTTTATTATGCTAGTATCTGAAAAAATACTCAAGAAACTTGCCAACGGCAGTGATGTGCGAGGGGTAGCTGTGGAAGGCGTGCCCGATGAGCCGGTGACTCTTTCTGTAGAGGCGGCTAATGTCATTACCGGAGGCTTTTTGGAATTCCTCGCTGAGAAGGCCGACAAGGAGAAGAAGAAGCTGCGTGTGGCGGTGGGACACGATTCCCGTATTTCTGCTCCGGCTCTCAAGAAGGCTGTGCTGGAGGCTCTGACTGCCGCTGGCTGTGTCACTGTGGACTGCGGTATGGCTTCCACCCCTTCCATGTTCATGTCCACGGTGTTCCCGGAAACCAGCATGGATGGCTCCATCATGATTACCGCCAGCCATCTGCCCTATAACCGCAACGGTCTGAAGTTCTTCACCAAGGACGGGGGCGTGGAGCATGAGGATATCGATGCCATTCTCTCTGCTGCTGCCCGCCAGCCGGTAGCCCAGGGCGATCTGTCCAAGGTCCAGCAGTATGATCTGATGGAGCGCTACTGCCATCACCTGCGGAAGAAAATCCGTCAGGCTCTGGGGGCGAGAATGAACCCCTCAAGGGCATGCACGTGGTAGTGGATGCAGGCAATGGCGCAGGCGGCTTCTTCGCCAGCCAGATTCTGGGCCGCCTGGGGGCTGACACCACAGGCAGCATTTACTTGGAGCCGGACGGACATTTCCCCAATCACATTCCCAACCCCGAGAACAAGCAGGCCATGGCCGCCATCAGGGAGGCCGTGCTGAAGAGCAAGGCAGACCTGGGCCTGATTTTCGATACGGACGTGGACCGCATGAGCGCTGTGCTGAAGAATGGCAAGGAAATCAGCCGCAATGCCCTCATTGCCATGATGGCCGCTATTCTGGCACCGGACTATCCCGGCAGCACCATTGTCACGGACTCCGTGACCTCTGACGAGCTCACCACTTTCCTCAAGGAGGAGCTGGGCCTCAAGCATCACCGCTATATGCGCGGCTACAAGAACGTCATTGACGAGTGTGTCCGCCTGAACCACAGCGGCATTGTGTCCCCGCTGGCCATCGAGACTTCCGGCCACGGAGCCCTGTCCGAGAACTACTATCTGGATGACGGCGCCTATCTGGCTGTGAAGCTCCTGATTGCTGCTGCCAAAGCCAAGGCCAAGGGCAAGAAGCTTGAGGGCCTGGTGGCAACGCTGGGCGAGCCGGTGGAGGCGGTGGAATACCGCATGAAGATAGCCCGTGAAGATTTCAAAGAATATGGGCAGAATGTGCTGCAGGCCTTTGAGAACCGCGCGGCAGAGAAGGGCATCAAGGCTGCCAAGCCTTCCTTCGAGGGCGTGCGCCTGGTGTTCCCCCAGGGCTGGGCTCTCCTGCGCCTCTCCCTCCATGACCCCCAGATGCCGCTCAATATCGAGAGCCGCAAGGCTGGCGGTGCCAAGGAGATTGCAGGCCAGGTGCAGGAACTCCTGGCAGGCTTCGATGCACTGGATTTTTCCGTCTTCAATAAATAAGTAAGTGAACGCAAAAGAACCGCCACGGGCAAACCGTGGCGGTTTTATTCTTTCTGTTGTTGTGATATACTGATGATGGTGCTATCGCACGGGATGACGGTTGGCCCTTCTACGGAGGGACTGTGACCCTTCGATGACATAGAAATCCCTTTAGGGAAATATGTACTGAAGGAGGGATGTCGTATGACATTAGAGTCGATGTTGGCCCTTGTGGGCTTTACGGCAGCCATCTTTAGCCTTGGCTATATGATTGGCAAAGACTTGAATAAAAACAGAAATGACCGTCCCTAGTCTCGCAAACTAAACGGTCATTTCTATGGCTACAAAAACGGGGCTGATTTCCCTTGGTGATAGCACTATTTTTGATGTTTTCTATATGAAAATTATAGCAAATTATCCGGGTTTGTCAATGTTTGCAGTTTGTTCATGGGGATGAATCAAGTGGATAAGAAAGTTTTTTTTCAGAAACAGCATAAAGAACTCAGAGATGCCCTGCTCAAGGCTGGGAAGATTGACAGCCGGCTGAGTCTGTGGCGCGCTCTCTCCTTCGTGCTGGCGGTGCTGGCGCTGGCGGCGGGGTATGATGGTTATTTAGCTGGTTACGCTGCGGGAGCGGCCTTGCTGGCATTGTTTGTCCTGCTGATAAGACGGCACGGCAGGTTCAGGCAGGAAATGGCCGCCCTTCAGGAGCGCTTGCAGGCGGTGGAGGCTTTTCTTGCCCGCATGGAGGGTAGCTGGCGGGAGTTGGTTTTGGACGGTGAAGATTTTTTGCAGGAGGAACGGCCCCAGGGACGTGACCTGCACCTCTTTGGCAGGGCCTCGCTTTTTCAGTATCTCTGCCTTGCCCGGACACTGGGGGGCAGGGAGAGGTTGGCGGAGGTGCTCTCTCCCTTTCCTGGCAGCCGGGACGTTATCCTCCTGCGGCAGGAGGCAGTGGCGGAGCTGGCCAAAGAGCCGCAAGGGGCGCTGAAATTGGCCGGCCTGCTGCAGGCGGTGCCGGAGGGGCATGACCTGGGGCCTCTGGCGGAGAAAATAAAGGGGGAGGGGGCAGAGGAAGCCCTGCCCTGCCGAGTCCTTGGTAAACTTCGCTATGTCCTGCCCCTGCTGCCCTGGCTGGCTCTGGCCCTGTCACTGGCGGGCAGGCTGCCCTGGGAAGCTGCTTTTTATCTCTGGGGGCTTAACCTCCTGCTTTCCCTTTGGGCGGCAGGGGCCCATGGGGCAATCCTCTCCCCTTTGCTGGAAATCCAGCAGGCCCTCAGAGGCTATGCGGGGGTCTTTGCCTTTTTGGAAACCAGGGAAAACAAAAGCCTTTACCTAAGAGACCTGCGCCGCCACTTCCTGGGGGAAACAGAGGGCAAGGACAGGGGGATGAAGGCTTCTGAGGGACTGGCAAGGCTGGCAGGGCTGGCGGAGCTGTTCCTTTACCGGCAGAATATCCTGGCCTTCGTGTTGCTCAATGCCCTTTTCCTGATGGACAGCCATCTGACGGCAGGCTTCCTCAGGTGGCAGCGGGGGGCAGGGTGCCAGCTCTCTGGCTGGCTCTCGGCCCTGCAGGAGATGGAAATGCTCTTGTCGCTGGCTGTACCCGCCCTGACCCGTGAGAAAACCGTCCTGCCTGTCCTGCTGGAGGACAGTGCCCCCAGGCTCAGGGCCCGGGGGGCGGAATCCCTGCTGATAGAGGAGGGCAGGGCTGTGGGCAATGGGGCAGACTTCGCAGGTGAGAGCATCATCATCACAGGCTCCAATATGAGCGGCAAGACTACATACTTAAGGACTCTGGCAGGGACAGCGGTGCTGGCCTATGCCGGGGCGGCGGTGCCGGCGGAGAGTTTTGAGGTGTCACTGATGGATATCTACACTTCCATACAGGTGAGCGACGACCTTTCCAAAGGGATCTCCACCTTCTACGCAGAGCTCCTGCGGGTACGCCAGATGGTGGAGGCGGCAGGGCAGGGCCGTCCCATGCTATGTTGCATAGACGAGATTTTCAAGGGCACCAACAGCGCCGACCGCATCGTAGGCGCCAGGGCTGCCATAGAGCACCTGACCCGTCCCCATATCCTGGCCTTCATCACTACCCATGATTTCGAGCTGTGTGAACTGCAAGGCCCGGAGGGCCAGCCCCTCCGCAACTTCCACTTCGAGGAGCACTACGAAGATGACAAGATAAAATTTGACTTCAAACTGAAGGAAGGCCGCTGCACCACCACCAATGCCCAATACCTGCTGAAAATGGCAGGAATAATCTACTGAACCACATTAAAGACAATTCAATCTTCAGCCCATGGATGGGCGTTCTGTGGCCGTTGGCTTTCAAGGATGAAAGGCAAGGCCACGTTTTCTTTCGCTACGAAATCTTGGCTATTTCAAGTCCGAAGGACTTGTAATCGCTTAGATTTCGTGCGAGGGCGAAGGGGCTGTTGCACGTAATCCAAACGTGCAGCAGCCTCATTTTTTATGCAAAAAGATAATCCCGGGACATTCAAGCCCCGGGATTAGGTGTAGAATTTAGGTATGCAAAAACCAAATTCACAGAAAGAGTATACGTCTTTAGGAGAGAATTATCAACTGTTTCTCCCCTTAAATCTTGAATTTCAGGTTAGCAAAGATGACCCCGTCCGCCTGCTTCGCCACTGCATTGGAGGTATGGATATAAAGTCACTGGAGGAGACCTATCAAAGGATAGATCGAAATCTGGCGTCGCCCAGGCAGATGCTGGCCATCCTTGTTTATGCCGGAATGAACCATATTTTCAGCTCACGCAGGATCGAGACTGCCTGCCGAAGGGACATCAACTTCATGTACCTGCTGGAAGGCAAGCCGGCCCCTGACCATGTTACCATCTCAAGATTCCGTTCCAAACATCTGGCCCCCTGCATCAAGGAACTGTTTGCCCAGATGGACTTCCTGCTTGAACAGTTCGGTGTCATTTCCCTTAAAGACATCTTCATTGACGGAACAAAGATTGAGTCTTTCTCCAACAAGTATAAATTTGTCTGGAAGAAGGCTGTCCTTAAAAACAAAGCCAAGCTCATGGCAAAGCTTCCTGCCTTTGTCAGCAAAGCCAGGGAAGCGTTCACGCTTTCTCTGCATTACGGCGATGAAATCCATGTCAGGCACCTCAAAAAGCTCCGCCGCAAGCTCAAGGCATGCCAGAAGGCGCAGGACATCATCTTCGTCAAGGGAACGGGCAAGCGCAAGACTGCCCTGCAGAAAACAATGGAGCAGCTGGACGAGTTCATTGCCCGGCTCAAAAAATACAATACATATCTGCACATTCTAGGCAACCGCAATAGCTTTGCCAAGACAGACACGGATGCCACCTTCATGCGCATGAAGGAAGATGCCATGAAGAACGGCCAGCTTAAGCCCGCCTACAACATCCAGTGCGGTACGGACTCTGAATTCATCACATGGGCATCGGTCGGTCCCCAGCCTACAGATACAACCACACTCATTCCTTTCCTTCAGGATATGGAGAAACATCTGCAGCGCCGCTATCCCAATGTGGTTGCGGATGCAGGATACGAAAGCGAAGAGAACTACCTCTATCTTGAGACCAACGGGCAGCGCGCCTTCATAAAGCCCAGCAATTATGAGAAGAGCAAGACAAGAAAATGGAAAAAGGATATCGGGCGCAGGGAGAATATGACCTATCTGCCAGAAGAAGATGCCTATTTATGCGCCCAGGGCAGGAAGCTTGCAGCTGCAAAGGAATTCGTACGCAGCAGCCGGACAGGATTCAAAAGAAATATAACCCTTTACAGTTCTGCGGATTGCGGCAATTGCCCGCTGAAGAGCCAGTGCATACACGGAAACCATTGCAAGACCCCGCTGGAGGAGAGAACCAAGCACTTTGAAGTATCCAAACAGTTTCTGCGCCAACGTCAGGAAGATTTGGAACGTATAACCTCAAAAGAAGGAGTACAACTGCGCATAAACCGAAGCATACAGGCAGAAGGTGCATTTGCAATGATGAAGGCGGACATGAATTTCCGAAGGTTCCTGAGCCGCGGCACAGCAAATGTCCTTGTTGAGATCATGCTGGTGGCTATGGCTTACAATATTCAAAAGCTGCACTGCAAAATCCAGTCAGACAGAGCAGGCCAGCACCTGTTCCCTGTGAATAACGCAGCCTGAATACAAAATAAGAGCACAAGAAAAAAGGCGATTTTTAGACCGCCTGGTATCTTGTGCTCATTTTTAGTGGATTTTACAACGAATAGGAACTTCTTATACATCAACAAGGAAAAGGGGCTGTGCATAAGTGGAATTACACTCATGCAACAGCCCCGCAGTTTGGTTCGTTTTCTTTGCGCCAAAGAAAATGAACAGCCGAAAATGAAAAAGAAATATAAAATTTTTTTTGAGAAACCTAAAGACAAATGTCCGCAAGTGTGGTAATATAAGAAACATCTTCGAGAGAGGTAAACTAATGTCCGCATATTGTGGACAGTGAGTGTAAACATCATTCTGAGGAGGACAATATGGAAGGACTTATACCTGCACTTGACGCGATTGATTCCTTTATGTGGGGCCCGCCCCTTATCACCCTGCTGGTGGGTACCGGCATTTATCTGACCTTCAGGCTGAAGCTTCTTCAGGTCATGCGCCTGCCCAAGGCTCTGGGCCTCATCTTCAAGGCCAAGAACCACGGCGAGGGTGATGTGTCAAGTTTCAAGGCTCTCTGCGTGGCTCTTGCTGCTACTGTGGGTACGGGCAACATTGTCGGTGTGGCTACCGCAGTGAAAGTGGGCGGCCCCGGTGCTATCTTCTGGATGTGGATGGCGGCTTTCTTCGGCATGGCTACCAAGTATGCTGAGGGCCTCCTGGCTGTGAAGTACCGCACCACGGATGAGAAGGGCGAGATTGCAGGCGGTCCCATGTTCTATATCAGGAACGGCATGGGCGAGAAGTACAAGCCTCTGGCTACCTTCTTCGCCATTGCTACGGTGCTGGTGGCCTGGCTGGGCATCGGCACCTTCCCCCAGGTGAACGCCATCGTGGACAGTGTGGAGCTTTCCTTCGGGGTGCCCAAGCTGGCTACGGACGTTGTCCTGACTGTGCTTATCGGCGCCATCACCATCGGCGGCCTCCAGAGCATTGCGAAAGTGGCCGGCAAGGTCATTCCCTTCATGGCGGTTATGTACATTATTATAAGTCTCGGTTTGATCCTCATGAACATCGAGGCTGTGCCTGCGGCTATCGGCCTGATCCTTGAGAGTGCTTTCACCGGTTCTGCTGCTGCTGGCGGTTTTGCAGGCTCCACCATCATGATGGCCATGCAGAACGGTATTGCCCGCGGCGTGTTCTCCAACGAGTCTGGTCTGGGGTCCGCTCCCATTGCAGCTGCGGCTGCCAAGACCAAGGAACCTGCTGAGCAGGGCCTTATCTCCATGACGGGCACTTTCATCGACACCATCATCATCTGCTCCATGACGGGCCTGGCTCTCGTGCTCACGGGTGTCTGGCAGGGAGAAAATGCAGGTGCAGCCATGACCAGTGCTGCCTTTGCTTCCGCTTACGGTGATGTGGGCACCTGGCTCTTGACCATCGCTTTGGCGCTGTTCGCTTTCACTACTATCCTGGGGTGGAACTATTATGGCGAGCGTGCTGTGATTTACCTCATGGGCACCAAGGGCGTGTTGCCCTACCGCCTGATTTTCATTGCCCTCATTGCTTCCGGTGCTTTCCTGAAGCTGGAGGCCATCTGGATTCTGGCAGATATCGTCAACGGCCTCATGGCCATACCGAACCTGATTGCCCTGATCGCCCTGTCCGGGGTGGTAGTGGCTGAGACAGAGCACTATTTGGGAAAGGATGAGGAAGTCAGTGCTGAACGTGCTGTTCAGGACTGACATTAGTTGAAGCCTTACCTGTTTGCTCTGATTAAATTGCATAATTATGAAGAAGTCAGTCCTTTGAGGGCTGGCTTTTTTTGACGTTCTGTGAAGCTGTTTGAGATTTTCGCTGAAAAAAATATGAATTGGTAACGGTTACTATGACAAATGTCATACAAAATCCTTTCAGATTGTGACAGCTTTCAGCTGACTTTTTATTGATTGTAAAATATAATATGTATAGTCAGAAAATAATTAACTGCGATGAAGTTTTCGTGACTGAGTTTGGATGATTTGTGATTTTGGGGATTTATTGAAAGGGGTTTATGCAAAATGGAAATCGCATTCTGCCGTATCGATGATCGTTTGATTCACGGTCAGGTTGCTACTACCTGGAGCAAGATTACGGGCTGCAACCGCATTATGTGCTGCAGTGACGAGGTGGCCAAGGACGAGATGAGGAAGAAGCTCCTCCTGCAGGTTGTTCCTCCCGGACTCAAGGGATATGTGGTGCCTGTGGACAAGGCTGTAGAGGCTTACAAGAATCCGAAGTACGAAGCTTTCAAGACTCTCTTCCTCTTCACGAAGCCCGGCGATGTGGTTCGTGCTGTGAAGGGCGGGATTCCCTTTACCTATGTGAACCTGGGCGGCATGTGCTACAAGGAAGGCGATACCCTTATTTCCACGGCTGTGGCTGTGAATAAGGAGGATGCAGCTGCTATCCGCGAGCTGGTGCAGATGGGCATCAAGGTGGAGATCCAGAAGACTCCGGCTGATAATAAGGGCGATGCCATCGCAGCTCTGGATGCCAAGGGGCTCTAATTCGTGACTGGCCAGGGCGTAGGGATTTGCCCTGGCTGTCTAGGGACAAACGCTTTGTTAGGTTTCGGCTGTTCATTTTCTTTATAGTAAAGAAAACGAACCAAGCTGCGTGCGACACACCGTGTCGCACTACGCCCTCGCACGAAATCTAAGCGATTACAAGTCCTTCGGACTTGAAATAGCCAAGATTTCGTAGCGAAAGAAAGCGCGACCTTGCCTTTCATCCATGAAAGCCAACGGTCGCGGGACGCCCATCCATGGGCTGTAGTTTGAGGTGTTTTAGGGATTTATCTTTTATTAAATGTGGGAATTTTAAAGGGGTGCTAATTTATGACCACAATGCAATTTATCATGCTGTTTATCGTGGCTGCTGTGGCCGGCATGGGGTCTGTGCTGGATGAGTGCCAGTTCCACCGTCCGCTGGTGGCCTGCACGCTGGTTGGCCTTGTTCTCGGTGATATCACCACCGGCATTATCCTGGGCGGTACGCTGGAGATGCTGGCGCTGGGCTGGATGAACGTTGGCGCCGCCATGGCTCCTGATGCCGCTCTGGCTTCCGTGGTTTCTTCCATCCTGGTTATCGTGGGCCATCAGAGCATCGGCGCTGGTATTGCTCTCGCCGTGCCTCTCGCTGCTGCCGGTCAGGTGCTCACCATCTTCGTGCGTACCATCACCGTGTTCTTCCAGCATGCTGCGGACGGCTTTGCTGCCAAGGGCAACTGCTTCGCTATTGAGATGTGCCATGTAGGCGGCTTGCTGCTTCAGGCTCTCCGCGTGGCTCTGCCTGCCATGGCTATCGCTGCTGTGGCTGGTACCGACACTGTCAACAGCGCGCTGGCTTCCATTCCTGAAGTCATCACCCGCGGCCTCCAGGTTTCCGGCGGCTTCATCGTGGTCGTAGGTTATGCTATGGTCATCAACATGATGAACGCCAAGAGCCTCATGCCTTACTTCTTCCTGGGCTTCCTCATTGCTGTGTTCACCAACGTCAACCTCATCGGCTTCGGTGCTATCGGCCTCATCTGCGCTTTCTTCCACATCAAGAACCTGCAGCGTGAGCTGGAGAGCGCTGCTGCTGGCCCTGTGCGCAGTGGCAACCCCGTGGATGACATTGACGATTCCGATCTCATGTAAGGAGGAAAGCATAATATGGAAAAGAAGCTTACTAAGGGCGACCTTATCAATATCTTTATTCGTTCAAACTTCCTGCTGGGTTCCTTCAACTTCGAGCGTATGCAGTCCATCGGCTTCTGCGTCTCTATGATCCCGGCTCTCAAGAAGCTCTACAAGGGCGAGGAGCTGAACCAGGCTCTGAAGCGTCACCTGGAGTTCTTTAACACCCAGCCCTTCCTTGCTACTCCTATCATGGGCATTATTGCCGCTATGGAGGAGAAGCGCGCAAATGGTGCTGACATCAGCGACCAGACTATCTCCGGCGTGAAGGTCGGTCTCATTGGTCCTCTGGCCGGCGTAGGCGATCCTATTTTCTGGGGTACTCTCCGTCCGGTGCTGGCAGCTCTCGGTGCAGGCATCGCCCTCACCGGCAGCATCATCGGTCCTTTGATCTTCTTCATCGCTTTCAATGCAATCCGTCTGCTCACTCATTGGTACGGCGTTATGTACGGCTTTGACAAGGGCACGGAGCTGGTGGACGAAGTGGGCGGCAACCGCATGCGTTACCTCACTGAGGGCGCCAGCGTCCTGGGTCTCTTGGTCATGGGTGCTTTGGTGGCCAAGTGGACCACGGTCAACATGCCTCTGGTCATGTCCTCCTATGTGAACAGCCAGGGAGACCAGGTAGTGGTTACCGTCCAGAGCATTCTGGACAGCCTGATGCCTGGCATCGTGCCCCTGCTCATGACCTTCGCCTGCATGGCTCTCCTGAAGAAGGGCGTGAACCCCCTCATCATCATCATCGGTCTCTTTGCGCTGGGCATCTGTGGCTACGCCATCGGTCTCTTCGCATAAGATACAATTTTTCACAATCCATTGTTTCTCTGCTCGGCTGCCGCATCTGCGGCAGCCTTTTTTTGTTGCAAAATGTCAAACTCCCGAGCCCCCAAAAAACCGAACTCCCGAACCCCCATCCCCCGAACCCCTCGAACCCCAGGGCCCATGGATGGGCCCCGCGGACGCGGAAATCACACGATGTGATTTCAGTCCGCGTAAACATGCCACCGGCATGTTTACCTTTGGGTTCGTTTTCTTTGCGCCAAAGAAATGAACAGCCGTAACTCGTATTAGGGGGCTAGCTATCCAACCATTAAAAGCATATAATAAGAAATATTGAACTTTAACGTAAGTTTTCTGGAGGTATTTTCTTGGAAAAGCGGGAGCATGCTTTCTGGGCCCTGATGGTCCTGATGGCTTTGGCGCTGGTAGTCCTGGGCTTCATGCGCCTGGCGGGGCAGGATCTTTCTGCCCGCCAGACAGAAGGACGGCGGAAACTGGGGGCCGTCTACATGACCCTCAACAATCCCTTTTATGAAGTGGTGGACGAAGAAATCCGCACAGCGGTGGAGAACCGGGGTGATGTGCTCATCTCCCGGGATCCGGCCCTGTCCGTGGAGCGGCAGAATGAGGAGATAGAGGAGCTTATCGAAGATGGGGTGAAGCTCATCTTCATCAACCCTGTGGACTGGCAGAAGTGCGTGCCTGCCATAGAAAAGGCGCGGCGGGCAGGGGTGCAAGTGATTGTCATTGACACCAATGTGGAGGACGAGTCTCTGGTGGCCTCTACGGTGGTGTCCGACAACTACCTGGCAGGGCAACAGTGCGCCCGGCATCTGGTGGGCACTAGGCAGGGGGGCAAGGTGGCGCTCCTGACCCATGTCCAGGCCCGCTCGGCCCAGGAGCGCATACAGGGCTTTTTGGACACCCTTGCCCATTATCCGGCTTTTCAGGTAGTTGATCAGGCAGAGTGCCAGGGCCAGCTGGAAACGGCCATGCCTGCCATGGAAAAGATGATTGGACGCCACCCGGAAATAGATATCGTCATGGCCCTCAATGACCCGGCGGCCATGGGAGCTATGGCCGCCCTCAGGCAGGCGGGACGCTTGGAAGGGGTGGCTGTCTACGGGGTGGACGGGGTGACGGAGACCCGTGACCTCATTGCCCAGGGTCACATGCAGGCCACGGCAGGCCAGGACCCCCGGGGACTGGGGCGCATGGCGGTGGAGCAGGCTTACAAGGTGCTTGGCGGCGGGCAGCCGGAACCCTTGGTGAAGCTGCCTACGGTGCTGATTACCCGTGAGAATGTGAAGGCGTCCAATGGGGAAGGATGGGAATGATGGAGATAGATTTTTTCCTCTGGCGCAGCCTTTTCAAGGCCAAGAGCCTGGCAGGGCGGCTGCACCAGCTGTTGTGGCTTTACAACGGCATGGTGGTAGTGCTCTTTTCCGGCTTTTACTATGTGACCCAGCATAAGATCATCGAGGCCATGACCGCCCATTCCTTCTTGCAGGCTTTGCCGGTGCTGCCGTTGCCTGCTGATGAGGTGGTGGCCCTTTCCTGGCTGTCCTTCGGGGTGCTTTTTGTCTGTGGCAGGATCTACCACCGGCAGGATATCACCCAGAGCGGCAGGTATCTGGCCCTGTTGGCAGAGACTATTGCCTGTCTGGTGGTCATGCGCACCCTGAGCCTGTCCTATGACGGGCTGGTGCTGCTGGTGGTGGCCGACCTCATGCACCGCTATGACGGCAAGAATACAGGAGGCCTGCTGGTGGGAGCCATGCTCTTGCTGTTCTTCCTGGCTGACTACAATATGCTGGGCTTTTTGGGGGGAGTGGAGCCTTTCGATGCCTATGCCGCCTATTACAACAGTTCTGTGCGCGGTGTGCTGTCCGCCCTCAAGAGCGGCCTGTCTTCGGTGAATGTGGTGCTCTTTGCCCTCTATCTGGTGATGCTGATACAGAACAAGCATCAGGAAAAGGAGCGCATACAGTCACTCAATGAGCAGCTGGAGTCTGCCAATGAGAAGCTCAGGCTCTACGCTGCCGAGGCGGAGCGTACGGCAGAGACCCGTGAGCGCAACCGTCTGGCCCGTGAGATCCACGATACTTTGGGCCATACCCTTACAGGGCTGGCGGCGGGCATGGATGCCTGCATGGTGCTGGTGGATGTGGCTCCCCAGAAGGCCAAGGAGCAGATGGAAAAGCTCAGGGATGTGGCCAAGCACGGCCTCAAGGATGTGCGGCGCTCCGTGAAGAAACTGCGCCCGGACGATCTGGAGCGGCTGCCTCTCAGGGAGGCACTGACCCACATGGTGAAGGAATATGCTGATACCACCTCCATGGAAGTGAAGCTCTCCATCGAGGGCTGGCCCGAGGCCATGCGGCAGGATGTGGAGGAGGTCATCTACCGCATTGTGCAGGAAGGTCTTACCAATGCCAATCGTCACGGCCATGCCACTAAGGCTTCTGTCACTTTCCAAATGGAGGAAGGCAGGCTCACTATTGCCATTGTGGATAACGGACAGGGCTGCAAGGAGGCAGTGCCGGGGTTTGGCCTGCGGCACATGCAGGAACGGCTTGATCTCCTGCACGGCAGCCTGTCCTGCCAGTCGGATAAGGGCTTCAAGCTGGAGGCTGTGATACCAGTAGGCCAGGGGGCTAAGGAGGAAAGACATGATTAAGGTTATGATAGCTGACGACCAGGAGCTTATCCGGGACAGCTTGAAGATAGTTTTGGAGCAGAACGGTGATATGAAGGTGTCAGCCCTGGCTTCGGACGGCCAGGAGTGCTTGGACATGCTGGAGCAGGACAGGCCGGATGTCATTCTAATGGATGTGCGCATGCCTGAGGTGGACGGGGTGCAGGCCACCCGCATCATCAAGAAAAAGTATCCTGAAGTGCACATCATTATCCTCACCACCTTTGATGATGATGAGTATGTTTACAATGCCCTGAAGTACGGGGCCAGCGGCTATATGCTGAAAGGTGTGTCTGTGTCGGAGCTGTCCAATGCCATTCGCACCGTGGCTTCCGGGGGAGCCATGATCAATCCCGAGGTGGTCACCAAAGTGGTGAAGCTTTTCAGCCAGATGGCCCAGAAAGGCAGCAGTTCTTCCTCCACGGTGGAAACTCTGGGGGGAGTGGAGCTCCTCACACGCACGGAGAGGAATATTGCCCTGCTGGTGGGCCACGGCCTTTCCAATAAGGAAATCGCTGACAAGCTGAAGCTCTCCGAGGGCACTGTGCGCAATGGCCTTTCTTCCGTGCTCTCAAAGCTGGGGCTCCGTGATCGCACCCAGCTGGCTATCTGGGCTGTACAGACGGGGCTGGCCGCTGAAGCGGTGGAAAGATGATGGGGATGAAACGCAAACTCTCCTTTGGAGGGCATCTGCTGGTCATAATCCTGTTGGCGGCTTTTGGCCTTTGGAGCTGGCAGGCGGCCCATGCCCGCACTCACCTGCGGGTGGGGACCTTCGTAGGCAGCGCCTGGGATGTGCCCAGCAGCGACGGCTACGCTGTCATGGACACGGCCATCAAGAGCTTTGAGGAAGAGCATCCGGATGTGGATGTGACCTACGTCAGCGGCATCAAGCCGGAGGATTATGAGGAGTGGCTGGCAGAGCAGATCCTGGCCGGGACAGAGCCGGATGTGTTCCTGATGCCCGATGATGATTTCGAGGCCTATGCCTCCATGGGGGCCATCAGGAATCTTTCCGATACCATAGCCCGGGATAAGGGCTTTGACGAGGAAGGCTTTTATCCTGCGGTGCTGGAGTACGGCAGGAAGGACGGCAGTCTCTATGCCCTGCCTGTGGAGTGCGCTCCTACCCTGATGTTCGTGAACAAGACCCTGCTGGAACGGGAGGGTATCGAGATGCCCTCTGATGACTGGACCTGGCAGGACTTTTACGATATCTGCGCCAGGGTTACCAAGGATACTAACGGGGATGGGGATCTTGACCAGTTCGGCATGTATGATTATGACTGGCAGCTGGCAGTGACCACCAATGGGGGCGGCCTTTTCGACCCCTCGCGCAGGGCCTGTTTCTTTGCCTCTCCCAATATCGAGCAGTGTGTACAATTTGTCATGCGCCTGAAGAAGCTGCAGCAGGGACATGAAGTAACCAGCCGTGAGGTGGATTTGGGCAAGGTGGCTTTCCGCCCCTTCACCTTCGCTGAGTACAAGACTTACAAGCCCTACCCCTGGCGCATCAAGAAGTTCTCTGATTCTGAGTGGGACTGCGTGCGCCTGCCGGCAGGGCCCTCTGGCAAGAATGTCTCTCCTGTGAGCACCCTGCTCATTGCCATGAGTGAACGCACGGCAGAGCCGGGGCTGGCCTGGCAGCTCATGAAGAAGATTTCCATGGACCCGGAAGTGCAGCAGGCCGTACTGGAAAAATCCCAGGGCCTTCCCGTGCGCCGTGAGGTGGTGCTGAGTGCTGCCAAGGCTCAGTGGGGCTGGGGCAGCGTAGGTTCTGAGTCCGTGGATCTGGAAGCCATAAGCCGGGTCATGGACGAAGCCATCGGCCACCCCAAGTTCCGCGACCATCGGGCCGCCATCATCATGGCGGAAAATGCCATCCAGGAAATCTATGCAGGGAAACGCCCCCTGTCCATGGGGCTGCACAAACTCCAGAAGGAAGTCAACGCCTATCTGCAAAGATGAAAAGTCCAAAACCTTGCCAAGCCTGCCCGTTTTGAGGGCGGGCTTATTTATTTCCTTTATCAACAAGGAAAAATCCTTTATGGGGCGAATAATCCTAGTAAGGAGGTGTGACCCCATGAGGTACGGAAAGTTTTTGGCGGGAGTCCTTTTGGGGGCGGCCCTGCTTGTACCTGCAGCTGCAGGGCAGGCTTATGACCCCGCCGATGAAATCGTTTCTGTGGTAGAGGGTGACGAGAAGAATGAGGCGGCCCTGAAAGCCGAGCAGGAAGCGGAATCCCAGTATAACAGGTCTGCGCCTAAGGCTCGCCGCCCTTCGGACAACAGCCGGGCAGATGAGTGGTTTGAGCGTCCGGAGGAGGAAACCTCAGGGCAGGAACGTGAGGAAAAGGGCAAGCCTGCCAAGGAGCGCTACCTGAAGGTCATCCAGGATGATAGCGGTTTTACCTACTATCTTGACACCCAGACGGCCAAGTGGCGCTATCTGCCTTATTCTGCCAGTGAAAAGATCATTGATGTCTGGGTTAAGCTGGTGCAGGATGGAGCGGGAGAATTTTCCTCCGAAGAAGATTACAGCTATCCCCAGACGTATTTCCTGGAGCACTATTACATCAGGCCGGACAGGCAGCAGATACAGTTTCTCTGCGAGCTGGAGGTCACGGGCAGACCCCAGAACGCCATCAAAGAGCGCGACTACAGTCCTGCCAATTGGGAGGGGCTGGTGCCCGGCTCTGTGGAGGATGAGATCTATCGGGTGACCGTGGACTACCTTAAGCGTTCCAAGAAATTCGGCATGACCAAACATGGCAAGAATTTGACTGTCAGAGATGCGCTGGACGATTTTTTACGCATCTCCCTCTAGTGATTTACAGCCAGAGGGCACACTGTGGCAGTTATCAACAGGGAAGTGAGGGATTATCCACAGATTTTGTGGATAATCCCCGCAAGAGAATAGGTTATCCACAGATAATGGGAGTTTATCCACAAAAATTGTTGATAAACCTGTGGATAAATTAGGGAAGGGGGCCTTGGCCCCGACAAGGAGTGGGTGGTCTTGCAGGATCAGAGAAATAACAGGCGGCAAATAGATGACATCACCGGACTCTTCAATATGAATCATTTTCTGGAGGACGCTACGGTGCTTCTGCGGGGCTCAGAGGATGGGGAGTTTGCTGTCATCTACTTTGACATAGAGAATTTCAAGGCTTACAACCAGATCTATGGCTTTCACGCGGGCAATACATTCCTGAGACAGGTGGCCCATATCATGCGGGATACTTTTCCGGACGGGATACTGGCAAGGCTGCATGAAGACCACTTTGTAGCAGCCATTGTCAATGAGGATATCGTGTCCCGTGTGCTCCGGGTGCAGGAGCGGGTGCAGGCTTCTGCCCAGCAGGTTGACATCAGGATGAAGGCGGGTATTTATGTTTCTGAGGGGGATGCAGCGGATGTGACGGTGGTGCTGGACAGGGCGAAGCTGGCCTGCGAAAGCATCAAGCGGCTCTATGACCAGAGCTATTGTTACTTTGACACTTCCATGGAGTCAGGGGCAAAGCTCAGGCAGTATATCGTGAGCCGTTTCGAGTCGGCCATGGCCCGGGGGGAACTCAGGGTCTATTACCAGCCGGAGGTGCGGGTGCTCACCCGGCAGGTCTGTGGTTTTGAGGCCCTGGCCCGCTGGATTGACCCGGTGTACGGCATGATCTCACCGGGGATTTTCGTGGAGGTGCTGGAAGAAGCCCATCTTTCTGATAAGCTGGACCTCTTTATTGTAAGGCAGGTTTGTGAGGACTTTGCTGAGGTCCGGGCTCATGCCGGGGATGGCTGGAACCTGGCCCGCATATCCGTGAACCTTTCCCGGGTGGATTTCCAGCTGAAGGATATGTTCGAGGCTATCGAAAAAATCCGGGAAGAAACAGGGACCATGAGGGAGCAGCTGCACATTGAGGTGACAGAGAGCGCCATTGAGGATGAGATGCTCCAGGAAACCATCCAGCGCTTCCGCTCCGCCGGTTATGAAGTGTGGATGGACGACTTCGGCAGCAGGTATTCTTCTCTGAACAACCTCATCAAGTATGAGTTTGATGTGGTGAAGCTGGATATGCAGTTCATGCGCATGTTCAAGGATAATCCCAAGGCCAGGACCATGATCAAGGGCATTATAGGGCTGGCGAAGGATCTGGGCATCCATACTCTGGTGGAGGGGGTGGAGACAGAGGAGCAATATGCTTTCCTGCGGGACATTGGCTGTGAGATGGTGCAGGGGTATCTCTTTGGCAGGCCTGCACCCCTCAGGGATGCAGCGGCCTTCTATGCTGGGGAGCATGCTACTCTTTCCTTCGAGCCTTTTGGTGAGGCTGATTATTATCGCAACCTGGGCATGGTGAATGTGCTGAGCACATTCCCCTTCCTGCCTCCGGAGGAGAGGCGGGATCATATCAGTGATGTGCCCCTGGCCATCATGGAAGTAAGGAATGGAGAGATTTCCTTCCTCTATAGCAACGGGGCGTTCCGGAGCCTCTTGCACAGCCTGGGGGTGCCGGGAATGCAGGAGCTTCTGTATTCCCTTTCCCATTTGGATGAACAGGCAGCTCAGGTTTTCTGGCACCTGATCAATGAGGCGGTGAAGACGGGAGAAGAACAGCAGATAGAGCAATCCGTGGGAGGTCATATCTTCACCCTGCGCCTCAAGTGTGTGTCCTGCAATATGGAGAAAAAACTGTCTGCCATAGCGCTCATTGCAGACAATCTGACTCCCTTGGGGCCGGTGACAGCGCTTCCATTGCCATAAGCTTATGGTGAGGCCTTTCTGTCAGGAGAGGCCTTTTCTCTTGCCCTGATAATTGCAGATTTAATGTTTTTCCAATGGAAAAATCATGCCCATAGGGGTATAATGTTTACCTATAGTGATGAAATTGGGAGGTAAGGGATTGAGAAAGAAGATTTGCGGACTGGCAGCAGCGTGCCTGCTTGGCCTCAGCCCTTTGGCTGCAGCTGAGGATATGCGCTTTGTGGATGCTGAGGGCTTCACGGGCTACTATGTGGATGTGAGCAGCCTTGCCTTTGGCACGGGGGAGATTCCCCAGGATACGGCCCCCGAAGATATAGTCGAGGCGCAGGTGGCGGTGGTGAAGGCAGACAGGAACAGGCTCTACCTCTACCAGATACGCTTCAATCGCAGACAGGAGACCTACGAGATTTACAGCTCTGAGGTGCAGGCCTATGATACCAAAGAGGTGCTGGAGAAAAGCAATCTGGGGCGTCTGCCCCGTCACTATGGGTTCTCCTCCCCCATGAATGGCATCGTGAATTTCATCTATGAGTGGAAAGCAGAACAGGAGCGGGCCAATCGGAAATCTTATTAAGGGGGGATCCCTATGGATGATAATGACAGGCTGAAGCAGCGGACGGCGTATCTATCGATTATTTCCAATAGCGCCCTGGTATTGATGAAGCTTTTGGTCGGCCTTTATATCGGTGCGGTCAGCCTTATCTCTGAAGCCCTGCACTCCGGGGTAGATTTGCTGGCAGCCCTCATTGCCTGGCTGGCGGTGAGGAAGTCGGTGGAGCCGCCTGATACGGAGCATGACTATGGACACGGGAAGTTTGAGAACCTGTCTGCAGCAGTGGAGGCCCTGCTGATTGTGGCTGCGGCAGCCGCCATCGTCCACGAGGCAGTGCTGGGGCTGCTGGAGGGGGGCGGTGTGCCTGAGAATCTGGGCTACGGCGTAGTCATCATGCTGATTTCCATCATTGTCAACCTGCTGGTGTCCCGGCGGCTGCTTACTGTAGCTAAAATCACCCATTCCCAGGCGCTGGAAGCGGATGGGCTTCATCTGCGGGCCGATATCTGGACCTCTGTAGGCGTGCTCATTGGCCTCTTTGCCATGGAGGTCACGGGCTGGGCTCCCATGGATGCCATCATCGCCATCTTCGTGGCGGGCATCATCTTCCGGGAAGGCTGGCACATGATAAGGGCTTCTGCCCTGGAACTTACGGATGCCAGCCTGCCGGAGGAGGATGAGGAAAAGATAGGGCGCATCCTGAAGAGCGCCCCTGAGGTGAAGGGTTTCCACTGCCTGCGCACCCGTCGTTCCGGCTCTTATCGGCTGCTGGATGTGCATCTGCTCTTTGACGGCAATATGCACCTGGCTCATGTCCACGCTGTCTGTGATGAGTTGGAAGGACGCATCAGAAAGGCTTTTGGCGGCTTCGACATCGTAATCCATCCGGAGCCTGCAGGGCTCCATGAACCGGAAAACAAGGTGAGCCGGTATGAGGAGTCGAAGCAGAACAACTCTTCCAGTCCTTGCAATACATAAGATTATTATAGACGAGGTATCATTAAAAGGGGAAAGCCCTGAGAAATGGAGGAATTACCATGGGAAAGAAGATTATCAGCCTGCTCTTGACGGCAGCCCTGCTCATTACGACTATGGGCATGGCGGCAGCTGCTGTGCCTGAGACAGTACAGGGTAAGCTGGCCCTCATGGAGGAGGACACCTACGGCAGTGAGCAGACAGGAGCCGTCATGGACAGGCTCAACAAGCTGGAAAAGGATTACGATGGCAGCCATCGCTCTGGCAGCCTGATGGCCAGGGTGGATGCTCTCTACAGGGAACTCTACACCAATGGCTCCGGCCCTTCCCTGATGGCCAGGCTCAATGCCATCGAGTGGAATATTGACCACAAAGTGAGCATGAAGCCTGTGGAGACCCGCTTGGCTGATATGGAGCTTGGTCTTTTGGGCAAGACCGGGGAAGGCACCTTCAAGGCCCGTGCTGAGCAGTTGGGCAAGGCTTCCTTCGGGGCAGAAACTTTGCCTATGGAGAAAGTGCAGGTGCCTGCCAGCACCCTCATCAAGGTGGCGCTGGTGGACAGGGTGAATGCCAAGAATCTGAAAGCTGGCGATATTATCCACTATCAGGTGGCTGAAGATGTAGTGGTGGACGGCAGCCTGATCTTTGCCAAGGGCGAGCCTGGGGAAGGCGTCGTGGAGAAGGTGCGCCAGGCCAAGAACTTCGGCCGCAGCGCCGAGGTGCAGATTGACTTCAACAAGACCAAGTCCATCGATGGCACGGAAGTTGACACCTATGTGGGTGAAGAGTCCAAGAAGGAAATGAAGCATCTGGCTATGGCCGCAGGTGCCAGCGTGGCAGGCATGCTGCTTCTGGGCCCCATCGGCGTCATTGGCGGTGCCTTTGTCAAGGGCAAGAACATAGACCTGCCGGAGGGCACGGAACTATACATCCAGACCGAAAATGAGGAAAGCCTCTACGGTGTGGCCACGGTGGCAGAATAAGCTAAAGCAGAGCTGAGGACGCAAGGGCCTCCCAGGGGTGACTGGGGGGCCCTTGATGTATGATATATTTGCGTAAAGACTGCAGATGTTGTACTATATGAGATAGGATTATTTAGACAGAGAGGAAGCATTCCATGAAGAATAAAGGGAGAGCCTGTGCGGCATTTTTGTCGCTTCTTGCCCTGCTGCCTCCACAGGCCACGGCTATGTACAAGGCCACCACGGAGACTGGGGCTGATGCCTTGGATTTCATCGAGAACCGCCGCCGTCTGGAGCGGGAAAATATGCTGACGGATGAGCAGCAGAAGCTTCTGGCAGATACTCAGGAAATGGCAGAAAACCTGCGTCATCCCGTTGACCCCACTAAGGCTTCTCCTATGGCCTTTGAAGGGGATGACCTCACTTATAATGAGGAAACAGGGGAATTTGTGGCCAAGGGGAAGGTGCACGCCATCCAGCTTGACGCCCATCAGTTTGATGCCCCGGATGGTCCGGTGCAGGGCAACCTTAAGACTAATGACATCGAGATACCGGGCAAGGCACACATGTTGCAGCTCACTCCCGGTCAGAGCCGGGTGATTTTGGACGGCGTGAATACAGTTTACAACTATCGCACCAAGCTGGGCACTATGGGAGAGGCCAGAGGCAAGGTTGACCATCAGTATGTGACGGGCAAGCGCTTTGAATTCTACCCGGACAGGATTGTGGTCTATGATGGCACCTCTACCAAGTGTGGGGCCAAGAGCCCTGACTACCACCTTAGTGCCAGGAAGATGACCATTTATCCTAACGACAAGATTGTCATGGAGCATGTGGGCACCTGGCTTAAGAATGCCTGTTTATTCACCAAGAAAAGCCATGTAGTGGATCTGAAGAAGAAAGAAAACGATTTGGAACTGCCCAGAGTGGGCTATTCAAAGGATGACGGGGTGTGGATATCCCAGGATTTCAGCTTGCCGCTTTTCAAGAATGTGGAAGGCCAGGCTCATTTGTATGCCAATACCAAGGAGGGCCTCAAGAGCAACGGACAGATTGGCTGGTACAACCGCAACGCCAGTTATGAGTTGCGCTATGGCAGCTACGAGGACAGCGATGACAAGTGGATCAAGAAGGAACCCAGCTTTGTCTATAAGTATGCCCGTCCCTTGGGCAAGACTCATCTGAATTATTCTTTTGACGTGGAGTGGGGGCGCTGGCACAAGAAGGAGAACGACATTACCAGTACCCACAGGTACTATGGACTGACCCTCAGCCGGGATCCGATTTTCCTTGGAGGAGGCTGGTACATCAGCCCCAGCATCACCTACTCCATCACCCGAGAGTCGTATGATCATTCCAAGTTGGATGGTCTCAGCTGGAGCCTGTCCACAGTGAAGGAATTTGATTCACGCTGGGCCATGTACGCCACCTATGCCTATTCCAAGAACAGCAAGGAAACCAGCCTTTTTGACTACGGTGTAAATGATTTTACCCGCCAGTTCCGGGCTGGCATCAGTTACCAGGCCAGTGACAGGGATCGCTTTGTGGTGGGTACGTCTTATAATATGGACGATGGAGCCTTCAAATTCAACAAGATGGACTGCTATTGGTTCCATGACATGCATTGCTCGCAATTTGTCATTCAGTACAGGCATTACAGGGATGAAAAGGATTCCGTCAAGTTCAGGTGGCAGTTCACACCCTGGTAAGAGAGGTAGCAGCAAATGAAAGAGGAATTGCTTTCTATATTGGATGAACTGGAGGGGCGCCGCATCCTGGTTTTGGGAGATGTGGTGGCAGATATTTACCTTCAGGGCACGATTTCCCGCATTTCCAGGGAGGCACCGGTGCTGGTGCTGGAGCAGCAGAAAGAGGTCATTGTGGCAGGTGGCGCTGCCAATGTGGTAAACAATATTGCCACCTTGGGAGGAAGCGTCTTTGCTGTGGGTCTCCTGGGCCATGACAGCGGCGGGGAGGGCCTGAAGGAAGTGCTGCAGAAGAACGGTGCCCATATTGAGGGCCTGCTTACAGATGAAGCGCGTCCCACCATTTCCAAGACACGCATTATTGCCGGAGGACGGGCTACCGTCAGCCAGCAGATTGTGCGGGTGGACAAGGAGTGCCATGAGCCTCTTACCGAAGCACATGAAAAAGAACTTTTGAAATATATCAAATCTGTTTTGCCGCAGATGCAGGGCATTGTCCTCAGCGACTACGGTTCTGGCACGGTGACGCCGAAACTGCGGAAGGCACTTATTAAATATGCCAGGGAGCACGGCATTCCCACCATGGTTGATTCCCGCTATGATGTGAAGAGCTTCAAGGGCATTGGCTATGTGAAGCAGAATGATGCGGAGCTCGCCGCTGCTGTGGGCAGGAGCCTGTCGGATGAAGGAGCGGTCATTGAGGCTGCCCAGGAGCTCCTGGCAGAGCTTTCTGCTGAAGGTGTGCTGGTGACCCGCGGGGAATTGGGCATGATCCTGGTGGAAAAAGACGGGGCTGTCCATGTGATCCCAGTGTCCGATAAGAGCGAGGTCTACGATGTGTCAGGTGCAGGTGATACCTGTGTGGCTACGGTGATTCTGGCGCTGGCTGCCGGCATCAGCCCTGAAAAGGCAGCCGAGCTCAGCAATATCGCCTCCGGCATAGCCGTGCGGAAATTGGGCACGGCCACGGTGTCTGTCGAGGAATTGCGGCGGGCCGTGGAACGATAGGATTTTGAAAGAAGGTATACAAGTGCTGATACCGGCTGAGAGAATAGAAGATTTTTGCGCGGCCCTCAGGGAGGCAGGTCAGAAGGTGGTATTCACCAATGGCTGTTTTGACATTCTCCATGCGGGCCATGTGCGTTATTTGCAGGAGGCCCGTGCCCAAGGAGACTGCCTGGTGCTGGGCCTTAATTCTGATGAGTCCGTGAGAAGGCTGAAGGGGCCCACGCGCCCCATCAACAGCGAGCTTGACAGGGCAGAGGTAGTGGGCGCCTTGAAGTCCGTGGATTATGTGGTGCTCTTTGGGGAACAGACCGCTGAAAGCCTCATAGCCAAGGTGCGCCCCGCTGTCTATGTCAAGGGGGGCGATTATACGCTGGATACCCTGCCGGAGGCTAAAATAGTGCAGTCCTACGGTGGTAGCGTGCATTTCGTAAAGATGGTGGAGGGGCGTTCCACCACCAATGTCATCAGGAAAATATCAGAAGACAAGGGCTGCTGAGCCAGGGAGAGTAAGGGGAAAGAGATGCTGAAAGAGTACAGGAATATTCTGGTCATCAATTTGATGCACCTGGGGGATCTGATGCTGGTAACGCCAGTGCTCCGCACCCTCAGGGCCAACTATCCTCAGGCCAGGATTACCCTGCTGGCGGACAAGAAGCTCAGGGATCTGGTGGAGTACAATCCCCACCTGGATGAGTGCCTGCTGCTGGATAAAAAAGGGGAGGACAATCACCCGCTTGCCTTCTGCAAGTTCATCATGAAAGTGCGGGCCAGGCATTATGACCTGGTCATCAACCTGCACCGCAACGAGAGGGCTTCGGCCTTGGCCGCCTTTTCCGGGGGCGGGCAGATAGTGGGTTATGCCAAGCCGGGGTTCTCCCTGTTGTTTGACGGGGTTATGGCCAATGAGCACTTCATCAAGCATCAGGTGGAGGCCCATTTTGATGTGCTGAGGAAGTTCCTGGGAGTCGAAAAGATCGACGATGCGGGGCTGGAAATGACTATCCCCGAAGCGGCACAGCACAAGGCTGACCGCCTCTGGCAGGAGACTTTCACCCAAGAGGCCAAGGTAGTTGCTTTCAACATTGGCGCCAGCTGGCTTACTAAGCGGTGGATCAAGGAATATTTTGCCCAGTGCGCTGACCGCCTGATAAAGCGGGGCTATCATGTGGCCTTCTTTGGTGGTCCCATGGATATAGATTTGGTGGAAAGCTGTATTGACGATATGGAGGAAAGAGAAAGCGATCACCTCAAGGTCTTCACCGGCAAGGTGAGCCTGGGGGTGCTGGCAGGGCTGCTCAGGCGTTGCTGTCTCTTCCTCACTACTGATTCCGGCCCCATGCACGTGGGGGTGGCCATGAATGTGCCCATTGTCACCATGTTTGGTTCTTCTCCTGTGACAGGTTTCTACCCCTATGATGGCAAGGATGTTTTGGTGAAGACCCCGGAAGCCTGCCACCCCTGCCGTATTCACGAGTGCCCCAAGGAGGGGGCGGAGCATATGGCCTGCATGAAGAACATTCCCGTGGAGACAGTGATGGAATATGTGGATGAGCTGCTGGAGAAATTCGGCGGGGCGCCTGCCTATAAGCTGCCCCTTCACCCCGGAGATTACAAATGCCGGGTCATAGATTTGGGAAATGGTATTGCTCCCTCGTAAGGGGATATTTTTTCCAAGGGAAAGAGAGGCAATAGCTGATGGACATACAGACTCTATATGATTTCGTAGCAGAGAGAACCTCAAAATGCAAGATTCTGGTAGTAGGGGATGTAATGCTGGACAAGTATTACTATGGTGAGGTTACAAGGATTTCTCCTGAAGCACCTGTCCCTATCACCCATGTTACCAGCGAGAAAGAAACTCTGGGCGGCGCTGCCAACGTGGCACACAACCTGGCCCGCCTGGGGTGTCAGACCTCCCTGGCAGGCTATGTGGGGGATGATTACCATTGTGAAAGCCTTTTGGGCAAACTGACTGCCAGGGGCATCGACTACAAGGGGCTGGTCACTACGGACAGGCCCACCACTACCAAGCTCAGAGTTATTGGCGGGCATCAGCAGATGCTTCGTCTGGACTTCGAGGAAGATGAGCCCATTGAGGCCCACTATGCGGCCCGGCTGCAGAACTACATAGAACAGAAGCTCTCCGAGAGCCTGGATGCAGTTATTATCTCTGACTATGGCAAAGGAGCCTGCACGGAGGCGGCCTGCCAGATGATCATCAAGGCCTGCCATGACCATGGTGTGCCCGTGGTGGTGGATCCCAAGGGCATCAACTGGCTGAAATACGCCCAGGCTGACTACATTACGCCCAATGTGAAGGAAGTCAATGAGATCATCATTGACAAGATCAAGAACGAGGACGCTCAGGTGGAGAGAGCCGCCCACTACATCATGCGCAAGTATAAGCTGAAGAATGTCATTGTCACCCGTTCGGAAAAGGGCATGAGCCTGGTGCGGGAAACAGATACGGAGCACATTCCCACCAGAGCACAGGATGTGTTCGATGTATCAGGTGCCGGCGATACGGTGATAGCCGTCTTTGCTATGGCTCTGGCGGGAGGGCTGAAGGCAAATGACGGCGCCTTCCTGGCTAATCTGGCTGCCAGTGTGGTAGTGGCGAAACTTGGTACTTATGCTGTGAGCCAGGAGGAACTCCTGGCTGTATTGAAAGAACTTATGTAAACAACTGCGGGGGGGAGAATATAAATGATTATCGTAACAGGTGGTGCCGGTTTTATCGGCAGCAATATTGTCAAAGAGCTCAATCGCAGGGGACGCACGGACATTCTCATTGTGGATGACCTGAAGGATGGCAGCAACTACAAGAACCTTCGCGGTCTCCAGTTCATCGACTACCAGCACAAGGATGATTTCCTCCAGACCATCGAGGACGATGATTTCGATGGCACGGACATTGATGCGGTCTTCCATGAGGGGGCCTGCTCCGACACCATGGAATATGATGTGAACTACATGATGAAGGTGAACTACGAGTACAGCAAGTCTGTGCTGCACTTCTGCCTCCAGCACCGCATTCCCTTCCTTTATGCGTCCTCTGCTTCTACTTATGGCAGCGGCAAAAATGGCTTCCGGGAAGGGGACGAGTGCGAGGATGCCCTGAACCCCTATGCTTTCTCCAAGCTGGCCTTTGACCGTTATGTGCGTCAGGTGATGCCTGAGGCCAAGAGCCAGATTGTAGGGCTGAAATACTTCAACGTCTACGGTCCTCAGGAGCACCACAAGGGCAAGATGGCTTCCATCTTCTACCAGCTTTACAATCAGGTCAATGAGACTGGTGTGGCCCGCCTCTTCAAGGGCATCGATGGATATAAGGATGGCGAGCAGCGTCGTGATTTCGTCTATGTCAAGGACGTGGTGAAGGTGAACCTCTGGTTCTGGGAGCAAGAGGGTCCCTCCGGCATCTACAACTGCGGCACAGGCAAGGCTCATACCTATAATGAAGTGGCAGAAGCTGTCATCGAAGCTTTGGGCAAGGGCAGGATCGAGTACCGTGAGTTCCCGGAGGTGCTGCGTGGCAAGTACCAGAACTTCACCGAGTCTGATCCCACCCATCTGCTGGAAGCAGGTTATGATGAAGGCTTCTATGACATGAAGGAAGCTGTGAAGGAGTATTGCGATTTCCTTGACCAGGGTGGCTATTTTGAGTATGGAAAATAAAAAAGGTAAAATTCCTGCCGTTTTTTTCGACCGGGACGGCACCTTGAATGTGGATACGGGCTATCTTCATGAGCAGGAAAAGCTTCAGTGGATGCCCGGAGCCAGGGAGGCCGTGAAATACGTCAATGACAGAGGTTATCTGGCCATTGTCGTCACCAATCAGAGTGGCGTGGCCCGGGGCATGTTTGGGGAAGAGGCAGTAAAGGAGCTTCACGGGTACATGAATGAGGAGCTTGCTGGCGTAGGGGCACATATTGATGCCTTTTACTACTGCCCCCACCACCCGGAGGCCGTAGTGCCGGAGTACCGCCAGGAATGTTCCTGCCGCAAGCCCAAGAGCGGTCTCATTGAGCAGGCTTGCAGGGATTTTGACATAGACATGGAAAAATCCCTGATGGTCGGGGATAGTCCCAGAGACGTAACTTGCGGAGAAGGGGCCGGCATTCGCGGCGTGCTCTATGAAGGCGGCAGCTTACTGGAATTGTTGAAGCAGTATATATGATGAGCAGACAGCTGCTCCTATTGATTTATGACGGGAAACCAGGTCATCTGAGGAAGTGCTTTTTTGGAAAGACGTAAAAGTATTGCGGAAGTAATAAGATTTGTAGTTGCAGGTGGGGGCTGCCTGCTTTTGGAGTTGGCCTGCCTGTATGCACTGACGGAGTGGGCAGGCTTTCATTACCTGTATTCCTCTGCCGTCGCCTTCATCATCTCCCTTTTGGTGAATTACTGGCTATGCCGTGTGTGGGTCTTTGCTGATGGCAGCAAGAAGCAGAGCCTCAAGGCAATGTCTATCTTTTTCGGTTCCAGCGTGGCGGGGCTGGGCATCAATCAGCTTTGCATGTACACCTTCGTGGATATACTGGGAATTTATTATATGGCCGCCAAGCTCTTGGCGGCAGTGATTGTCACCATTTGGAACTTCGTTCTGAAAAGATATGCACTTAAGATGGATTAGAAGGAGTGAATCTGCTCCCTGCTGCATGGGCTGGGACAGGAACTTTATGAAGCAGTACAAGAATATCCTGGTAAATGCCCTGGTGAACCTGGGGGATGTGGTGCTGACCACGGGGGCTATAGCCCTGCTAAAAAAGGCGTATCCAGAAGCCCGCATTACCATGCTGGTAAAGCCGGTGGTGCGGCAGGCCGTGGAAAATAACCCCGTTATTGATGAGGTTATGGTCTTTGACTACAAGCCCAAGGAAAATTCCTGGGGGCAGATGCGGGCCATGGCCAAAGACTTGAAAAAACGCCAGTTTGACCTGAGCATCTCACTGGACAGGAAACTGCGGCCGGCGCTGCTGGCCTTTTTGGCCCGCATACCCGAGCGGGTGGGGCCCAGCCGTGTCTTTGGTCCCAAGAAAAGCAGGGTGACCTGGCTCTACACCAGGACTGTGGACATTGACTATGATCTGGACAAGACCCTGCAGGCAGATACCTACCAGAATATCGTCCGGGGACTTACTGGGCAAGGTGCAGAGGAGCGGGAAGAGCCTGTCTTCGCCCGCATTACGCCGGAGGCACAGGAACGGGCGAAAGAGCTGCTGGAAAAACTGCCCCAGGCAGAGAAAATCATTGCTCTTTGCGTCAAGGGCACTTTCCCCCTGAAAACCTGGCCCAAGGAGTATTTTGCTCAAGTGGTGGAGAAGCTGGCCTCAGAATACAAGGCCTCATTCTTTGTCACCGGCGGTCCGGGGGACAGGACTTATGCCGATGAGGTGATTGCTGCCTGCCCGGTGCCCGTAGCCAATTTCTGCGGGGAGACCAATCTGGTGGAACTGGCGGCACTCTTCAAGGCTTCTGACCTTCTGGTCTCTGTGGATACGGGGGGCGGCCATATTGCTGCTGCCTGCCAGATTCCCATGGTGGTCATGTATGGCTGCACCAGCCCTGACCGTTGGCATCCCATCAATGAGAAGGCCAGGGTGCTTACCAGCAGGGAGGAGTGCTGCCCTTGCACTGTGCGGACGGAGGAATGTCCCAGCTGGCCCAAGCCCAAATGCCTTTGGAATATAGCACCGGAGGCGGTGCTGAGGGAGTGCCGGGAACTTTTACAAGGGGGGGGCTGACTTGAGGCTGGCCATTTTTGAAAATATTATGACCCCCGGTGGTCATGAGGTTGATTTTGACCGCATTCTGGTGGAAGAATTCCAGCAGTCAGGCCATGAGGTCAGCTTCTATGTGCCGGAGGGATTCGAGTTCAGTTTTGACTATCAGGTGCCGGTGCATTATCTGCAAGGAGAAGTTGTATCCTACAGCGGTGTCAGGGGGCTGAAAAAAATCTGGTACGCCTTGAAACGGGAACAGCGCCGCCTGGGCTGGTATAGCCAACTCAGGAAATTGGCAGAGGGGGGCGCCTTTGACGCACTGATAGTGCCCACCTCTACCTATCGCTACCTTAGGGCTGTCCGCCGGAGCAGCCTCAGGAAATCTCCTGTGCCCATAGTGTTTATCCTCCATGGCATCAATCCCGGCGAGGCTCCCAGGTTCCTCAAGGCAGCCGGGCAGCTGGCAGACTGCAGGAATATCCGCCCTGTGGTTCTGACCTTCGGGCAGGACATCTTTGGGGAGACGAGGGAAAATATCCGTTATATATATCCCCCAACTTATACGCCGAGGGACCTCATAGATTATTGCCCCAAGAAGATAGAAGCTCCCCTGACCATTGGTTTTTTCGGCCAGTACCGCCGGGAAAAGAAGCTGGAGGATTTCCTGGAAGTTTATCTGAGGGCCAAAGGGCAGTTCACACGGGAAGTGCGCCTTTTGGTGCAGGGGGCCACTATGCACCCGGAAGATTCGGAAGACTTTGAGCGCATCATAGCCCGTTACCGTGGTGAAGAAAGCATAAAGTTCCTCCATAAGGGCCTGATTGGCAGGGAGTGGCAGGAAGCTATTGCCGGCATTGACGTATTGTTGTTGCCCTACTCTGCGCCGCGCTACCGCTATCATTGGGGTGGTATGCTCTTTACGGCCCTGGGCTTCAAGAAACCAGTGATTGCCAGTGACGATATGAACCCTGAGGTCTTTGAGTCCTTCAAGGTGGGGGAGACTTTTCGTAGTGGGGATTTGGCTGATTTGCAGCGGGTGCTGACGGAGTTTATAAATGGTTATGGTGATAGGCAGGGCGAATACGAGACGGGGCTTCAGTCTGCGTCAGAGACGTATTCTCCTGCCGCATTTGCAAGGCGCATAGAAAAAATCATCGAGGAGTAAAGATGGCAGAGTCAAAGACCCCGGTATCTGTGCTGATACTGGCCAAGAATGAGGAAAAAAATATTGGTGACTGCCTGGCAAGTGTCCAATGGGCGGCTGAAATTGTAGTCATAGATGACAACAGCACTGATAGGACTCCGGAGATTGCCAGGGAGATGGGAGCACGGGTGGTCACACGGGCTTTGAATGGCGACTGGGGAGCACAGCAGACCTTTGCCATCGCCCAGGCAAGCTGTGAGTGGATATATATACTTGACTCTGATGAACGGGTCACCCCCAGGCTGGCTGAGAAGTTGCAGGAACTGGTGAAGGCGGATGACCGCCGCTATGCATACTGCCATGCACGTCTCAACTATTTTTGGGAAAAGCCCCTGAGGCACGGAGGCTGGTTTCCGGATTATGTGGTAAGGCTGCTGCCCAAAAAAGGCACCTATGTCAAAGGGCTGGTTCATCAGCAAATCTGCCATGAATGTGAGGAAAAGCATCTTCCTGCTGACTTGTATGTGGTACACTATCCCTACAGGGATTGGCAGCATTATTTCAACAAATTCAATGTGTATACGGATTTGGCGGCGAAAAAAATGCATGAACAGGGCAAGCGTGCCCATCTTTGGGATTTTGTGCTGCACCCTTTCTGGGCTTCTTTTCGCATGTTTTTCCTGCGTGGTGGCTGGCGTGACGGGGTTATTGGTTTTGTACTGGCCTCTTTCCACTACTTCTACACCATGGCCAAGTATGTGAGGCTATACTATCTGGATAAATCCAATGGACATGTAGGTGATGAGCATTGATGAAAGAAATCAGGCAACTGGGTCATCAGATATACGATATGGACAATCCCCGGGAGAAGCGTCGATACGTTATTTTCTGCGCCCGGGCTTTTCTTCACAGCCGGGGCATAAAGGAGTTATACAACTGGTTCCAGTCCGACCCGTTGCGGTGCCAGCTTATAGAGGCTAATCCATACCCCATAGAACAGGCTACCAGGGCCTTTTTCTACAAAGGCTCCACCTTTGCCACCAGGTCAAAGCTGGTAAGGGAGCATTTTGCCTTTTTGCAGTCCAGGGTGACGGAGGAACACTTCCTCAATCTGGGGGATGTCCATAAGCAAGGCTTCTGCGTGTGGCAGGGGGATTTCGAGGGTCAGGCATTGCAGGCGGTGCTTTGCACAGAGGCGGGCCAGAGGAAGGAAGGGCTGCTTTCCTTGGAGCTGAACCTGGGGCAGGAGCATATCTACCAGATTATGTTTTGGTTTGCCAAGGATGATGAGGGGCGTGACAGCCTTTACATAGGCGCCTTGCAGGGGCCGAATATGGAGGAAGCCCGTGACCTTATCAAGCGCATGACCAAGGCCTTTCATGGCTACCGCACCAAGAACCTCATTCTCTATATGCTGCAGGCCGTGGCCAGGGGTATGGGGGTGGAGCGTATGTACGGCGTCACCAATGAAGGCTACTATGCCATGAACCATGTGAGGGCCAACCGCAAGCTGAAGACCAGCTTCAGCGACTTCTGGCTGGAGGCTGGCGGGGAAAAAACTGAGGATGCAAGGTTTGACAGCCTGCCCCTGACAGAGACCCGCAAAACCATGGAGGAAGTGCCTACCAGGAAAAGGGCGGTCTACCGCAAGCGGTTTGCCCTGCTGGATGAGATAGATGAAAAGATTGGCGAAAATATGGAGATATTGTTAGGCAAGATTGGATGAAGAATGTGAAACGTTTAATTGTCAATGCCGATGATTTTGGCCGCCATGAACTTATCAATCAGGCGGTGGAGAAGGGGGTAGCCGAAGGTTGCCTGCGCTCGGCTACAATTATGCCGGGGGGACGGGCCTTTGCTTCGGCAGTGGCGGTGGCAAAACGCCACGAGGAGCTGGGTGTTGGCATCCACTTTACTTTGGTCAATGGCTTTCCCGTGCTGCCGCCTGCAGAGATTCCCTCTCTGGTGACGGCAGAGGGCGTTTTTTATGACGACTATACAGTGTTTGTAAAACGCTATGCCCTGGGCAAGGTGAATTTTGAAGAAGTGCGCGCAGAACTTGCGGCGCAGCTTCAGAAGCTTCAGCAGTCAGGTCTTGCGCTTACTCATGCAGACAGCCATCAGCATATGCACACCCTGCCGGGCATCATCGATATAGTGCTGAGGCTGGCGAAGGCTGCTGGTATCAGGGCGGTGCGCACGCCACGCAGTCCCCTTTTCAGCGGTGAATTTGGCGGCCTTGGACAGCTTATTGGCCGGCTGGGGCTGGGCACACTGGCCCGCGTGTCGGCTTTCAAGGCAGGGAGAAAGGGGCTTGCCACGCCGGAGCATTTTGCAGGCATCGTGGCAGGGGAAGCCGTGTCAGAAGCATATCTGCTGGATATTGTCCGACAGTTGCAGCCGGGGACTACGGAGGTCATGATGCATCCGGGACTGGATAACAAGGTGCTGGTGCCGGCCTGTGCCTGGGAGCACGATTTCGAGGCGGAGCTGGCGGCTATCCTGTCGCCAGCCCTTCGGGAGCTGGCGGCTTCGGAGCAGGTGGAAATCGTGAATTTCCGCGCTTTGGCAGATTGAGGAGACTGGGATGGAAAAAATAACGATTGTGGTCCCCTGCTACAATGAGCAGGAGGTAGTAGAAAAATTTCATACCGAAGTATCCAGTGTATTGAAAGATGTTGCGGATTGTGAATTTGCCTATCTGTTCATCAACGATGGCAGCACGGATGATACCCTGGCTTTGTTGCAGGAGATGTCGAGACAGAATGAATCTGTAAGTTATATCAGCCTATCCCGGAATTTCGGCAAGGAAGCGGCCATGCTGGCCGGCCTTGACTATGCAGAGGGGGATGCTGTCATCATCATGGATGCTGATTTGCAGCATCCCCCGGAGCTGGTGCCCGAGATGATAGCTTGGTGGCATAAGGGCTATGATGATGTCTGTGCCAAGCGCACGGATCGCACGGATGAGACCTGGTTCAAGCGTCATATGTCCAATATCTTTTACCGCAGTCTGCAATTCTTTGCCGATTACAAGGTGCAGAGGGATGTAGGTGACTTCCGCCTTCTGGACAAGCGCTGTGTGGCCGCCCTGCGTATGATGCGTGAGAATCAGCGCTACACCAAAGGCATGTTCACCTGGGTGGGTTACCGCAAGAAAGAAATCCCCTTCCATGTGCGTCCCCGGGCAGCGGGGCATACCACCTGGAACTTCCTGCGGCTCTGCAATCTGGCGGTGGAGGGACTGACCTCCTTCACCACAGCGCCTCTGAGGCTGACCACCATGCTGGGCATGGGGGTCTCCCTGCTGGCCATCTTCTATATGTGCTGGGTGCTTTTCAATGCCCTGTGCTATGGGGACCCGGTGGCGGGATATCCCACACTTATTACCGTAGTGCTGTTTTTGGGGGGCGTGCAGCTGCTTTCACTGGGAATCATTGGCGAATACCTGGGAAGGGTGTTTACCGAGAGCAAGCAAAGGCCCATCTATCTGGTGGACGAATACAATGGGAAAAAGATGACGTACTGCAGTCCCGGGGACAAGCCCGCCCGGGCACAGGATGATAGGGGAGTGTAAGATTTGTCCCAAAGCAAGAACTCTTTGTTTCAGAATCTGTTGGTCATGGCAGGGATTTTCCTGATCATGTTCATATTGAATGAGCTGATGCCGTTGCATCGTGATGACTACGACTATTCACTGATCTGGATGACCTCGGAGCATATCGCTTCTTTTCAGGATGTAGTGCAGTCAGCCTACAGGCATTATTTCCTGCATGGGGGGCGCATGTTTACAGTCTTCTGCCTGGATCTTTTCCTGTGGCTAGGCAAGTTCTGGTTTGATATAGCCAATGCTCTGATGTTCACGGCACTGGTTTTGTTGCTTTTCTGCCACGCCCGTCGCTCCGCAGAGCTGGGGCGGGAACCGGCTATCCTGGCTGTGACGGCTTTTCTGGCCTGGCTTTCCTTCCCTCACTTCGGGGAGGTGGCTGTCTGGAAAAGCGGCTCCACCGTTTATCTGTGGTCGGCCGTGCCGGCAGCCCTTTTCCTGCTGCCGTATAATATCTCCCTGTCCAAAGGCCGGTCAGCCCTTGGCGGCTGGCTGCTGCTGCCCATGTTCCTGTTGGGAATCATTGCCGGATGGTCGGTGGAAAATCTGGCGGTGACGGTGGTCTGGCTGACTGCCGCCATCAGCTGGTATTTCCACCGTCAGGGAGGGCTGCCTCTCTGGATGCCTGCCGGCTCTCTGGGGGCTTTGCTGGGCCTTATAGGCATTGTAGCAGCGCCAGGCAATTTCGTACGCTATGATGAGCAGGGCAGTGGCAAGGGTGTTCTAAGTCATATAGGCAATCAGTTTGCAGGCAATGGGGAGATGCTGCTTTACATACTGCCCATGGTGCTGATGCTGCTTTGCGCCTGGCGGGTGTTCAAGCTTGTCCTGGCTGAGCAGCAAGGTTTTTCAATTGAGCAGGGACGGAGGAAACTTAGCCGGGGGCAGTGGTTGCTGCTGGGTTTTATCCTCCTGTTGGTGGTGTCATATTTCAATGGCAGCTTCGTGGCCTGGACTATACGGGACATTTTGTATGCTGCAGTGATGGTGCCTCTGGGGCTGACCAAGCAGAAAACCCTTGACCATTTCAACCATCTCTTTGAAGGCTTTGATGAAATGGCCATTTACTGGCTGACCATCTTCTTTGTCTATGCTTTGGTGAAGAAGCAGCTGGGGCTGTCCTCTCAGGTTATCCACCTGCTGGCGGACAAGGTGAAGGCCCGGGAGGTTTGGCAGTCATTTCAGTCTGTCCGCTATGCGGGCTTTCTGCTGGCTCTGGCCCTTGCCAATAACTTTGTCATGGTGGCGGCGCCTACCTTCCCAGCCCGGGCTACTTTCAGCTCGGTGGCCATGATCATCATCGCCATGGTATCCATCCTGAGGGAGCCTCTGATCAGCGCGCGGCTGGTAATGCCTGCACGGAAAGTGCTGTTGGCAGGGACGGCAGGGCTGGGACTTTTTACCCTGTCGGCAGCCTTGTGGGTTACCTATACCATGAAGCAGGAAAACGCCGACCGCATAGCCATTGTGCAGGACACCGCCGCCAAGGGGGATCCGGTCGCTTATATGGAACCTATACCTTTGAAGAATCGTGCCCTGCGCCATGTCTTCTTTGTTGACTTTGACAATACTGTTACGAAGAAGGGGCTCTGCAGATATTACGGCATCGAGGATATCAAGGTTGAGGCCGAGGCTGGACGATAAGAGCAAAAAAATGGGGTAAGAAAGGATTATTTCAATGGAATTGCAGGGCAGATATGCGCAGGCAATGTATTATATACTGATATTATTGGCCTTGGGCTCCAATATTTCTCCGGCTGCTACATCCGCGGCGATTGTTCTGGGGACGCTGCTGGTGCTGTTGCACAGGCTGCGTGAGCAGGCCTGGCCGCAGGTGGATCGGCAATTGTGGAAAATCATTGTTATTTATTTCCTGTTATGGACATTTATTGCGTTTTTTTCCATGGAACCACTGATCAGTCTGAAAGATGTGTTCGCCACATTTTATCGTACTTTTCCCCTGTTCTTTGTGATGATGGGGATAAAAAAAATCGGGCAGGTCAAAGGCCTGATGATTGCTCTGTTTGCATCTGTATTCATTACTGATGCTGTGGCAGTCTGGCAGTTTTTTGGCAAGGATTTGCCCAGAGCTACCGGCATGCTAAATTCTCCAACTTTCCTGGCCAGTCATATGCTCATGGCAATTCCTGCCCTGTGGTGCTGTGCGCAGAAGGAGCTTTTTTCACCCCTCTGGCGGAAAGTGTTCCTGGGCCTGTGTGCTTTTTCCATTGTTGCTCTGTTTGCCAGTTATACCCGTGGCGGCTGGATTGCCTTCTTTCTGACGAGCATCATCTACCTGGCCATGGCTAAGGGGACAAGGAAAAAACTGATAGTGATATTTTCCTGCGTTTGCCTGGCAGTGGGGCTGACCGCTGCGAATTCCCCTGCCTTGCAGCAGCGGATCATGTCCATCCAGGAT
The DNA here is from genome assembly GCF_000702545.1 of Selenomonas sp. AB3002. Taxonomy (NCBI): domain Bacteria; kingdom Bacillati; phylum Bacillota; class Negativicutes; order Selenomonadales; family Selenomonadaceae; genus Selenomonas; species Selenomonas sp. AB3002. The sequence goes on along the minus strand of NZ_JNIO01000008.1, from coordinate 2,036,214 downwards.
ATGAAATATACCAGCAACAGCGAACGCCTTTACATGTGGCATGCTGCCCTTGAGATGCTCAGAGATTATCCCCTAACCGGCATTGGGCCGGATGAGTACGTGCAGGCGTACAATTACCACTATATTCCCCCACAGGCTGTAGAAAGGCCCACAGAGGGAGAGCCCCGTTCAGGCCATACCCATCCTCACAATAATATACTGAAGCGCTTCGCAGAAGGAGGCATTCTGGGCGGTCTTGCTTTCCTGGCCATCAATGCCTATTTGCTTAGCAGGCTTATCATGGCATACCGCCAGCAGAGCAGAAAAGACGGTATGTCATTTGCACTGATGGGGTTGCTGATATTCACAGGTATCCATTTAGAAGGGCTGACGGACACGAACTTCATCGATGTACCTATCATGCGGGAGTTTTGGATGTTGATGGGTATGTCTCTGGTGGCAGATAAGATAGTGGAAACGGATATGTTGGAATAGGAGGATGTAGATGATGTACGATTATTTGATTGTTGGCAGTGGCCTGTTCGGCGCGGTCTTTGCTCATGAAATGAAGAAGAAGGGCAAGTCCTGCCTGGTGCTGGAGCGCAGGAGCCATGCGGGAGGCAATGTGTATTGTGAGGAAAAGGATGGCATCAATGTCCATCAGTACGGCGCTCATATCTTCCATACTTCCTACAAGGAGGTGTGGGAGTACGTGAATAGCTTTGTGGAGTTCAACAATTATGTGAACAGCCCTGTGGCTAATTTCCGTGGGGAACTTTACAATTTGCCCTTCAATATGAACACTTTTACCAAGCTCTGGCCTGAAGTTCACACTCCCGCTGAGGTGGCGGCGAAGATTGAAGCCGAGCGGAAGGAGGCGTGCATCGCGGAGCCTCAGAACCTTGAGGAGCAGGCCATTTCCCTCATTGGTCGCACGGTCTATGAAAAGCTTATCAAGGGCTATACGGAAAAGCAGTGGGGGCGTTCCTGCACGGAATTGCCCGCCTTTATCATCAAGAGGCTGCCTGTGCGTTACACCTTTGACAACAATTATTTCAATGACCGCTATCAGGGGATTCCCGTGGGGGGTTACAACAAGCTTATAGACGCACTGCTGGAGGGCATTGAGGTGCGTCTTGATACTGATTTCCTGCAGGATAGGGACAAGTACAGCCAGTTGGCAAAGAAAATCGTTTATACCGGCCCCATTGACGAATACTTTGACTACCAGCTGGGCCGTTTGGAGTATAGGGGGCTGAAATTTGAGACGGAGCGCTTGGAGGAGGAGAACCATCAGGGAGTGGCTGTGATGAACTACACCGCCCGTGAGGTGCCCTATACCCGCATCATCGAGCACAAGCACTTCGAGTTCGGAACCCAGCCCGTCACCTATGTGACCCGTGAGTATCCTGCTGACTGGCAGCCCGGTGAGGAAGCCTACTACCCGGTGAACAATGACAAGAATCAGGCGCTTTATCAGCAGTATGCAGAGCTGGCTGAAAAGGAGGCCAATGTCATCTTTGGCGGCCGCCTGGCAGAGTACAAGTATTATGATATGGATGATGTTATCAAGAGCGCTCTGGAGCGCGCAGGCAAGGAAGTTTGATAGTGAAGGGTGACTGGAGAGATAGTTTTGGAACAAAAAATTGATAAGATTATACGCAAATTCATGGTGTTTTTTTTGATACTGGTGATTTCGGCTGCCAGCTACTCAGGCTTTTTTGCCAACTGGGCCTTCCGTGACGGTGCCGAGGCCATGGGCTTCACAGCTATGGTGGAGGAGACAGCTAAGCGCCCCTTCGTGCACAGGCAGCTGTTGCCACAGACAGTGAAGCGCATTGCCGATGCCCTGCCGGAGCAGACCCAGGAAAAGCTGGAGGCAAAACTTATCAAAAGCAGCTCCATCGGGAAAATATATGCCAAGGCTGACATACCCAGGGAATATGTCATAGAATATCATCTGATGTATTTCTTCTGCTTCCTGGCTTTTTTTGCTGCCATCTGGATTTTGCGTTCCCTGCTGTGCGAGATAGTCCAGGACAAGGTGACAGGCACGCTGGGGGCCATGTTTTTTGCCCTGATATTCCCCTTTTTTGAGGTGTTGGGGGGATATTATTATGATATATTTGAAGTCCTGTTCATGTTCATGGCTGCCCGCTTCGCCCTCCATGGCAACTGGCCTGGGTTGGTAGTCCTGGCTCCTATTGCCGAGGCCAACAAGGAATCCTTCCTGTTTTTCCTGCTGACCCTGTATCCTTTGGCCCGCAGTCATTATGAGGTCAAAAAAGCAGCCGGTATTACCCTGGGAACAGCTTTTATTGCGGGTGTGACTTATCTATATATCCGTGCGCTGTACGCCGGCAATCCCGGGGATATGGCTGACTGGCGCATCAAGGATCACCTGGGGAGTGTATGGCGTATCGGCAGCTACTTCAATACCACGACCATTTATGGCGTTCCCCTGGGACGGGGGATGTTCCTGCCGCATATGATCTGTGTCTACTGGATCGTGAAAAAAGCTTGGCATCATTTGACAGATGCTTGGAAGAATCATGCCAAGCTGGCGCTCTTGATAAATGGTATCCTCTACTTCATGTTCGTTCTGCCGGATGAAATCAGGGATCTGAGCCTGCTATATGTGTCCTTCATAATCCTGACCGCCTTCTTCATCCGTGATGTGATCAAGCCGGAGCAAAATAAGGCAACTTCAGAAAATTAATAGAGTAAAAAACGAGAGCCTGCTGCGAGGAGAGGCTCTCGTTTTTTATTTGACCTTTCAGCGTTCCCAAAGGGATTCTATGCACTCTTTGGAAACAGCATGGGGAAAATCTCTGGCAATATCGCCTACCAGACGGTTCCAGTATTTTTGGGCCCGCTTCTTCGCCAGGAAGCCTACGTAATACTCAAGGGGGAACTTGGCAGAGGTGCCGATATTGTCAATGATGCGGACCCGGGATTCGGTTGCGGATATGCGCTGAACCAGGAAATTATCGGGATCCACCCCTGCCGGGGCGAAGCGCTCACGCATGAATTCCTGGTGGAAGTCCCTCAAAATCTGCTCCAGTCTGGCTCTGTCCGTGGGGTTCTCCAGTTCGGAAAGGAGGGTGCGGCTCACGCTGCCATCATAGTCCACCACCCGTTCAAAGACATAGCCCAGGCCCTGGTCTGTTTCTTCCGTACCGTAATACTTGGTCAGAAGAGGCATCTGGCCTTCCCTTTTGCCCAAGGATCTGCGATAGCGGAACTCCCGCTTCATATCCGGGTCATCCGGGGTGAACAGCAGCTTCACGCATTTGTGCTCATCCTCGGGGTGGATATATACCTTCTTGTGATTGCCGTCCCCAAGGAACTGTTCTTCTTTTAATTTCAGCATGGTATCTCCTTATTCTTCAAACAGGCCCGCATAGTTGTCCATGAGATCTCGCCGGAGCCGTCTCAGGTAGCGTTTGATATGTGAGCGGGTCATGTAGTCCCAGTAGTAAACCAAGGGAATCTTCACGGGGCTGCCCACATTGTCGATAATGCGCAGGCGTATTTTGCCTGCCTCATCCCGCTGCAGCAGGAAATTTATCAGGCTGGTATCGTTGGTGAGGATTCGCTCCTTCATAACCTGCCGGGTAAAGCCTTCTATCAGCTCACGGGCAAATTTTCTGTCCGGCCAGCCAGCTTCCTTCTGCTTGTCCAGGAACTCACCCAGAGTCTCGCACTCGCTGCCGTCTGCATTGCGGACACGCTCAAAGACCTGCCCCGTGCCCTTGTCAGTTTCCACAGGGCCGTAATGTTTGGTCAGAAGCTCCGACTGCAGGTGACGGAAGGCTCTGGCCTTTCGATAGGCCAGTTCCTGCCGCAGTTCGGCATCCTTGGGATTGAAGGGAATCTTGATGACCTTGTCTTCATCCTCAGGATGCACATAAGCCACCTTGTGCAAGCCTTTGCCTATATACAGCGAATCTGTCATAATCAGCATAAAAACAATCTCCAATCAGTAAATTTTTCAAAGCAGTTCTTCCATTTTTTCCAGCACGTGCTCTACGGTGATGGCCTCCAGGCAGTCCAGGTGCTTGGGGCAGGCTCTCTGCCAGCAGTAGCGGCAGGGACGGTCAACCTCTATGGCGTTTCCAGGCTGTCCATAGGGGCCGTTGCGGTTGGCATCGGTGGGACCCATGACCATGATGGTGGGGGTGCCAAGGCCTGCGGCAAGGTGCACAGGGCCGGTATCGCCGCCCAGGCACAGCTTCGCCTGCTGCAGGATATAGGTGAGCTGCTTGAAATTCGTCCTGCCCACTAAATTCACGGGTGGAATCTCCGTGTAGGAGCATATTTCAGCGGCCCGCTGCTCATCAACCGGCCCGCCGCCCACCAGTATGGGGATGATTTTCCTGTCGTAGAGCCTGTCAGAAAGCTGGGCGAAGTGCCTGGCTGGCCAGCGCTTGTTGGGCCAGTTGGCGCCTATGGCAAATACTGCATAGTCATTGTCCATATTTGCTCCTGCCTGGCTGAAAATCCGCCTGGCAATGTCTGCTTCCCTGTCGGGCACCTCAAGGGTCAGGCGTACTTCATCCACCCGGCAGTTCAGGGCACGGGCCACATCCAGGTAGCGCTCTACAATGTGGCCGTTTGCATGGGGACCGATGACGGGGCGGGAAATGCGGTCGCTGAGTTCTCTCATATTGCACATGCCCAGCTTGATGGGGGCTTTGCCCAGTCTGGCAATGGCGGCTGATTTGAAAAGACCCTGCAGATCCAGTACGGCATCATAGTTCCGCAATTGGATCTTGCGCTTCAGGGGACCGTACTCCCGCAGGAATCCCCGGAAAGATTTGAACTTTTTCTTTTCAAAGAGAATGACTTCGTCAATATGGGGGCACATGTTCACCAGGTCATAGGCAGGGGGTTCCACTACCCAGGTGATATGGCAGTCCGGGTACGTTTCCTTGAGGGCGTAAGCCGTAGGCAGGGCGTGTATCACATCGCCAATAGCACTTAGTTTTACGATAAGAAAGTTTTTCATTAGTTATTCCTTTCCAAAGGAGAAAGTGTCTATAGTTCATGCATAAGTATAACACAATTGCGGCCTGCTGTGCATGGTGGAATGCAGGAGAATATTCGCACAACTCACAAATAATTTGCATTTTCCCTTATTTTGTAGTATACTACCCCTATGGGCGTTCGAGAATCGTTTGAGTCAGGGGACGCAGGTAAACTATATTTTTCAGTAAGGGGATTATCGTATGGCATTCGAAGACAAGACTTTAGTATGCAAGGAATGTGGCAAAGAGTTCACTTTCACCGCTGGTGAACAGGAATTCTACGCTGAGAAGGGTTTCGAGAATGAGCCGGCACGTTGCCGTGACTGCCGCGACAAGCGCCGCCGCAGCCGTGATGGCGGTGAGCAGCGCCAGATGTTCAAGGTCACCTGCGCTGACTGCGGCAAGGAGACCGAGGTGCCCTTCGAGCCGAAGAACGACCGTCCGGTTTATTGCCGTGACTGCTTCAACAAGCATCGCGCTGAGGCCTAACAAAAGCATATTTGCATAAAACGTAACATTGTTATAAGGTAGCTGTTCAAATTTTGCCGCAGGCAAAATTACCAATTGGCCTTTCAACAATTGTAAAATTGTTATATTATATATTATAGTGTTGCGTGAAGGTGAAGCCCGGAAGCGTATTCCGGGCTTCTCTTAGTTTGAGAATAGGGGGAATATTATGTTCAAGTTCAAGAAACTCATGGCAGTAGCTGCTGCCTGCGCTCTTAGCGTGGCGGCTTTCACAGGTTGCGGCGGCGACCAGCAGGCAACTTCCGGCAGCGGGGCTGCTTCCGGGGAGAAGATCCTGCGGGTTGGCTGCTCGGCTGACTTTGCTCCTTTCGAGTTCCAGGATGAGACTCAGAAGGAGTTCCAGGGATTTGACATGGACCTCATCCGTGCCATCGGCAAGGAGATGGGCCGTGAGGTGGAAATCAAGGACATGGGCTTTGACGGCTTGATTCCTGCTCTGCAGGCCAAGAACATCGATGCCATCATTTCCGGCATGACCATCAATGAGGAGCGCCAGAAGAACGTGAACTTCTCTGACCCCTACTATGAAGCCGGCCTCACCATGATTGTCCGTGACAATGAGGAAGCCATCAAGAAGTTCCAGGACCTCAAGGGCAAGAAGGTAGCTGTGCAGATCGGCACTACCAGCGCTGAGGAAGTGAAGAAGATTGAGGGCGTGGAGATCAAGGAGCTCAACACCCCTGCTGACTGCTTCATGGAGCTGAAGGCAAATGGCGTGGACGCTGTGGTCAACGACAAGCCGGTGAATGAGTACTACATCACCAAGAGCGGTGCCACGGGCGTGAAAGAGCTGACTGAGAAGCTCACTGCTGAGAACTATGGCATTGCCATGAGCAAGGACAACGCTGACCTCCAGAAGGAAATCAATGCTGCCCTCAAGAAGCTCAAGGACAACGGCGAGTACCAGAAGATTTATGACAAGTGGTTCGGCGGCGCCAAGAAGTAAGTCTGGCGCATGCAAGGCGTTCGGGTCATGGGCATGGCAGCGCTTCACTTGGACTTCGGCCTGCGGCCAAATTCCACACGTTCCGCTTATGCCATGTCCATGCCCCTCACTCAAGTGGGTGAGGTTGTAATGGATGCATAAATAAACGTCATGTTTTCCCTGTGCAGGGAGGCGTGGCGTTTGTTTATTATGTACACGTTGACAGGACAGTTTGCAAAGTGTATAATTCACATAGTTATTCGATTTTGATGTATAATTATTCGTGAAGAGGTGGGCTTATGTCCTTTAATTTCGATTTGGTTGTAAACTCTTTCCCACTGCTGCTCCTGGGCGCAGGGGTTACCATCAAGATCACGGCAATGTCTGTGGCTGTGGGTGTCATCATCGGTCTTTTTGTGGGCATTGCCCGCATCTGCCGCATCAAGCCCTTGGAGTGGCTGGCGGCGATTTATGTGGACTTCTTCCGGGGTACGCCGCTGCTCATACAGATTTTCCTGGTGTACTTTGCCCTGCCGGTGATCACGGGCCAACGCATTGACCCTTATGTGGCGGCTATCGGTGCCTGCGGCATCAACTCCGGAGCTTATGTGGCGGAGATTTTCCGGGCTGGCATCCAGTCCATTGACAACGGGCAGATGGAGGCAGGGCGTTCCCTGGGCATGACCTGGACTCAGACCATGCGCTACATCATCGTGCCCCAGGCCTTCAAGCGGGTTATCCCCCCTCTGGGCAATGAGTTCATTGCCCTGCTGAAGGATTCTTCCCTGGTGTCTGTCATCGGTTTTGAGGAACTGACCCGCCGGGGCCAGCTGATCATCGCCAAGACTTACGGCTCGCTGGAGATCTGGATCAGCGTGGCTATCATTTATCTGGTGATGACACTCACCATTTCCCGCTTTGTGGCTTATTTGGAAAAGAGGTTTGCAGCAGATGATAGACATTAAGGGACTGAAGAAATCCTTCGGGGAAAATGAGGTATTGAGGGGCATTGACCTGTCCATAGATGCCAAGGAGGTAGTGGTCATCATCGGCCCCTCCGGCTCTGGCAAGTCCACTTTGCTGCGCTGCATGAACTACCTTGAGCAGCCCACGGCAGGACTGGTGACGGTGGACGGCATTCCTCTTGACGGGGAGGCGCACATCAACAAGGTGCGGGAGGAAGTTGGCATGGTGTTCCAGCGCTTCAACCTCTTCCCGCATATGACGGTGCTGGAAAATATCATGCTGGCTCCCATGAAGGTCAAGAAGGTGGCCAAAGATGAGGCTGAGAAGACTGCCAGGGAACTGCTGGCCCGGGTGGGCCTTTCTGAGAAAGCAGACAGCTATCCGCCTCAGCTCTCCGGCGGCCAGCAGCAGCGCGTGGCCATAGCAAGAGCCCTTGCCATGCACCCCAAGGTGATGCTCTTTGACGAGCCTACCTCTGCCCTTGACCCTGAGATGGTGGGCGAGGTGCTGGATGTCATGCGTTCACTGGCCAAGGAGGGCATGACCATGGTGATTGTGACCCATGAGATGGGGTTCGCCAGAGAAGTGGGGGACAGGCTGCTTTTTGTGGATGAGGGAAGGATTATTGAGCAGGGAGTTCCGAAAGAGGTTTTCGAACACCCCAAAGAAGAACGTACCCGGAGTTTCTTGTCTAAAGTCCTTTGAGGCTTCGCCTCGTACTTTTCTCTGATGCAGAGAAAAGTACCAAAAGAGACTGCAGACCTGGATCACTTCACGTGAATCCAAAGGTCTGCGGGAGCGGCCCGTCCCTGGGCCGCCGTGGGGGAAGTGCGAGGGAATGGGAATGAATTTGTGGCATATAATACTAAAACATAAGGCAAGGTTGACAAGTCTATAAATATTCTTTATAATAGTGACTCGTGAGGGCGATTGACCTTCACAAGTAAGTTGCCGCTGGGATGCGGTTTGGAGGTAGTGCCACGCTTGGAGGCATTGCCGGTTTTTTAGGAGGAATCTCTATGGTAGGCAAAGTGAAATGGTTCAGTGCAGAAAAAGGCTACGGCTTCATCGCTCGTGAGGATGGCGACGACGTGTTCGTGCATTTCTCCGCTATTCAGGATGAAGGCTTCAAGACTCTCGTTGAGGGCCAGGACGTGGAATTCGAGATCGTGGAAGGTGCTCGTGGTCCCCAGGCTGCCAACGTGGTCAAGACTGCTTAATCGCAGAGCTTCAAAATAGCATAACCAAAAATGGCTCCGGGTTCGATAGGAACCTGGGGTTATTTTTTTTATATGCAGAAGGGATTTCCCTTTTTGCGTAGAATAGCTATATACATAAAACAGAAAGGGGATGTGGCGTATGGCAACATTCACTGTAAGAGGCAAGAACATCGAGATCACTCCTTCCCTGCGTGAATACGTGGAGAAAAGGGTGGGCAAAGTCACGAAGTACTTTGAAAAAGTCGGTGAGATCACCGTGCTTCTGACTGTCTCCAAGGGCCGTCATATCGTAGAGGTGACCGTGCCGGTGCAGGGCGGTATTCTCCTGCGCGGTGAGGAAGCCACCATGGATATGTACACCTCTATTGATTTGGTAGTAGAGAAACTGGAACGCCAGATCCACAAGCAGAAGACGAAGCTTTCCAGGCGTTTCCGCAGCGGAGGCTTGAAGGCTGAGGCCTTCAAGGATGCCACCATCACGGCTCCCCGTGATGAAGGTGAGGAGTATGCAGTAGTCAAGAAGAAGAAGTTCATGGTGCGTCCCATGGACGTGCAGGAAGCCATCATGCAGATGAACCTCCTGAACCACAACTTCTTTGTCTACAGGGATGCTGATACCGAAGATGTGAATGTGGTTTACCGCCGTGATGACGGTGACTACGGGCTGATTGAGTCCGGCGAGTAAGGATAAGTTAATAAGCGCAGCGAGGCTCCCTCGAAAGAGGGGGCCTTTTTGCTATCCGTTAAAATTGACTTATCATAGGCAGTCTGCTAATATTGTAAGGTGCAGACCTAATAGAAGGAGTGATTTGCTTGCTGGGATTCTTGAAGAGATTCTTAGGTGACAATAACGATAAAGAAATAGCCAGGTACAGGGAGGTCGTGGAGAAGATCAACGGCCTGGAACCGGCTATGCAAAATCTGACGGATGACAAGCTGACTGGTTATACAGCTAAGTTTAAGGAAAGACTGGCGAGTGGTGAGACCCTGGACGATATCCTGCCCGAGGCTTTTGCCGTAACCCGCGAGGCTTCCCGCCGGGTATTGGGCATGCGTCACTTTGATGTGCAGATGATTGGCGGCATGTGCCTGCATGAGGGCCGCATTGCCGAGATGCGCACCGGTGAAGGCAAGACCCTGGTGGCAACTCTGGCCGTTTATTTGAACGCCCTTACTGGCAAGGGCGTCCACATGGTGACGGTGAACGACTATCTGGCCCGCCGCGACAGCGAGTGGATGGGCAGGCTCTATAAGTTCCTGGGCCTTTCTGTGGGCCTGATTGCCCATGATATGGACTTCCCGGAGCGCAAGTACGCCTATAGCTGCGATGTCACTTTCGGTACCAACAATGAGTTCGGTTTTGACTATCTTCGCGACAACATGGTCATCTATGAAGACCAGATGGTGCAGAGGGAGCTGAACTTTGCCATCGTGGACGAGGTGGACTCCATTCTGGTGGATGAGGCCCGTACCCCGTTGATCATCTCCGGTCCCGGCGAGAAGTCCACGGATATGTACGCCGTGATGGCCCGTGCTGTGGCAGGGCTCAAGGAGGGCACGGACTACACGGTTGATGAGAAGCAGAAGACTGTGGCAGCCGCCGACAGCACTGTGCCCAAGATTGAGCAGATGCTGGGCATTTCCAACCTCTATGCTCCCGAGAATATCGAGCTGTCCCACTGCTTCAATGCCGCACTCAGGGCCAAGGCGCTCATGAAGCGGGACCGTGACTATGTGGTGCGCAATGATGAAATCATCATCGTGGACGAGTTCACGGGCCGTCTTATGGAGGGCCGCCGTTATTCTGACGGCCTCCACCAGGCCATCGAGGCCAAGGAAGGCGTGAAGATCCAGCGCGAGTCCCAGACTCTGGCTACCATTACCTTCCAGAACTACTTCCGCATGTATGACAAGCTGGGCGGCATGACAGGTACCGCCAAGACCGAGGAAGACGAGTTCCTGAAGATCTACAACCTGCCTGTCATTGTGGTGCCCACCAACAAGCCGGTGCAGCGCATCGACCATCCTGACCTCATTTACAAGACCAAGAAGGCCAAGTATAAGGCTGTGGGCCAGAAGGTGGCGGAAATCCATGCCAAGGGCCAGCCTGTGCTCATCGGTACCACCTCCATCACCCAGTCTGAGGAATTGAGCGCGGTGCTGAAGAAGTACGGCATTCCCCATAATGTGCTGAACGCCAAGTTCCATGAAAAGGAAGCTGAGATTGTGGCTGACGCCGGTCAGAAGGGCGCTGTCACCATTGCTACCAACATGGCAGGTCGCGGCACGGATATCAAGCTGGGCGAGGGCGTGGAAGAACTGGGAGGCCTGTTCATCGTGGGCACCGAGCGCCACGAGTCCCGCCGTATCGACAACCAGCTCCGTGGTCGTGCAGGCCGTCAGGGTGACCCCGGTGAGTCCCGCTTCTTCCTGTCGCTGGAAGATGATCTCCTGCGCCTCTTTGCCGCTGACCGCATTGCGGGCATGATGGACAAGCTGGGCATGGAGGAGGACGAGCCCATCGAGCACAGCCTGATCACCAGGTCTGTGGAGCACGCCCAGAAGAAGGTGGAGGCGCGGAACTTCGATATCCGCAAGCACGTCCTTGAGTACGATGATGTCATGAACCAGCAGCGCGAGGTCATCTATGGCGAGCGCAAGAAGATCCTCAAGGGCGAGAACCTCCGGGAGAACATCATGGGCATGGTGAAGCACATCATCAAGGCTGAGATGGACCAGTATGCCAATGAGAAGCTCTACCCCGAGGAATGGACGCTGGACGGCCTTATTGAGGATGCTGAGAAGATTTATGCTCCCGCAGGGCGCCTGAAGAAGGAAGAACTGGTGGAACTCAGCCGCGACGAACTCAAGGAGACTCTTGAGGGCCTGGCTGAGGAATGCTACAGCCAGCGTGAGCTCCTCTTTGGCGAGGACAATATGCGCGAGCTGGAGAAGGTAGTCATGCTCCGCGTGGTTGACCAGAAGTGGAAGGAACATCTGGACCACATGGATATGCTCCGGGAGGGCATCAATCTCAGGGCTTACGGCCAGAGGAATCCGCTGGTGGAGTACAAGATCGAGGCTCTCGACATGTTCGAGGAAATGGAAGGCTCCATCATGGACCAGATTGCCTCCCTCATGTACCATGTGAGCATCGTCATGCCCCAGCCCCAGGCTGCTGAGGAGGATGCAGAAGCTCAGGCCCGGGCTGCCGAGGCTCAGAAGGAGCAGATGCAGCGCACTATTGCCGCCGAGCGCTCCAAGCTCACCGACAGCCTCAAGGAAGCGCAGGCTGCCCATGGCGATGATGTAAGCGCCGCCGAGGTGAAGAAGCCTGTCACCAACAAGGACGGCAGCAAAGTAGGAAGAAATGATCCCTGCCCCTGCGGCAGCGGCAAGAAGTATAAGAATTGCTGCGGGAAGAATGCGTAAAGTTACGTTGCGACGGCGTGAGGGCGTATGTCCCACGCTGCGCACGTTGTTTTGCTGCTTGATTTTTTTGTCTTGTATTTAATCCTTAAAAAGCAGCTGAACGCACTGCGTTTGGACGACGCTGCTTTTTATGAGGAGTTTGGCAGACAAAAAAATCAAGCCTGACGCGAAACAACTTACGCTCCGCTTAGGGGCACACGCCCTCCCGCCAGGTTAAGTCCGCATTCTAATAGTGATAGAAAGGTATATACAATGCTTGAAGATTTAAAACCCCAGCTGGGCGAACTCAAGGAAAAACTCGACCACATGGCCGAAGCACTTGAAATCCCTGTGAAGGAAGAGAAGATTGCCGAGCTGGAATATAAGATGGGGGAGCCCACCTTCTGGGACGATGCAGAAGCTGCCCAGAAAATCAATCAGGAACTGGCTGACCTGAAGTCCGGGGTGGACAAGTACAAGGCTCTGCGCGCCAAGCATGAGGATGCCGAGACCCTGCTGGAAATGGGTCTGGAGGAAGATGATCCTTCCATGGAAGACGATGTGAAGGCAGAGCTGGAGGAAGTGGCCGAGGGCCTGGAGGCCCTGCAGCTGGAAGTGCTGCTGTCCGGTCCTTATGATGCCAACAATGCCATCCTCACTCTCCATGCTGGTGCAGGCGGAACTGAGGCCCAGGACTGGACCCAGATGCTCCTGCGCATGTACGGCCGCTGGGCTGAGCGCCACGGCTTTACTGTGGAGACGGCAGATCTCCTGCCCGGCGATGAAGCTGGCGTGAAGTCTGCTACCCTCTTTATCAAAGGTCACAATGCCTACGGCTTCCTGAAGTCTGAGAAGGGTATCCACCGTCTGGTGCGCATTTCTCCCTTTGATGCCAATGCCCGCCGTCACACTTCTTTCTCCGCCTGCGATATCATGCCGGAGATTGACGATGCAGTGGAAGTGGACATCAATATGGCTGATGTGCGTGTAGATACCTACCGGGCCAGCGGCGCCGGCGGCCAGCACATCAACAAGACTTCTTCCGCTGTCCGCATGACCCATGAGCCCACGGGCATCGTGGTGCAGTGCCAGAACGAGCGCTCCCAGCTGCAGAACCGCGAGCAGTGCCTCAAGATGCTTCGCGCCAAGCTCTTTGAGCTTGAGATGGAGAAGAAGGAAGCAGAGCTGGCCAAGCTGGAAGGCGACCAGCAGAAGATCGAGTGGGGCAGCCAGATTCGCTCCTATGTGTTCCAGCCCTATACCATGGTGAAGGATCACCGCACCAGTGCCGAGACCGGCAATGTGCAGGCGGTGATGGATGGGGATATTGATCCGTTTATTCGCGCCTTCCTGGCGGCTAAGGCTAATCACGAGATTTAAGTTAGCGGGGGCTGCGCCCGTACTTTTCTCTGCATCAGAGAAAAGTACCAAAAGAGATTGCAGACCTGGATCGCTTCACGCGAGTCCAAAGGTCTGCGGGAGCGGCCCCTCCGTGGGCCGCCGGGGGGTCGTATATGCGTAAGATTCTTATAGCGGGCAGCCTTTTGCTGGTTATCTTAGCTGTGCTGGTTGAATGTGTGCTGCCTACAGTGATATCTTCAACTTTGGAGCGTCGCATAGGCGACAGGTTAGCTTCCCAGGATGCTCAGGTGAGTATAGATTCCTCTCCCAGTTTCCTGATGCTTCTCGGCCAGGTGGACAACCTGCAGGCTGTGACTCATCAGGCGAAGGTGGGTCAGGTTTACGTTAAAGAACTGACCATGGAGGGAAAGGATGTCCATATTGATATGGCATCCCTGCTTGATGATGAGAAATTCAAGGTTTCCAGAGCGGAAAAGCTCACCTTGCAGGGTATCATAGATGAAGAAAACCTGCGGGAAGTTCTTTCCCGCAGAGTAGACAAGCTGGAAAATGTCCAGGTGAAGATCACCCCGGAGAAGGTGCTGGTTACCGCTGAGGTAAAAGTCATGGGCAAGATGGCCCAGGCAGAACTTTCCGGTCAGGTGGTGGAGGACAGCGGCTCTTTGTATTTCCGCATGGAGCATCTGTCCTTGAAGAACAGCCGCCTGGGCAAATTGAAGCTGGAAGGGCTTTTCGGTGATGTGTTTGGGGATGTGCTTTTGGCAGGCCCCAACAGGATTCCCCTTGATATGAGGGTGACGGAAGTCAGGCAGCTGGATGGTTCAATCGCTGTAAAAGCAGAATTGCCAAAGGCTGAAGATTGATGAAGGTGGATTAAAGCATGAAGGTTTGGAAATACAATAAGCTGCTGTTAGGAGTCATTATCCTGGGGCTTATAGCTGCTCTCATCATTGGTGTTCAGCGGCATCAGGTGGAGCAGGCCAGCCGTCAGGTAGACCTGGCTATAGACTATGAGGGCTTGCTGGAACTGGCAGAGCGTGAGGGATTGCCGCCGGAGCAGGTGCTGAAGGAAGCCCGTGAAGCCGGGATTTCCAGTCTGGCAGTGTACGAAACTACCTTCAAAAAACTCAACGTCAACGGCAAGACCACTGCCACCAAGGGCAGTGATATACTGAACCGCTATCATAGCGGCAGCCTCACGGACCCTGCCTGGCGCGACCTTTGTGCCAGCGGCAGGGTAGTGGGCACTGAGGTTTACGTGGTGGGACATGACCCTCAGACCTACAAGGAGGTAAAGGAAGACCTTTTCCGCCGCCTGGGGGCTGACCGGGTGACGGTGCTGCAGGTGGGCAGCGAAGAAGTGCTGGCTGTCAAGGCACACTATGAGTCTTTTGAGAAAATGAATATTGGCATGCCCACGGACGAGATGAAGGCCGTGAATGCCGCAGGTTTCCATGTGCTGGCCCGTCCCAGCAACTACGAAGCCTGCACCCCCGATGATGTGGAGGCAGTTTTCAAACGTCTTGAGGGCATAGATGTTTCCGAAATCGTCTACAGCGGCTCTCAGGTGCTGGGAGCAAACAAGTCTTTGCAGGCTACCGTAGATAAGATGAAGGAGAAAAGCATCAATCTCGGTCTGATTGAGGGCGTGACCCAGCTTCAGTTCTATCCTCAGGATGGTATGAAGGAATTGGCGGCAGGTCTTGGCTATGATCATGTGGTGCGCCTCTATTCCATTGGCAAGGATGAACTGCCCAAGCTCAAGATTGATGCTGCCGTGGAGCGTTGGAGCAACACGGACGAAGAACGCAATATCCGTATCGACCTCCTGCGCATCTATGAAAAGCCTGCACCGGACAAGACTCTCCTGTCAACCAACATGGAGTATTTCAAGGCCGTCCATGACAAGCTTACAGAGCAGGGCTATGAGATAGACAAGGCTGGCACTTTTGCCGCCTACTATCCGTCCAAGATCCTGCGGGCGCTGGTGATGGCAGGCGTAGCTGCTGCAGGTGTCCTTTATCTGTCTCTGGTGATACCTGCCCTCAATCGCCGCAGGAAGCTCCAGTACATTCTCTTTGCTGTCTTTGCAATCATAGCTGCTGTCCCGGTGCTTATGGGCAGCGGCTCCAAGATTCGCGTGGTGGCAGCTCTTGCCAGTGCCAATCTGTTCCCGTCTTTAGCCATCATCTATCTGATGGACTTTGTGCGCAGCAGGAAAATGCCGGAGCATATTTCCCTGCCCCGCATGATTGTGACGGCGGCGCTTGCCCTCTGGGTGACGGGGGCCTGCTCTTATATGGGGGCGGCTTATCTGTCCGGTTCGCTGGCTGATACGGAGTATTTCCTGGAGTTCAATATCTTCCGGGGCATCAAGCTGACTTTTGTCATGCCCATTATCCTCGTGGCTGTTGCCTTCATGCAGCGCTTCGATATCTTTGATGGCAAGATGGATGACTGCGACGGCGTGGTAGCCCAGATGAAGAAAATCCTGGATATGCCTGTGAAAATCAAGACGCTGGTGGGACTTTTCTTCGTGCTGGTGGCAGGCATTGTGTTCGTGGCCCGCAGCGGCCACACTTCGGGCATGCCTGTGTCCGGCCTGGAGCTACAGTTCAGGGCCTTCCTGGAAAAGGCTCTCTATGCAAGACCCCGCACCAAGGAGCTGATGATAGGCCACCCGGCCTTCATGCTGGCGGCCATGGCCTTCTTCAGGAAGTGGCCTACCATGGTGCTGTTTGCTCTGGTGCTGGTGGCTGCTATCGGACAGGGCTCTATGGTAGAAACCTTTGCCCACATGCGCACGCCGATTTACATGTCCTTCGTGCGCGGGATTGGGGGCATCGTACTGGGCGCCTTCGTAGGCGCCGCCGCCATGGTCATGGTGGAAATCTGGCAGGCCGTCATGGCTCGTGCCGCTAAGGGAAATCAGGAGGGGAGCAAGAAAGACTGATGAGCAGGATTGTCATCTCAGGATACTATGGCTCGAAGAACGCCGGCGACGAAGCTATGCTGGCGGCTATGCTGGAAGTGCTAGGTGACCTGGAACCAGAACTTCATATCACCGTCATTTCGGCTGCCCCGCAGGATACCGCCAAGCGTCACGGCGTAGAAGCCATTTCCTGGCTGGACATGACTGCTATCTGCAAGGCGCTGAAAAAGGCAGACCTTCTCATCAGCGGCGGCGGCAGTCTCCTCCAGAATGTCACCAGCCGCAGGAGCCTCTACTATTATCTCGCCATTATCAAGATGGCGGAGATGCTGGGCACCAGGGTCATGCTCTATGCCCAGGGCATCGGCCCTATCAGGGGGCGCATGGCCCGGCGGGTCATGGGGCATATTGCCAACAGGGTTGACCTTATCACCGTGCGTGATAAAGGTTCATTGGCAGAGCTGGCCAGCCTGGGCATCACCCGTCCGCATATTGAGTGCACTGCTGACCCGGTGCTGGCTATCCATCCCGTGGACAAGGAAGCTGGCCGCGCCATCTTCAAGAAGTATCACGCCGAGGGCGCTAGTCCCGTAGTAGGTATTTCTGTCCGCGACTGGCAGGGGTGCCATCACTTCAAGGAGGAACTGGCCAAAGCCAGCGATGCCATTGTCAGGGATCTGAAAGCAAGGGTGGTATTCCTGCCCATGCAGTACCCCGAAGATGTGCGGGCCGCCCAGAGCATTGCAGAGCTGACGCAAGAGCCCTGCACTGTGCTGGAGGATGAGTACACCACCAGCGAGTTCCTGTCCCTGGTTGGGAATATGGACTTGATGCTGGCTATCCGCCTCCATGCGCTGATTTTCGCAGGGGTTATGGGAGTGCCCATGATAGGCATTTCCTATGACCCGAAGATTGACCGCTTCCTTTCCTCCATCGGCGAGGAGCCGGTAGGAGATCTGGAAAGTCTCACGGCAGAAGACCTGCTGGAGGAAATCCGCAAGAAGTGGAACGACAAGGCTACCTTCAAGAAACGCAATGCCCAGCTATTGGGGGAGCTTAGAGAAAAGGCAGCGCGGAATGCAGAATTAGCGCTTGAGCTGCTGGAGAAAAAAGGATAAACGAAAAGCCACCTTGCGGTGGCTTTTCTCCCTCAACGGCTGGTCTCTTGCCCGAGGTGTTTGCTGATGGCTGTGCTAATTCATCAGCACGGTGAACAGATAGTTTGCGATCATCCCTGCGATTACGGAAATCAGGAGGTCACGCAGTATAGCTGAGAAAGTCATATTTTTCCCTCCCTTCCGCTGAGAGGTGCACAGCAAAATTATTATAGCATTTATATATATATTGTGCTACAATAGACTTAGCTGAGAGGTCATTTGGTGTTGTGGGTTGGTCGCCTGCGACACCGCGAGGTCCGCATGATGGACAAGGGGAGAGCCGTTCCTACGGGGGCGGCTCTTTTTCTGTTGTGTCAGCTGTCCTTTCGTGATATTATAGATTAGATATAACTCGGAAAACATATTGATATAAAGGAGATATTGCCATGTCAGATTTGAAAGTCAACGTCATTGACCATCCCCTTATCCAGCATAAGCTGACCCTCATGCGCCAGAAGGATACGGGCACCAAGGATTTCCGTGAGCTGCTGGAGGAAATCTCCATGTTCATGGCTTACGAGATTACTCGTGACTTCCCCCTGAAGGAAGTGGAGATTGAGACTCCCGTGGCCAAGTGCAAGTCAAAAGTGCTGGCAGGCAAGAAGGTGGGCGTTGTGCCTATCCTGCGCGCCGGCCTTGGCATGCTCAACGGTGTGGTGAACATGATTCCCGCTGCCCGTGTGGGCCATGTGGGCATGTATCGCGACCCGGAGACCCTGAAGCCTGTGGAGTATTACTGCAAGCTGCCCAGCGATGTGGCAGAGCGCACCCTCATCGTGGTTGATCCCATGCTGGCTACCGGCGGCAGCGCTTCTGCAGCTCTCAGCCTCATTAAGGAAAAGGGCGCCCACTCTGTTATCCTTATGTGCTTAGTTGCTGCGCCTGAGGGCATCGAGGTCATCAACAAGGATCATCCTGATGTGCCGGTGTATGTGGCCGCTGTAGATGAGAAGCTGAACGACCATGGCTACATCGTGCCCGGTCTGGGTGATGCAGGCGACAGGATTTTCGGTACTCTTTGATATTTAGATAAGGTGATTTATTAAATGAGCAATTTAGAAGTCGGTATCGTTGGACTTCCTAATGTAGGCAAGTCCACGTTGTTTAACGCAATAACCAAAGCTGGCGCTGAGGCTGCCAACTATCCTTTCTGTACCATCGAGCCCAATGTGGGCGTGGTGGCTGTGCCGGATGCACGCTTGAATGTGCTCCATGAGATGTATAACTCCAAGAAGACCACCCCGGCTTCTGTCCGTTTCGTGGACATTGCCGGCCTGGTGAAGGGTGCCAGCCAGGGCGAGGGTCTGGGCAACAAGTTCCTGGAACACATCCGTCAGGTGGATGCGGTGGCCCATGTGGTGCGCTGCTTTGAAGATGGCAACATCACCCATGTGGAGGGCGGCGTAGATCCTCTGCGTGATATCGAGATTATTCAGACGGAACTCTGCCTGGCTGACCTTGACGTGGTGGAGAAGCGCATTTCCCGTCTGGCCAAATTGGCCAAGTCCGGCAACAAGGATGCCAAGGCCGAGGATGAGCTGATACGCCGCATCAAGGCTTCCCTTGAGGAAGCCAAGCCTGCCCGCAGCATGGGACTCTCTGAGGATGAGCTGGAGCTCATCAAGGAGATGAACCTGCTGACTCTGAAGCCGGTCCTCTATGTGGCCAACGTGTCTGAGGATGAGGTGGCTACGGCTGATGCTGACAATGAGTATGTGAAGAGAGTCCGCGACTTTGCCGCCCAGCATGGCTCTGAGGTAGTCACTATTTCCGCCAAGGTGGAGAGCGAGATTGCCGAGTTGGACGAGGAAGAGGCCAAGGAGTTCCTGGCTGATTTGGGTCTGGAGGAGTCCGGTCTGGACAAGCTCATCAAGGGTGCCTTTGACCTGCTGGGCCTCATGACCTTCCTCACCGCCGGCCCGGACGAGTGCCGTGCCTGGACCATCACCAAGGGCACCACGGCTCCCAAGGCCGCAGGCAAGATCCACACGGACTTCGAGCGCGGCTTCATCCGTGCTGAGATTGTGGGTTACGAAGACCTCATTGCCGCCGGCTCCGTGGCCGCAGCCCGCGAAAAGGGCCAGGTCCGCACCGAAGGCAAAGAATACGTCATGCAGGACGGAGACGTGACCAACTTCCTGTTCAATGTGTGAGGTTTCTGTTGATTTTGTCAGGTGACAAGTGGTATAATTAAGGCATAACAGGAATGTGGACCAATGGAGTGCACAAACAAGAAAGCCGCCAGGGATGACTACCCGGGCGGCCTTTTTGTGTCCGTGCATGGGCCTGACTAGGGCGTACAACGGACGGCAGAAATTAACACTTATTTGCTGTCGAGTCTCCGATCTATGGCTCTGCAAATGTAGTGGGCTATTATGCTACCAACTACGCCGGAAACCATAGCTAACAGAAAAGTGGACATAAAATGCACCTCCCTTCATGCAAAATCCGGGAGATTGGTATAGACAGCACACATATTATACCATAATGTTGTGTCGTTGTGTCTGTTGCTATTTATCTATTCGTACAGGTATCTTTTTTCGTACTTTCTCCGGTAGCCCTAAATCCACCTCTGCCGAAATAATGTCTTCACCTTCCCCTGCCTTCGCCAGCACTTCTCCCCACGGGTCGAAGATGCCAGAATGTCCTCCCAGCGGGTGTTTGTCGTTGGTCTCAGCTCCTCCGTTGCAGGCTGCCACGAATACCTGGTATTCTATGGCCCTTGCCTGGGTTAATATATCCCAGTGCTTCTGCCTGAGTTTCGGCCAGGCGGCGGGGAGGAAGAGGATTTCGACATCTTCGGCGATCCTGCTTAGATAATTGCCGAACCTCAAATCATAGCAGATAGCCACGCCGCATTTGCGGCCATCCAGGGTGAAGGTGCAGATGTTCCTGCCTGCTTCAAAGACCTGATTTTCTTTGCCGGGGGAGAAGAGATGCACCTTGTCATAGGCGGCAATCTCCTGTCCCTGGCGGTCAAAAATATAGCAGGTATTGTAGATTTTTCCCGTGCTGCTTTCCAGTCTGGCTACGGAGCCGCCTACGATATTTACCTGATTTTTCCGCGCAAATTCCGACATCAGGGCGCGGGTATTTTCGCCATTTTTATCGGCATAATCCTCCACGGGACGGGGGAAAAAGCCTATATTCCACATCTCCGGCAGCAGGAGAATATCAGGTTTTTCCTGCATGGCTTGTTCTGCCATGCGCAGGAAGGCGGCAGTGTTTTTCTCCGGCTGGCCAAGAATAGTGTGCATTTGCAAGATGGATATTTTCAAGCTAATCACCCCATATATAAGTGAAAGGAAGATAGGTAATGGAAGAAATTGCGTATGGTGAAGGGGATAAGGTGCAGGTCAAGAAACCTCACCCCTGCGGCAGCAAAGTCTGGGAAATCATCCGCTGGGGGGCAGATGTACGGCTGAAATGTCAGGGCTGCGGCCGGGAGGTTTTGGTGCCCCGTGAGAAGTTCAGGAAAATGGTTAGGAGCAGATTAAGAGAGAATTAGAGCAAAATTAGAAAGAACCGTGAGGTTACTTTCTATTGATATAACCTTCTCTCATAATACCATAAAAAGTATGAAAAAAATGATTTATATATGATATTTTATGATTAAATGAAAAATAGGGGTTGCCACTCTGAAAGAAAGATGGTAGAATACAACAAGTCGAGGAAATAAGACGGAGTGAATTGTGAGGAAACATGGAAACTCAAAGGAACTCCTTCTTACGGACTCGATGCCGTATAAATTTTATTTTACAGAAGGAGGAGTTTCTCAATGAAGAAGACTCTCGTTTCTGCCCTGACCACTGCTCTGGTTGTGGGCGCAGCTAGCACCACTTTCGCTGCTGCAAATCCGTTCTCCGATGTTCCTGCTGATCATTGGGCTTATGACGCTGTAAGCCAGCTGGCTGCTGATGGCGTCATCGAAGGTTATGGCGACAGCACTTTCCGTGGCGATCGCAACATCACCCGTTACGAGATGGCTCAGATGGTCGCTCGTGCAATGGCTAAGAACGATGTGAGCGCTGCTGACAAGGCTATGATTGACAAGCTCGCTGCTGAGTTCGCTGATGAGCTGAACAGCCTCGGCGTTCGCGTTGCTAACCTCGAGCGCAATGCTGACATGGTTAAGTGGAACGGTAAGTTGGAGTACACCTACACTCGCGATAAGGTTAAGGATGGCGAGAAGGAAACCAACAACAACCTTCTGTTCCGTCTCGAGCCCTCCGCTGAGGTCAACGATCACTGGCATGTGAATGCTCGTCTCGATGGCAACTACAAGATGGATTCTGACAATCAGAACCGTGGCACTGGCAATGATTCTGACTTCCGTCTCAAGCGCGCTTGGGCACAGGGTGACTACAAGAACTTCAGCGTCCGTTTCGGTAAGTTCAGCATGTACGGCGATGACAGCATCAACGATACCACCATGTCCGGTGCTGATATCACCCTCGGCAACAAGAATAAGCTCTCCGGTGTTATCGGTGGCGGTCGTTCTTCCGGTGCTTTCGATGATACCCCGTACTACAAAGATGGCCTTGGCAACAGCATCTTCAGCGACCAGTTCACTGCTTCCAACGTGTTCTATGCCGGCCTTGATTACAACCGCAATGAGAACAAGGGCTTCTTCGGTAGCCTCCGTTATTTCCGTTACACCAACCCTGAGGTTTTCTTCAACGCTGATGGCGATAAGGAAAAGAACAACATCTGGCAGGTAAGGGCTGGCTACAAGTTCGACAGGAGCAGCAAGCTGCAGGCTTACTATGCACACAGCAGCGCTGACGCTCTCCTTGGTGCTGACACCAACGATGACCTCAACTTTGGCGGTTACAACTTTGGCACCAGCAACAAGAAGGCCTTCGGTGTCGAGTTCAGCTACAAGGGTGCTCAGAAAGAGAACCCGAAGACTTGGGGCGCATGGATCGCTTACCGTCACACCGGCTACCTCGCTGCTCCGGCTGCTACCTGGGATGTGACTGATGAGGGTCTGAAGGGCTGGTCTCTCGGCGCTGAGTACACCTTCGCTAAGAACATTGTTGGTCACCTGAAGTATGGCCACAACAAGGTCATCGGCGCTAACGATGTGAAGGTTAAGCAGTTCTTCGGTCGCGTTGAGTGGTTCTTCTAATCTAACGGTTAGAGAAAAACTAAACAACATAGAGAACCCCGCTTCGGCGGGGTTCTTTTTTCATGTTTGTTATGTGTAGGTTTTATATATAGTTATTTTATGCTATAATTGTACGTGGAAAAAGGAGGGGAGGACTTGCAGGAAGTATATTTTTTCTTTGATGACTCTGGAGTGCTGCATAAAAATAATAAAACGGGCATATTTGTTTATGCAGGTTATGTTTTTGAATCTAGATTAGATTTGGATAATGCAAAGCGTAAGTACAAGGCGTTAGTAAATGAAATAAGGGCGGCACTTGGGAGAACTGATGAAATAAAGGCGTTTGGCTTATCAAATAATCATAAACGGGCTTTGTACAACGTTTTGAGAAACGAGGAGAGTTTGTCGGTAGTTGTTAATATCAATAAAGTGTATACCAGTATCCTGTCTTCGTCTAAATCAATTTGTCGATACAAAGATTATATAATGAAAAGAGCTATTAAGAGCAAGATTCGTGATCTGATAGACAAACAGATTTTAGACAGTCAGCAGGACATTACCATACGAATTTCAGTAGATGAACAACTAACTTCCACTGATGGTATATATGGGCTTAAAGAAACAGTGAAAGAAGAATTGCAGAATGGTATTGCAAACTATGACTATGGTACGTTTCATGAGCCGTTATTTTCCTCTAACGTGCATGTTGATGTCAGGTACTGTGAATCTAAGAGCAATTATATGATTCAAGCATGTGATATATTGGCAAATCGCATATATACATCTTATAGAGACAAAAATCCAAATCTGAGAAACATACCTAATCATAAAAACTTGACTTTTCCTTAATTATGTGATAATATATCTATACAGACGATATGTACTGTTTACACTAGGGATACGGTCTAAAGACTAAGCGTATGTTAAGTACGCCGCCCCTGGTGGAGGCCGCTCTTAATGGGGCGGCTTTTTAATAGAATAAGCAAGTGACTGTTTGAGGTGGTAGATTTCGTAGCGACCACACGCCGATGGTACGACAGGGGCAACCCGAGAGATGCAGGAGGATGCTACGCCTGCCAAATGGTCATACGTTTGAGGAGAGTGCTTTTGCACTCTCCTTTTTCGTGCAACGAAAAAGCCCGCCAACTGGCGAGCTTAATAGTTTTGAATCGTCCACTGAAGCAGGACCTCTCTATTTTGATAGCATTTGCAACACTCTTGAAGTAAGGAGGTAACGGCGTCTGGTAAAAGCGGTACTTCCTCACATATCCATTGGAAAAGGGGAGTCCGGCAGCACCACCCGTCGGTCACCTTTTCGTTAAGCCAATTATACCATTATATACGCCCCTTTTTCAAGGGGCTATTTGCTTAATAAATAATATTGCATTTATAAGTAAGTTTGATATAATTATTATATAAATTATCTATATAAGAGAGGGTGATTTGACATGGCACAGACAGTAAGCGTGAATTTCAAGCTGGATTCTGATGTAAAACGCAGCATGGAGCAGGCTTGCGCCGATATGGGATTGTCCATGAGCGCTGCCTTCACTATTTTTGCCAAGAAGGTGGGCCGGGAGCGCAGGATTCCTTTTGAGGTATCGGCACCAGTGGATCCTTTCTATTCTGAGGCCAACATACGTTATCTTGAGCAGAAGTATGAGGAGTATAAGGCTGGACGGCTTCAGATGGCTGAGCATGAGCTGATTGAGGTGTGATTTCATGCGCATAAGACGTATAGAGTGGGATATTGATGCATGGGATGACTACATCTACTGGCAAAGTCAGGACAAAAAGATATTGAGACGAATCAACAATCTCATCAAGGATATAAGAAGAAATCCTTTTGAGGGAATAGGGAAAGTAGAGCCATTGAAAGAGAATCTGACAGGTCTTTGGAGTCGCAGAATTGATGAGACGAACAGGATTGTATACGCAGTTGAAGAAAATAAAGTTGTCATCCTGTCTTGTCGCAACCATTATTGAATATGGTGCCCCTTTTTCAAGGGGCTATTTTTGTGCATAAAATAAAAATTGCAATTCAACAATAAAGATATTGACACAAACGCGACAGAGTGATATATTAAATACCGTAAGTTGTGCACGAACACAGAGAAAGAAGGAGAGGCCGTGAGGAGAACTATGCAGGTGCTGCTTCTGATGATGCTGGTGACGTCGGGAATGACCGCCATCTTTGAAGGAAGCGAGCAGGCACTCTTGATTCTGGTCATGACTGGCTTTACGGGTCAGGGTTATCAGCTTATGTGCACGTCACATGATGACGATGAAGCCCGGGAGACTAATGCCAGGAAGCTGAAAGCGGTGGAGGTCTTCACTGCGGTTTGCGGCTTTATTTCCTTCTACTGGCCCAACAGCGTGGGGCTGAATGTGGCCATTGCCCTGTGTCTCATTTTTTACTGTGTAGGGATGCGATATATGAAGGATGGGGCTGCGGAGGCGTAGGAAGCGAGTTCAGTGCAAGGGTTTGTCAGGTTTCATATCAACGGTTTTTCAACTGGAGGGAAAGCAATGTTCAAACTCAAGAAGTTAGTGGCAGCGGCGCTGGCAGGCGTCATGATGATTGCAGCGGCAGGCTGCGGTGGTGGTACTTCGGCAGGCAACAGTCCTGCAGGGGATGGGCACAAGCGCGTAGGCGTGGCCATGCCGACCCAGTCCTCCCAGAGATGGATTCAGGACGGCGCCAACATGAAAGAGAAGCTGGAAGCTCTGGGATACGAAGTGGACCTGCAGTATGCCGAGGATGACGTACAGGCTCAGGTTTCCCAGATCGAGAACATGATTACCAATGGTGCTAACTGCCTGGTGGTTGCTTCCATCGACTCCAGCGCTCTGGTGAATGCACTGGAGCAGGCCAAGGCCAATAACATCCCTGTTATAGCTTATGACCGTCTGCTCATGGACACGGACAGCGTTTCCTACTATGCAACCTTCGATAACAAGGGCGTAGGCACCTTGATCGGCAAATACGTGGAGAAGCAGCTTGGCCTGGCTGAGGGCAAGGGCCCCTACAACGTGGAGTTCTTCGCAGGCTCTCCTGATGACAACAACGCTCACTTCCTCAACGATGGCGTGTTCGAAGTGCTGAAGAAGTACATCGACAACGGTCAGCTGGTAGTTCCTTCCAAGCAGACTGATTTCGACACCATCTGCACCCTGCGCTGGTCCCAGGAGACTGCACAGCGCCGCATGGAAGACCTGATTTCCGGCTACTACACCGATGGCAAGAAGCTGGATGCAGTTATTTCTCCCTTTGATGGCATCAGCTATGGTATCGCCGCAGCCCTGGAGGGCGCAGGCTACCAGGTTGGCAAGAACTGGCCTCTCATCACCGGTCAGGATGCCGAGCTCATGGCTACCAAGAACATCATCTCCGGCAAGCAGACCATGACGGTCTTCAAAGATACCCGTACACTGGCTGACAAGTGCGTGACCATGGTGCAGGCAGTGCTGGAAGGCAAGACCCCCGAGATCAACGATACCAAGTCCTATGACAACCACAAGCTGGTAGTTCCTTCTTACCTCTGCACTCCGGTGGCTGTAGATAAGACTAATTATCAGAAAGAGCTGGTAGATTCCGGATACTACAAAGCAGATCAGTTGAAGTAATTTGTCGATCAGACCTCCACCGCTTGCGGGGGAGGGGGACCACCGAAGGTGGTGGAAGGGGGAAGGAGGGTAACGACCCCTAGTACCCCCCTTTCCGTCAGCCCTTTGGGCTGCCACTGTCCGGGGAGCCCACCGGGCTCCCGCGCTTAAGCGCCCCCGTAAACGGGGCAGGTAAGGTCTATAAGTTAATTTGGCAATACTAAGTATAAGGGCGGAGCAATCCGCCTTTATATAAACAAGAAA
The DNA here is from genome assembly GCF_000702545.1 of Selenomonas sp. AB3002. Taxonomy (NCBI): domain Bacteria; kingdom Bacillati; phylum Bacillota; class Negativicutes; order Selenomonadales; family Selenomonadaceae; genus Selenomonas; species Selenomonas sp. AB3002. The sequence goes on along the minus strand of NZ_JNIO01000008.1, from coordinate 2,009,724 downwards.
ATGTGCTCGTCCACATAACGGGAGGCGGCGGCATGGACAATATTTTGGAAATGCGCCATATCACCAAGGATTTCTCCGGGGTGAAAGCTCTGGATGATGTGAATCTGGTGGTGCGGCAGGGGGAGATACACGCCCTCTGCGGTGAGAACGGCGCAGGCAAGTCAACGCTGATGAATGTGCTGTCCGGGGTTTATCCCTACGGCAGCTATACAGGTGATATTGTTTACAAGGGCGAAGTCCAGAAGTTCAGCGACATCAAGGAAAGCGAAAAAACAGGCATCGTCATCATACATCAGGAATTGGCTCTTATACCTCTTTTGACGGTAGCTGAGAATATCTTCATGGGCAATGAGAACCTGAAATACGGCCAGGTCATCGACTGGGAGGAAACCCAGCGACGGGCTGCCCAAGTGCTGGAGAGCATTGGCATGCACGAGAATGTGAACCGCAAGGTGGTAGACCTGGGCATGGGCCAGCAGCAGATGATTGAGATTGCCAAGGCACTGGCCAAGGATGCAAAGCTCCTGATTCTCGATGAGCCTACTTCGGCTTTGAACGATGAGGAAAGCAACACTTTGCTGGAACTGCTGCTTAAATTGAAGCAGAAGGGCCTCACCAGTATCATGATTTCCCATAAGCTGAATGAAGTTTCCAGGGTGGCAGACAGCATCACGGTTATCCGCGATGGCCATACCATCGAGACTATCCAGCGTGACCACGGTGAGCCCATTGACGAGAACCGCATCATCAAGGGCATGGTGGGCAGGGAGCTTACCAACCGCTATCCGGAGCGCCATGCCGAGATCGGTGAGACGGTGTTCGAGGTCAGGGATTGGACGGTGCAGGACGAGGATGACCCCACCAGGGAGCGCCTGTCCAATATTTCGTTCAATGTGAAGAAGGGTGAGGTCGTGGGTTTTGCCGGTCTGATGGGCGCAGGCCGCACGGAACTGGCCATGAGCCTTTTCGGCCACACTTACGGCGCAGGCAGCCGGGGCAAGATTTTCAAGCATGGCAAGGAAATCACCATCCCCGATGTGCAGAGTGCCATTGACCAGCATATCGCTTATGTGCCTGAGGACAGGAAAACTTATGGCTTGGTGCTGATAGACGACATCAAGTGGAATATGTCCCTGGCCAGCCTGAAATCAAGATTTTCCAAGAACGGCATCCTGAAGCCTGATGACGAGGTTCATGCGGCAGAGGATTATTCAAAGAAAATCAATGTGAAGGCCGACAGCCTCACCCAGCGGGTGGAAAGCCTTTCTGGCGGCAACCAGCAGAAGGTAGTGCTGGCCAAGTGGATGCTCTCCAACCCGGATGTGCTTATCCTGGATGAACCTACCCGCGGCATTGACGTGGGTGCGAAATACGAGATTTACACTGTCATCAATCAGCTGGCAGAGTCCGGCAAGGCAGTGGTGGTCATTTCCTCGGATATGGAAGAACTGCTGGGCCTCTCTGACAGGGTTTACGTCCTCAATGAGGGCGAGATTGCAGGCGAGCTCCAGAAGGATGAATTTGACCAGGAAGCAGTTATGCGGATTATCATGGCACACAGCGCCAGAAGGGAGACAGCATAATGTCAGCACATGTATTAGCACCTGAAGCACACGGCGGCTTCAAGGAAAACTTGAAGGGTCTCAAGGAATACGGCATGATTATCGCGTTGGTGGTCATTTACGCCATCTTCGCATTCATGTCCGACTTCAAGAATGTATCACCCATGAACGTCAACAACCTCATCATGCAGAATTCTTACGTCATCGTGCTGGCACTGGGCATGCTGCTCTGCTGCCTTACCGGTAACGTAGACCTTTCCGTAGGTTCTGTGGTTGCTTTCTCCGGGGCTATTGCCGCCATCATGGTAGTGGATTACCAGATGGCCATTCCCCTGGCTATCCTGGCCGCCATCGGCATCGGCCTATTGGTAGGTGTCTGGCAGGGCTTCTTCATATCGAAATTGGGCGTGGCGCCATTCATAGTCACCCTTGCTAATATGCTGGTCTTCCGTGGCTTGGCTCTGGTAGTGCTGAACGGTCAGACCAAAGGCCCCCTGCCCCAGGAATTCACCCAGATTGGTGCAGGCTACATGCCTCAGTTCTTCACGACCATCGGCGGCATGAAGTTTGAGCTGCTGGCTCTCACTGCAGGCGTTCTGCTCTCTGCCCTGATTGTCTTCATGGAAATCCGTTCCCGCAGGAACAAGGCCAAGAACGGCTTTGAGGTTCCCTCTTTGGGAGCTTCCATCTTCAAGGTTGGCGTTTCCATCGCCATCGTGAACTTCTTCACTGTGAAGCTTGCTATGTACATGGGTCTGCCTCTGGTGCTCATGATTGTGGCAGTCCTCGTGGCTTTCTATGCTTTCCTTACCAACCGCACCGTGCCCGGTCGTCAGATTTACGCCGTGGGCGGCAACAGGAAGGCTGCAGCTCTCTCTGGTATCAAGGTCAACAAGGTCATGTTCTGGATCTATGTGAACATGGGCATCCTGGCAGGCCTGGCCGGTGTTATCCTCACCGCCCGCAATGCTTCTGCAACTCCTAAGGCTGGTGATATGTTCGAGATGGACGCCATCGCAGCCTGCTATATCGGCGGCACCGCAGTGCCCGGCGGCGAAGGCACCGTTACTGGCGCCGTGGTAGGTGCACTGATCATGGGTGTCTTGAACAATGGCATGTCCCTCCTGGGCTGGTCTGTTGATGTCCAGAGAGTGGTAAAAGGCTTGGTCCTGTTGGCAGCCGTTGCCATTGACCTGCATTTCAAGAGCAAGAAGAACGGCTAAGGAGTGGATTGAGTTGGCAAAGGAAGAGATTGTAAAGGCACTTAACGATGGTGACACGGCTCTGGGGCTGGAGCTTGGCTCTACTAATATCAAGGCGGTGCTGGTGGATGGAGAAGCCCGGGTGATTGCCGAAGGCAGTTATGGCTGGGAAAATCAGCTGGTGGAAGGGATTTGGACATATTCTTTGGATGAGGTCTGGAAAGGGATCCAGTCCTGCTATGCCGCCTTGGCTGCCCAGGTGCAGGAGACGTATGGCGTGAAGCTCACGAAAATCGGCAGTTTCGGCGTCAGCGCCATGATGCACGGGTATCTGGCTTTTGACGCAAAGGGAGAGCAGCTGGCCCAGTTCCGCACCTGGCGGAACAATATCACCGGGGAAGCAGCCCGGAAACTCACGGAACTTCTGGGGTTCAATATTCCCCAGCGGTGGAGCATAGCCCATCTCTATCAGGCGATATTGAATGAAGAACCTGAGGTGCCAAGGCTTTCCTTCCTTACCACTCTGGCTGGCTACGTGCATTGGCAGCTGACTGGTGAAAAGGTGCTTGGTGTGGGGGATGCCTCAGGCATGTTCCCCATCGACGCTGCCACCGGGGGCTACGATGCAGAAATGGTTTTGAAGTTCCAGCAGCTAACTGAGGTCAGCCGTTTTGACTGGCGTTTGGCAGAGCTCCTGCCAGAGGTCAAGGCCGCTGGCACCGTGGCAGGTCATATCACTGAAGAAGGTGCAAAACTCCTTGACCCCACGGGGGCTTTGGAACCGGGCGCTCCCTGCGCTCCTCCGGAAGGGGATGCTGGCACGGGCATGGTGGCCACCAATGCGGTGCGCCCTGGCACGGGCAATATCTCTGTAGGCACCTCCGCTTTCTCCATGAATGTGCTCAGTGCGCCGCTTGCTGCTGTGCATGAGGACATAGATGTGGTCATGACCCCGGATGGGGCTCCTGTGGCCATGGTGCACACCAATAACTGCACCTCTGATCTCAATGCCTGGGTGGGACTCTTCGAGGAATTTGCCACCCTTGTGGGCTCCGATGTGAAGGGGGGCAAGCTCTACAGCCTGCTATTGACTCACAGCAAGAGCGCCCGTCGTGATGCAGGGGGGCTTCTCAACTACAGCTGCCTGTCCGGGGAGAATGTGACCAGGGTGGAGGCAGGCCGTCCCTTGTTCGTCAGAGGGCCGAAGGCGAAGATGCATCTGCCGGAGTTCATGCTGACCCAGCTTTACGGTGCGCTGGCACCCTTGGCTGTGGGCATGCAGGTGCTCACAGAAGAGGAGCACGTGGAGGCTGAAGCCATGGTGGCTCAGGGTGGTCTCCTGAAAACCCCGGAGATTGCCCAGCAGGCGCTGGCTGACCTCCTGGGGATTCCCATCACGGTGATGGAGACTGCAGGCAGCGGCGGTCCCTGGGGCATGGCGGTGCTGGCGCTCTTCCTTAACAAGAAGGGGGCAAATGAGAGTTTGCCGGACTTCTTGGAGAAGAATATTTTTGCCGAAGCAAAGAGTTCGACCCTGCCACCTATGGCAGAGGGACGCGAAGGGGCCAAGGCTTATATCAAGGCTTATAAAGAGGGGCTTAGATTAGAACGCATGGCTGGGGAGTGCATTAACGAGTGATGTTGGCAGCGGGACAGATGCTTTGATGTTATGATTGGCACTGAAATTTTATAAGGGCAAAGTGTATAGCAGTCCTTACCTCCACCGCTTGCGGGGGAGGTGGCAGCCCAAAGGGCTGACGGAAGGGGGGGGCCAGGGGGCGAATAGGTGACTTCGAAGGATACTTGTTCGGTTGATTTTCCCCCTTCCACCGTCTTCGACGGTCCCCCTCCAGGGAGCCCACCGGGCTCCCGCGCTTACGCGCCCCCCGCAAGCGGTGGAGGCCTTGGCACTCACCTTTACTGTAGCTTAACTAGAAAAAGGAGTTTTACAAATGCTTAAATTACCTGATTATGAATTTTGGTTTGTGGCTGGCAGCCAGTTCCTTTATGGTGAGGAGCAGCTGAAGAATGTGGCCCGTGATGCAGAGGATATCGTCAAGAAGCTCAATGAGAGCGGGTCCCTGCCCTATAAGGTGGTCTGCAAGGGGGTCATGACCACGGCTGACGGCATCACCCAGTTCATGAAGGATGTGAACTACCACGAGGAAGTGGCAGGCGTCATCACCTGGATGCATACTTTCTCTCCGGCCAAGAACTGGATTCGCGGCACGGTGCTGCTGCAGAAGCCACTCCTGCATCTGGCTACCCAGTATCGTCAGGATATTCCCTACGATACCATTGATTTCGATTACATGAACCTGAACCAGAGTGCCCATGGCGACCGTGAGTATGCTTACCTCAACAGCCGTCTGAACCTCAAGAACAAGATTGTCTACGGCTTCTGGGGCGATGAAGAGGTGCAGGCTGAGATTGCCAGCTGGCAGGATGTGGCCGTGGCCTACAACGAGAGCTTCAAGCTGAAGGTCTGCCGCTTTGGCGACACCATGCGTGATGTGGCTGTCACCGAGGGTGACAAGGTGCAGGCTCAGATCCAGCTGGGCTGGACGGTGGATTACTGGCCGGTAGGCGATCTGGTAGAAGTTATTGACGCTGTTTCCGAAGAGGATATTGACAGGGAGTATCAGGAACTGCGCAACAAGTATGACCTGGCTCCCCAGCATAACGATGCTGCCAAATTCACCGAATCTGTGAGATATCAGCTGCGGGAGTATCTGGGTATCAAGAAGTTCCTGGATGACAGGGGTTACACCGCCTTCTGCACCAACTTCCAGGACCTCAAAGGCCTCAAGCAGCTGCCGGGCCTGGCTGCCCAGCTTCTCATGGCTGAGGGCTACGGCTTTGGCGCTGAGGGTGACTGGAAGCATGCGGCTCTCACCCGCCTGTTGAAGATCATGGCTCACAATGACCGCACTGTCTTCATGGAGGATTATACTCTTGACCTCCGCAAGGGCCATGAGGCTATTCTGGGCGCTCACATGCTGGAGGTGGATCCCACCATTGCCAGCGACAAGCCGAAGGTTGAAGTCCACCCGCTGGATATCGGCGGCAAGGATGACCCTGCCCGCCTGGTGTTCACCGGTGCAGACGGCAAGGCCGTGGATGTCACCGTGGCTGATTTCCGGGATGGCTTCCGCCTGATCTACTACCCGGTAGATTGCCGCAAGGCTGAGGCAGAGACTCCCCATCTCCCTGTAGCCAAGCAGCTCTGGACTCCCACCGTGGGCCTCAAGAAAGGCTCCGAGGAGTGGATGAGGGCTGGCGGCGGACATCACACCGTCCTGTCCTTTACCCTTACTCCCCAGCAGCTCCATGATCTCGGCGTGATGCTGGGCATGGACCTGGTGGAAATCCTTTAATCAGCTTTCTCCACACTCTTTTTCTCATATAAATCCTAACGACAAAGGCAGCCTCAGTCGAGGCTGCCTTTGTCGTGTATGGAGGAAATTAAAAAGGGGCTGTTGCACGTAATCCAAACGTGCAGCAGCCTCATTTTTTATGCAAAAAGATAATCCCGGGACATTCAAGCCCCGGGATTAGGTGTAGAATTTAGGTATGCAAAAACCAAATTCACAGAAAGAGTATACGTCTTTAGGAGAGAATTATCAACTGTTTCTCCCCTTAAATCTTGAATTTCAGGTTAGCAAAGATGACCCCGTCCGCCTGCTTCGCCACTGCATTGGAGGTATGGATATAAAGTCACTGGAGGAGACCTATCAAAGGATAGATCGAAATCTGGCGTCGCCCAGGCAGATGCTGGCCATCCTTGTTTATGCCGGAATGAACCATATTTTCAGCTCACGCAGGATCGAGACTGCCTGCCGAAGGGACATCAACTTCATGTACCTGCTGGAAGGCAAGCCGGCCCCTGACCATGTTACCATCTCAAGATTCCGTTCCAAACATCTGGCCCCCTGCATCAAGGAACTGTTTGCCCAGATGGACTTCCTGCTTGAACAGTTCGGTGTCATTTCCCTTAAAGACATCTTCATTGACGGAACAAAGATTGAGTCTTTCTCCAACAAGTATAAATTTGTCTGGAAGAAGGCTGTCCTTAAAAACAAAGCCAAGCTCATGGCAAAGCTTCCTGCCTTTGTCAGCAAAGCCAGGGAAGCGTTCACGCTTTCTCTGCATTACGGCGATGAAATCCATGTCAGGCACCTCAAAAAGCTCCGCCGCAAGCTCAAGGCATGCCAGAAGGCGCAGGACATCATCTTCGTCAAGGGAACGGGCAAGCGCAAGACTGCCCTGCAGAAAACAATGGAGCAGCTGGACGAGTTCATTGCCCGGCTCAAAAAATACAATACATATCTGCACATTCTAGGCAACCGCAATAGCTTTGCCAAGACAGACACGGATGCCACCTTCATGCGCATGAAGGAAGATGCCATGAAGAACGGCCAGCTTAAGCCCGCCTACAACATCCAGTGCGGTACGGACTCTGAATTCATCACATGGGCATCGGTCGGTCCCCAGCCTACAGATACAACCACACTCATTCCTTTCCTTCAGGATATGGAGAAACATCTGCAGCGCCGCTATCCCAATGTGGTTGCGGATGCAGGATACGAAAGCGAAGAGAACTACCTCTATCTTGAGACCAACGGGCAGCGCGCCTTCATAAAGCCCAGCAATTATGAGAAGAGCAAGACAAGAAAATGGAAAAAGGATATCGGGCGCAGGGAGAATATGACCTATCTGCCAGAAGAAGATGCCTATTTATGCGCCCAGGGCAGGAAGCTTGCAGCTGCAAAGGAATTCGTACGCAGCAGCCGGACAGGATTCAAAAGAAATATAACCCTTTACAGTTCTGCGGATTGCGGCAATTGCCCGCTGAAGAGCCAGTGCATACACGGAAACCATTGCAAGACCCCGCTGGAGGAGAGAACCAAGCACTTTGAAGTATCCAAACAGTTTCTGCGCCAACGTCAGGAAGATTTGGAACGTATAACCTCAAAAGAAGGAGTACAACTGCGCATAAACCGAAGCATACAGGCAGAAGGTGCATTTGCAATGATGAAGGCGGACATGAATTTCCGAAGGTTCCTGAGCCGCGGCACAGCAAATGTCCTTGTTGAGATCATGCTGGTGGCTATGGCTTACAATATTCAAAAGCTGCACTGCAAAATCCAGTCAGACAGAGCAGGCCAGCACCTGTTCCCTGTGAATAACGCAGCCTGAATACAAAATAAGAGCACAAGAAAAAAGGCGATTTTTAGACCGCCTGGTATCTTGTGCTCATTTTTAGTGGATTTTACAACGAATAGGAACTTCTTATACATCAACAAGGAAAAGGGGCTGTGCATAAGTGGAATTACACTCATGCAACAGCCCCAAGGTTTAATCTTCTGCATTCTGCAATATGCGTATCTCATTGCGCATGATGTAACGATCCCGGTCTGGCGGCGTCCCATTCACCAGATAGTCGAAGGCTATCTGCATGGCGCGGCGGCCTTGTTCGTGGGGGTGCTGGTAGAGGGCGGCCTGGATGATGCCTTGCTGCATCATGCGGATGGTGGTGGGAATGGTATCGAAGACGATGATGGTGATTTTCCCTGCCAGGCCCGCCGCCAGTACGGCACGGCTGGCACCGTAAGAGGCACCGGAGGATATGACAAAGAGGGCATTGATATTCGGCTCGTTTTTCAGAAGCTGGGTTACCTGCTCGTAGGCAATCATGTCATCATCTTCCGTCTCGTGGATGGAGAGGATGTTGCATCTGTCCCCCATGGTTTCCCGGAAGCCGTCCAGCCTTTGACGATGGCCCAGCATGGAAAGTGAGCCTAAGAGCACGCCCACATTGAGCTTCTCCGGCCCGATCATGCGCAGCAGCGCCCCTGCCGTGCGTCCCCCTTCCAGATAGTCGGAGCCTACATAAGTGTGGCGGGAAAGTCCCGGGGCATCGTTGTTGATGGTGATGATGACAATGCCGTCATCTATGAGGGCGTTGAGCCTGCGTACCACGCTGGGGTGATCCACCGGGTTGATGATGAGGGCCTGCACCTGGGGGGAAAGCTCGTCGATGAGGCGGCACTGCTCCTCTACGCTGTAGCCCCTCATGCTGCGCCAGATGACTTTTAGGCCGTAAGAATCATATTTTTTCGCAGCTTTCTGCATGGAAGAGAGTACGTCATCGAAGAAGTGGATGCCGATGGAGGGAATCAGCACGCCCACGATGGGGGATTTCTTGCGGGCGGCCAGGGCTCTGCCTGCGGGGTTGGGCTGGTAGTTCAGCTTCCGCATGGTCTCGAGGATAAGCTGCTCCTTTTCCGGCTTGACTTTGCCCCGCCGGTTCACTACTCTGTCCACGGTGCCCCGGGAGACGCCGCAGAGCTCTGCTATCTGTTTGATAGTAACCATTATCTTGTTACTCCTTTTTCTCGGATTAGAAAAATGTGCGTATATCTGATTTTGTGCCTAATGAGAACGAGCACAATCAATATGATTCCTATAATTTCGCCGTATCTGCTGTGTTTTCCTGCTTACTTAATTAAAAGTGTGCATATTTATTTTACAACATGGGAGAGAAAAATCAATCGGAATTTTAGTCAGGATGATATATGAAATTGTGTTAATATCAATGTGGATTTAGAATTTTTTACTTGCGAAATTAGGACTTTTGGGGTAAAATATGGCAAGTGAAAGAGAGTTGCTCAAGAAAACAATACAATTTATAGTCCAGCATTATTTTGGCCGCAGTTGGTTAAAGGAAGGAAAGGGAGAGAAAAAATGGTCTTAGCTGTGAACAAGGCTACCAATAAATTGTTCAAATTCAAGACTGGCAAGTACAATCTCAAGGAGCAGGCTGCCTGGAAGTCCCGCACTGCTTTTATTGAGGACACCATGAGGGAGCTTATCCGCGAGGCCAACACCCGCGAGGTTTCCGTCTTTGCCAAGTGCTATTATGGCATCAGCCTTACCCGCAATGAAACCAGCGGCCGCTGGACTTTGGGTTATCAGGATGCGGTGAACTATTGGTCACGTTCCAATGCCAAGGTTTACCAGATTCAGTAAGCAATCATACATATTTTAATTTAGGGCGATACACCGTCAGAGGATTATTTCCTCGGCGGTGTTTTTTATTTTGCAGGAGCAGGATTATTGAATTTGGTGACGAAAAAATAAATTTATGAATATAATTCATCTTTTTCTTTCAATCGCCATAGTTTTCAGTTACAATGAAATAATAGACAGTTAGCTTCATCAATGGAGATGGATTCATTATTCATAGATGGGAGAGAAAGACGATGGCAGAAGCAATGGGCCGTCGGGAGAGAAAGAAGCAGCTTTCCCGGCAGGCCATCTTAAAGGCTGCCCAGCAGCAGTTTGCCACCCGGGGTTATAAGGAAACCTCGGTGGCTGATATCATGAATGCGGCAGATTTGGGTACGGGCACCTTCTATAATTACTTCCAGTCTAAGGAAGAAGTGCTGATGGCCCTGCTGGGAGATTCCGTGGAGATGGTGGAGGCGGCAGTCCGGTCTGAGAAGGAAGCGGGTGGGACCTCTGTTGACCTGCTGGCGGCGGGCATCAAGGCCACGGCGTCCTTTCTGGATGAGAACCGCTATGTGCTGCCCTTGTTCCTTGCGGCTTCGGAAAGGGCGGCAGAGCCCCGTCCGCAGGAAGCGGAACATGGTTCTGCAACGCCGGGGTTCAAGGGCATTTTTGAGGAAATCATCAGCCAGGGGCAGCTGGCTGGGGAAATCCGCAATGATGTGCCGGCAGAACTGATAGCAGAAATGCTGCATTCCATCTACCAGGCAGCGGCCTTCAGCAAGTTGGAGATTCCCTTCAGGGATAATGTGGCTATGAAGACTTGTTTGCTATTAAATGGGATACGGAAGGAGTAAAAAGCCTTCCCCTTGAGGGGAAGGTGCCCCGTTAGGGGCGGATGAGGTGGAGTGCTTACTGGATGAGGTGTCATATCGAGCTCATTGGCACCTCATTCGTCAGTCCTTCGGACTGCCACCTTCCCCTCAAGGGGAAGGCATGGAAGTGACAATAGGATTTAGGAGAGTGTTTTATTTTGATCAGCGTAACGAAGCTTTTGTTTGCCAGGGAATACTACGGAGACCAGCTCCGCTATACGAAGAATGCCCACTCCATGCGGAATGGGGCGGCTGAGGGCATGGGGCCGGTGGTGGTTTGGAATTCCACCAAGACCTGCAATTTGAAGTGCATGCACTGCTATATGCAGTCCGATGCCCAGAAGTACAAGGACGAGCTGACCACGGAAGAGGCCAGGAAGTTCATAGATGACCTGGCAGACTTCAACGTGCCTGTGCTGCTGTTCTCTGGCGGGGAACCGCTGATCCGCCCGGATTTCTTTGAGCTGGCTGAGTATGCGGCAGAGAAGGGGGTTCGTCCCACCCTCTCTACCAATGGCACCCTCATTACCCGTGAAGTTGCCCAGCGCATCAAGGATATCGGCGTGGGCTATGTGGGCATTTCCCTGGATGGTCTCAAGGACGTCAATGACAAGTTCCGCGGGGTGGAAGGAGCCTATGAGAAGGCCATGGCCGGCATTGAGAACTGCGTGGCAGTGGGCCAGCGGGTTGGCCTGCGCTTTACCATCAACCACCACAATATCATGGAGCTGGACAAAATTTTCGATTTCATCGAGGAAAAGGGCATCAACCGTGTCTGCTTCTACCACCTTGTTTACTCCGGCCGGGGGGCGGGCATGATGGATCAGGATGTTACTCCGGAGGAATCCCGCCGGGCTATGGATACCATCATTCGCCGCACCAAGGATTTCGAGGCCAGGGGTCTGGAAAAGGAAATCCTCACGGTGGACAACCACTGCGACGGGGTATATATGTACCTCAAGGCCCTTTCCGAGGGGGAGGATGATACTGCTGCCAAGATCAAGGAGTATATCTCCATGAACGGCGGCAATCGCTCCGGCATTGCCTTCGGCGAGGTGGACCCTCTGGGATATGTGCATCCTGACCAGTTCACTCAGCATCACACCTTCGGCAATGTGCGGGAGAGAAAGTTCGGGGATATCTGGAGCGATACCTCCAATCCTATCATGGCAGGGCTGAAGGACAGGAAGCCTTTGCTCAAGGGCCGCTGCGCCAGGTGCAAGTTCCTGGACAATTGCAATGGCAACTTCCGCACCAGAGCCGAAGCCCGCACGGGAGATTTCTGGGAAAGCGACCCCTCCTGCTACCTCACTGATGAAGAGATTGGCCTGACGGGAGAGGGGGCAGCCAAATGACCATGCCTGAAGGAATCACTGGCGGACATACGGGCCACCCTGGTCATCCCGGGGGACATCCCCACGGCCATGGCGGCCCGGTGAAAATCGTTTCCTGGAATACCACCAATGCCTGCAATATGTTCTGCGCCCACTGCTATCGTGAAGCAGGCTGCAAGGCGGAAGAGGAGCTTTCCACCGCCGAGGCGAAGAAGCTGCTGACGGAGATTGCCAAAGCTGGCTTCAAAATCATGATTTTCTCCGGCGGTGAACCTCTCATGCGGCCGGATATCCTGGAGTTAGTGAAGTTTGCTTCTGATTTGAATCTCATTCCTGTCTTTGGCACCAACGGCACGTTGATTACGCTGGATATGGCGAAGAAGCTGAAGGAAGCCGGGGCCAAGGGCATGGGCATTTCCCTTGACTCCCTGGACAAGGAGAAGCACAACAAGTTCCGCGCCTTCCCCGGTGCCTGGGAGGGGGCGGTGCAGGGCATGAAGAACTGCCGTGAGGCAGGCCTGCCCTTCCAGATACACACTACGGTGATGGATTGGAACCAAAGCGAACTTGAGGCTATGACGGATTTTGCCGTGGAGATCGGGGCCAAGGCTCATCATTTCTTCTTTTTGGTGCCCACGGGGAGAGCCAAGACCATCGAGGAGGAATCCCTGAGGGCGGAGCAGTATGAGGAAGTGCTCACCCGCATCATGAAGAAGCAGCAGGAAGTGGAGATAGAGCTTAAGCCCACCTGTGCGCCACAGTTCTTGCGGATTGCGGATCAACTGGGGATCAAGAGCCGGTTCACCAGAGGGTGTCTGGCGGGGTTGTCTTACTGCATTATCAGTCCCAGGGGTAAGGTGCAGCCTTGTGCTTATCTCAATATGGAATTGGGAGATGTGAGGGAGACGCCTTTTGATGAGATTTGGGCAAACAACGAAGTACTGAAAAAACTTCGTACACTTCAGTACAGTGGAGGCTGTGGGGCTTGCCGCTATAAGGGAGTTTGCGGCGGATGCAGGGCACGGGCGGCTTGTTACCACGATGGGGATTATATGGCGGAGGAGCCGTGGTGCTTGTACCACGGCCGCCGTGGGTAGGCCTGCGGTAGGCCTGCGGCCGTTCTTTTCTTTGATGCAAAGAAAAGAACTAAAAGGTATACATGCCGGTGGCATGTTTACGCGGCCTTGCATTTCATCCTGAAATCCAACGGCCGCGGGAGCGCCCATCCATGGGCGCCGGGGTTCGGGAGTTCGAAGGAGAACGTGTATAGCAGGTTTTACCTCCACCGCTTGCGGGGGAGGGGGACCACCGAAGGTGGTGGAAGGGGGGACCAGAGGTCGTATGCCTGAAAAAATAGAGCCGGAACTTTTATATTTCCTGCAGCCGTCAGCCTTGCCAGTTACAATCCTGGTAGTTGAGAGCGTCAGTTACCTCCCAAAGCTGCGAGAAATGTTTCCTTCTGCCAGGCTCTTGGCCGTAGCCGATGAGGAAGATGCTCTTGATGAGCTGCCGTCTGGTTTGGATGTTGAGTTCCATTGCATGGACTACCTCTCTGAGCGGCTGCCATTTCCACTTCAGTCTTTGGATTACATCATCTCCGACCTCACCTTGGAGCGGGCTGGCAATCCTCAGGACATAGCGGCGGGGTTCTCAACATATCTCAAGGAAACGGGGGCTTTTCTCACCAGTTTCCGCAATATCCGCCATTGGTCTGTGCTTGAGGAACTTAGGGATGGGCACTATTATCAGGTGGTGTCCCGTCTCTTTGCCCGGCCGGAGTTTGAGCGGCTGCTTTATGCTTCTTTTTACAAGAATGTCCATTGCCACGGGCAGAAGCGGCAGGCTCCTGCGGGGGTGCTGGAGGGACTTCTGGCGGCCGGCTTTGAGAATGTGGGGGACGATCTGGAAACGGAATACTGGCTGGTCAGGGCTGACCGCTCCATGCCGGAGATGGCGCTTTTGAAGTCCATGTATACCGCAGAGGACAGGAAGCAGCTCAGCCGCCTGCTGCACAGGATTGAATATGAGGTGGAACTGACAGAATCCTGCCGGGAATTCTGGGACTTGTGGCAGGAGCTGAAGCTTTTTTCAGATTATGCGGGGGAATTCATCCACGAAGCCGTGTTTCACCCTGAAGCGTTCTTTGCGAACTTGCGCTTTGGGTCGGAAACTTTGGGGGATAAGGTAGAGGAACGTCTTGAACTCATAGGGGAGATGGAAGCATGGGAGAGATAGGGGCGAGAAAGCTGGATGAGAAGAAAATAGCCTTTATCACCTGCGTCAACAGCGAGGAGTGGTACAGCGAGTGCCTGCTGTATTTGCAGCACCTTGACCTGCCGGAGGGGTTCACGGCAGAATACCTGCCCCAGCGGGGGGCGGCGTCCATGTGTGCGGGATATAATGCGGGACAGCGGGCCAGCGATGCGAAGTACAAGGTCTATCTACATCAGGATACACTGGTGGTGAACAAGAAGCTGGTGGCAGACTTGCTCAGCCTGTTCGCCCACCCGGAAATCGGCTTGGTGGGGGTCATCGGATGCAGGAGCCTGCCTTCCACTGGGGTCTGGTGGGACGGACTGCGCACCTATGGCCGGGTGCTCCACGCCTGTGAGCCGGAAAGTGTGGTGGACTCTCACTGCCGGGAGCCGGAGGGGCTTTATCAGGACTTGCAGGCGGTGGACGGCCTGTTCCTGGCAACTCAGTATGACATACCCTGGCGGGAAGACCTCTTTACCGGCTGGCACATGTATGACACTTCCATGTGCATGGAAATGCAGCGGGCAGGGTACAAAGTGGTGGTGCCAAATCAGGAGCAGGACTTCTGGTGCATCCACTGCCCCAAGGAAAAGCCCCTGGCTTCTTCCTACAAGGGCTACCGCAAAATCTTTGTCAAGGAGTACGGGGAGGAGCTTTGCCCGGAGGTTTAGGACGTTTTTGAAAAATTTAAGTGTGAGCGTCCCTGTGGCGCTTATTTTTTTGGCAGGAAAATGCCCTTTTAGTGTATAATATAATGAATAGTGTATTATAGACTTAGTGGTGGGATAGATAGAGATGAATCATGAGAAGCTGAACTGGCTGAAACTGGCCGACAAATTTGCCCGGGAGGGCGACCCCAAGGGGATGCGGGCCTGCGCCAAGGAACTTTGGCAGCTTGATCCTTCCGGCATGGACGGGGCGGCTGTGATGGCCGAGGCGGCTTTGTATACAGGGGAAACAGACGAAGCCGAGGCTCTGGTTGAAGAAATCCTCAAGGCCCGTCCCCGCCATCTGCGGGGCAGGCTGGTACAGGGGGGGCTTTGGGCCCAGGACTTCCAGCTGGATAAGGCCATTCCCTGTTTGAAAGACCTGGCGGCAGAGTGCAGCCAGAAGCAGGCGGCTTTGGAGCCGGAGGATGATTATTATGGGGCTCTTGGCTATATTCTGATGAAGTCACGGGGGTGGCTCACCGATGCCATGTATCTGGCGGCTGACCCGGAGGGGGCAGGCAAGGAGTTGCTGGCCCTGGCCAGAATGTCTGAAACAAAAGAGGAACAGGCTGATTACTACAGCAAGTATCTCTTTATGAGGAACTACCGGGAGCAGGGCTTGCGTGAGAGCTATCTGGCGGCGAAGAAATACGCGGAAGTGCAGGAGGCTGTGCCCTACCAGCACGCTGAAGTTGCCCGTCTGCCGGAGAAGAAGCTGCGCATCGGCTATATTTCACCGGACTTCCGGGAGCACGCTGTATCATATTTCCTGGCCCCGCTGCTGAAAAAATTTGACGGCAGCAAATTCATGGTCTATTGTTATTCCACCGGCAGGGCAGATGAGGTCACCAAAAGGCTTCGCTCCGGCCCCATCAGCTGGCGGGACCTCCGGGGCAGGAGCCCCCGCACAGCGGCCCGGCTCATTGCTGAGGATGGCATTGATATACTGGTGGATCTTTCGGGGCACACCCAGAATTCCACTTTGCCCATTACCGCTTACCGGCCTGCGCCGGTGCAGATTGCGGGCATTGGCTATATGAACACTACAGGTGTTCCGGCTGTTGACTATTTCCTGTCAGACGAGACCTGCCTGCCTACCGGGGATGACGGAGCGGCTTCTGCCTTTACGGAAAAGATTATACGCCTGCCCCATTCACATCTCTGCTATGCTCCCGGTTTTGTGCGCGAACTGCCTGATGCGGGCAGTGAGGCGCCAGTGCTCAGGAATGGCTATGTGACCTTTGGCAGTTTCAACAATTTTGCCAAGGTCACGGACGAGATGCTGCTGCTTTGGCGGGGCATCCTTGACCAGGTGCGCAATTCCAAGCTGGTCATCAAGAGCAAGATCTGCAGTATTCCCTCGGGGCAGCAGATCTTGCGCCAGCGGCTCCAGAAGTTGAATTTTGAGCTGGCAAGAGTTGAATTCCGCCCTTACAGCCCGGATTACATGGAGCAGTACCGGGATATCGATATCGCCCTGGATCCCGCGCCTTACAATGGCGGTGCTACCACCTGCGAGGCCCTTTTCATGGGGGTGCCGGTGATAACCCTCAGGGGCAGAAGCCACGGTTCCCGTTTTGGAGCCAGCATCCTGGTGAACGCCGGGGTTGAGGAACTGGTGGTGGAAAATGATATCAACTACGTGCGCAGGGCAGTGCAGATAGGCAATTCTCCCCAGCTTATAGGGGCTTACCATTCGGGGCTGCGTGCCAACGTGCTGAAATCCCCGCTGATGGATATGAAGGGATATATGCAGGAGCTGGAGGCCGCCTATCGGGCGGTGTGGAGAAAATTCTGTGAAAGCAACGGCTGAGCCGCAGGAGCTTTGATAAGGAGGGAAAGAGATGTCGGACGGGATTTTTTCTCCCATGCTGAGGGATCTCTTGATATTTGTCTGTCTCACCGTCAGCATACTGGCCTTTGTCTTTGCGGCTTACGCCTGGACTATGATGCAGGAAGGACAGAAGAAATACGTCAGGATGCAGTCTTTCATGGATGAATACGACAAGATGAAAGACCGCCTCAAGGATGTGGAATCGCGCCTGCGCAAGGAAGAAATCAAGCTCAAAGCTACCATGGCTGCCAACCGCCTGGGCAGAGCCGGCCTTATCCCCACCCTGAAAGAGGGGGAGGAAATGGACGCAGAGGCGCTGGAAAAGCTGGAAAAGGCCGTGGAACGGGCCGAGGCCGAGGCTACGGCAGAAAAGCTCTCCGACAAGGAGGCTGCTGCTGTCACCAAGGAAGTGCCTGATGAAAAGACTCCCTGGCAGGCCATGGTGGATGAATTCAACGGCCTGGCTGCCAATATGAACCAGCCGCGTTACAAACAGGCCTGCGAGCAGTTTGTGGACAGGTATCATCTGGCTATGCTGGCCTTTACGGAAATCGACAAGATGACAGAGCAGCCTAAGTTCGTGGTGATAGGGGATATCCTGCAGAGCAACCTCTGGGCCATGACCATAGAGGGAGCAGGTCCCGGCAAGTATGCTGTGGTGCCTAACCCCATCAAGCCCTATAATTCAGATGCACATGAACATCAGGGCATGAAGGAGACGTTTGCTTCCAATTACGAACGGGGCACTACATACAGCGGCTATCAGGTGAAGCTGCCCGCTATTTTCAAGGCTGTGCTGGGGAACTGGCGCATTGATCGGCCCGGGGTTATCCGGTTGAGCTAAGTATTTTCAAGCCTCCCTCATTGAGGGAGGTTTTTTCATCTGCTTATACCAGATTTTGGTTATGATTCGCTCTTGTTCTATCAGTAAGTTAGTTATTTCACAATTGATAGAAAAATTTATTCAATTTTTAGCAGGAGAATAAATTCGTATGACGAATTACAGGCGATAAGGAGGGTGAGCAACGATGGATATTTTAGTTTGTATCAAGCAGGTACCAGGTTCTAATAAAGTTGAAGTGGACCCGGTGACGGGGGTGCTCAAGCGCAATGGCGCGGATGCCAAGATGAATCCTTACGACTTATTTGCCTTGGAGACAGGGCTGCGGCTGAAGGAGCAGTATGGGGGCAGCCTGAGCGTCCTTACCATGGGTCCGCCTCCTGCCAAGTCCATCATATACGAGGCCTTTGCCATGGGGGCTGACAAGGGCTGCCTGATCACCGACAGGAAATTTGGCGGGGCAGATGTGCTGGCCACCAGCTATACCCTATCCCAGGGCATCAAGCGCTTTGGCAAGTTTGACCTGATTATCTGCGGCCTTCAGACCACTGATGGGGACACTGCCCAGGTAGGGCCGGAGGTGTCCGAGCAGCTGGGCATTCCCTGCGTCTGCAATGTGAAGGCGGTGAAGGGAGTAGAGGATGGCGCCGTCATGGTAGACATGGAGATGTCTGAGGATGTGGAGTCCCTGAAGGTTGCCTTCCCCTGCTTGCTGACGGTGCAGAAGGATATATATGAACCGCGGCTGCCTTCGTATAAGAAGGGCAAGGAGACTGCCAATAGAGAGATAGTTACCTATACGCTGAATGATATGGAAGACAAGGACGAGCACCACTATGGGTTGAACGGTTCTCCCACCCAGGTGCAGAGGATTTTTCCGCCGGAGATACACAAGGCGCGGGAGACTTGGGAGGGCACCGGCGAGGAGCTGGCACGGAAGATATATCAGCATTTGAAGAGTCACAAGTATATAGCGTGAGCAGTGCTAAGGTGTTTAGGAGAAAACTCCTGACTCAATGGGAGATGAAAGTATGGGCAAATTGGTAATTCATCAGGAAAAGATTGAAGATATTGCTGCGCTGGTTTCTATCTGTCCCTTTGGTGCCATGACCGCCAGCGAGGGCAAGGTGGAGATAGGCGCTGCCTGCCGCATGTGCAAGCTCTGCGTGAAGAAGAGCGGCGGTGCGGTGGAGTTTGTGGAGGATGCCCCGGAACCCGCTGTAGACAAGAGCAAGTGGCAGGGGATTGCCGTGTATATAGACCATGTGGACGGACGCATCCATCCCGTATCTTTTGAGCTGCTGGGCAAGGCCCGTGAGCTGGCAGACAAGATCCATCAGCAGGTCTTTGCCCTTTTCATGGGAGAGAATATCGGCAGCGGAGCGGAGGAGCTGCGCCATTATGGGGTGGACAAGGTCTTTGTCTGTGACAAGCCTGTACTATCCCAATTCAATATCGAGATTTACGCCAAGGTCTTTGAGAGCTTTATCCGCCAGGTTCAGCCTGCGGCTATCCTGGTGGGTGCTACCCCTGTGGGGAGGCAGCTGGCCCCCAGGGTGGCAGCCCGTTTCCATACGGGGCTCACGGCTGACTGCACGGTGCTGGACATTCATGAGAACAGCGATCTGGTGCAGATTCGCCCGGCCTTCGGCGGCAATATCATGGCTGAGATTCTTACTCCCAATACACGTCCTCAGATGGCCACTGTGCGCTACAAGATCATGGAGGCGCCTGAGCGGTCCAAGGAGGCACAGGGCGTGATTGTGCCTTTGGAGGTGAAGGAGGAGCTTTCCTCCCGCATCGAGGTGCTGGGCATCACCAAGAAGCCCAGGGAAAAGAGCATCGAGCATGCCGATGTGCTGGTAGTGGCAGGGCGAGGTGTCAAGAAGAAGGAAGACCTTGCTCTGGTGGAAGAACTGGCCGAGGCCCTGGGGGGCGATGTGGCCTGTACCCGTCCCCTGGTGGAAGTCGGCTGGATGGACCCGCGCCGCCAGATTGGCCTTTCGGGCCGCACGGTGCGTCCCAAGCTCATCATCACCTGCGGTGTCTCCGGTGCCATCCAGTTCGTGGCTGGCATGGAGCACTCCGAAGAAATCTTTGCCATCAATACCGACCCCAAGGCGGCCATTTTCAAGGTGGCAAACTATGCCGTGGTGGGAGATATCTATGAGATTCTGCCGCAGCTTATTGCCAGCATCAAGCAGGGGAGGGAAATCGCATGAGTGAGTACAGGCAGGTAGGAAAAGAAGATTTGCTGGCGATTGCCGGCTTCATAGACAGGGAACGCTTGCTCTTTGGCGAGGAAATAAATGAGGAATACAGCCATGACGAGCTGGCCAGCAAGCGGGTCTATCCTACTTTGGTGGCCAGGGTGACTTCCACAGAGGAAGTGTCAAGGCTTATGGCCTATGCCAACGAGCATCATATTGCAGTTACCCCCCGGGGGGCGGGCACGGGACTGGTGGGTGCTTCCGTGGCAGTAGAGCAGGGCATCATGATAGATACCACCCTGATGAACCATATTTTGGAACTTGACGAAGAAAATCTCACCCTCACGGTGGAGCCGGGAGTGCTGCTCATGGAACTCAAGGGGTTCGTGGAGGAGAAGGGCTTCTACTATCCCCCTGACCCCGGTGAGAAATCTGCCACCATCGGCGGCAATATCAGCACAAATGCTGGTGGCATGACGGCTGTGAAATACGGCGTCACCCGGGATTACGTCCGTGCCCTTGAGGTGGTGCTGGCAGACGGCACAGTCCTGCAGCTGGGGGGCAAGGTGGTGAAGAACAGCTCCGGCTACGACCTGAAGGATATGGTCATTGGCTCCGAGGGCACCCTGGCCTTTGTCACCAAGGCGGTGCTGAAACTGCTGCCCCTGCCCAAGAAGACTGTGAGCCTGCTGGTACCTTATCCCACTTTGGAACAGGCCATCGGCACGGTGCCTCTCATCATCCAGTCCAAGTCCGTGCCCACGGCCATCGAGTTTATGGAAAGGGAAGTAATCCTTGACGCAGAGGAATACTTAGGCCGCAAGTTCCCGGACAATCAGGCGGACGCCTATCTCCTGCTGAAATTCGACGGCAACACCATGGAGGAAATCGCCTCCTATTATGACGATACCGCCCAGATCTGCCTGGACCAGGGGGCTATCGACATCCTCATTGCCGACACTGAGGAGCGCAGCACTCCCGTTTGGAAGACCAGGGGCGCCTTCCTGGAAGCCATCAAGGCTTCCACCAGTGAGATGGACGAAGTTGATGTGGTGGTTCCCAGGAACAAGGTCAACGCCTTCGTGGAATACGTCCATGAACTGCGCCAGCAGCTGGGCATCCGTATCAAGTCCTTCGGCCACGCAGGTGACGGCAACCTCCATGTCTATATCCTCAGAGATGATATGCCGGAGGATAAATGGCAGGAAATGCTGGATAAATCCATGTCCAGCATGTATGCAAAGGCAAGAGAACTCCGGGGTCAGGTCAGCGGCGAGCACGGCATCGGCCTTGCCAAGCGCCCCTATCTGAAAGAATCCCTGCCGGAAGCCAGCCTGAGGCTTATGCAGGGCATCAAGCAGGTCTTCGACCCCAACAACATTTTGAACCCCCACAAGGTCTGCCAGGCGTAAGCCAGACAGCCCTATATACATAAACCGCCGCCCTACTGGCTACGAACCAGCGGGGCGGCATTTTTTTAGTTTTGCTGAACAACAACCTGTATTATATGTTTGGAAAAGACTTGAAGATTGATTGATGTCTGGGAAGAAGGTGATAGTTTTCCATTTGTTCGTATGACATCGACGCGAATCTTTTTGGTAGGATTCATAGTTAGTGGAGGTATGCTCAGTCTTTGCCGATAATCTCTGTTTCGTCGGCCATAATGATTTCTGCAAATGCTTTGTCATCGAGATAGCAGTCATACAAAAGACTATCAAGGGTTTCGTACCAGCCGATTAGCTCATAATCAAAGTCACTGTGAGATGGTCTCCTTTAGCGGCTATAGCTATGACGAGGTGATGGAGCTAATGGATTGGATTCTTGACGAGATGCTTGCTGTGTCAATCCGCTATAGCTGGTCATACAAGCTTAGCAGTGAAATTCTGCGGTTCAGAGAGCGGCTGCCTACGATCATGCTTTTCATAAGCAGGCTGTTCCGTGATTTCAGCATGAAAGCTGAGGCTATGGGACTGCCTGAGGAGGTATTCCGCCTTCTCTATGGCAGATTGGCAGTAAACAAAGAGTCCGAAGCCTATGCGAAACTTCCCCGGCAGGCATCAGCCCTCATCCCGGCAGGGGAGTTAGCCAATGTTGAAAAAGTGCATGATGAAATAGTCACCGGCATCAAGAGGGCCAGCAGCATGGTCGAAAATGTCAATGGCAGACTTCGTGCCTACATGAACATAAAGAGGCATGTTTCATCGAACTTTTATAGCCTGGTTCAACTTCACATGAATGCGAAGAAGTACCGTAGGTCAAGGGTTGCGTCAAGAAAGGGCCACAGCCCGTTGGAGCTGCTTACAGGCAAGCCGTGGCCAGAATTCATTGACCTGCTGGAGGAATATGGATTCTGGGACAAAGACATGGCGGAACAAGTTGCATAAATTTCGCACACAAAAGCGAAAACTCAACGGCATTTTATGCCGCACAGGAGGGTGTTGCTTTTTGCTCTTTCAAAGGATTTTTAAACATCAAATGGCTGTTTTTGAAACACGCCAGAATTTGAATGAATTAATAAAATTTTTATTGATACTCCCGTTGCAAGGAGCTATATATTTCCATGGTAAAAACTCTGTGCGAAAGGTTTGCTCCCGAATCCCGAAAATAACGAAGGCAGAAGATGTCCCCCACTTCCATAAGTGGGGGACGGCTTCTGCCTTCCTTATGACACAATATCCCAGCTTACCAACACAATGTTTTGACTGTACGAATAGCGATACTCCAAGCTACTGCAATAGTGAAATATAATTGTCATGCCTATCTTGTGGTCGTCTTTTTTGACCTTCAAAGGATCAAAGGGCTTGCCCTCGCTCCGCAAATAAGCCGCAATCTTATCTTCCTGAAGCATCACTGACAAATCCATGTAACTGCCACTGCCACAGCCAGAATGATTCAAGATGTTCAACATAAGCTCATCCAGACAGTGAACGACGCTATTTTCCCAATCGCTTGCGCCGTTTTCCCGCAAGAACCGGATTAACGAATCAATAGCTGCTGTTTCTTCTTTTGCGGTACATTCTACCGAAATATCAAGCATTTTCCGTTCCGGGTCATCTTTGGGTATCAGCGAAACCAGCTGTAATTTACCCTGTGAACGCATACTAACCGCCATCGTGTCCGACAAAATAATCAGCAGGCTTAGCGCCGTAGCCAAAGGAAACGCCCACCAAATTTGATCCGGCGGTAACATATAATCCAAAAACATGAAGGAAACGGTAATCGTAGCCAGTGTCATCAGACTGTTCACGCTGGAAATCACCCGATGCCCCAGCGCCACATGCAAAAACGTCAGCGAGGATACAATCCCAAGAGAAAACAGCATCACGCAAATCATGGGCAGGGCATGCCCGGTCAGTTCTATCAGCTCAGGTGTATTGGCGCCAAAGAGGGAGGCCAGATTTCGGGAAAACAGTCCTCCAATGTTAAAACAAATCGGCGCCAGCAAAGTGACAAACATTCCCCGCGCAAACAACAACCTCACGCCGCGATAGTCTCCCTGCCCGATCATCATGCCGCCTATGGCCGTGTAGGACATTCCCACACCATTGGAAATCATGCTACCGATGGAGATGATGCTGTAACCGATGGACATGACAAACATGCCATTTGCCCCCTGATTGGCCATAATGTATGTGTTGCAAACCAGCATGAGAACTATGACTGATATTGTCCCCACCAAACTGGGCAAAGAATAGGCTATACCGCTACGGAAGTCTTTCCACCAATTCGGGCAACGACACAGTTTCATTCCGCTATACTTGAAAATATAACCTAGCAGAACCATGTCACAGACCAAAGCACCGAACAAGGTAGCATAGGCTGCGCCTACAATATCCATGTGCAACACTTTTACGCTCGTTACGACAAAAGCAGCATTAGCAACCATACCGGCAATCATGCCGATAGTCACAACCTTAGGCTTGCCCATAACGTCAACCAGCAATGACAGTCCGTTCTGAAAAACAATCACCATACAGCCCATCATCAATACTCCGATGTATTTACTCACCAGCGGGAGCAGCTCTGCGTCAACGGGCAGCAAACCCACCACAAAGGCGGAAAAATCCGTGGCCGCCACGATTGCGCTCAGAGTCAGGCACACGGCCAGCATAGAACCAAAACTGACCGTGAATACCTGATTGGCGCGATTGTTATCCATCGCCCCAAGATGCTGGGCAATGCGGTTAGCCGGCCCCTGCGCCAACAATGCGCCAATGGCGCTGATGCAGATTACAACCGGCATGGCAACATTTATCGACGAGAAAGCATCGGCACCCAACAGATTACCCATAAGGATGCCGTTTATGATGCTATTCAGGTTCATTGCGGCCATGGTCATAATGGCCGCAATCATGTAGTACCTGAAACTGTAATTGATTAAATAAGCTTTACGATCCAAAATCAACACCTTTTCCAAGCAGTTTTTGCGCTATTCTGCGGTAGAAGGAGTGCATTTCCTCCTTGACGAAAATAGAGCCGTGAGAATAATCGACAAAATCGTGAATTTCCGCCTGCGGCGCATTTTTGTGCAACGCGTCCATTTTCTCGCGCATCATTTTTTCCGTAGTGTTGAGGTGCGCGTTCAAAAAGATTACTTCACCATCATAAGGCGCAAGCGAATTCTGCGAATTTAGTGTACTGACCATGTTATTCAGATTCGCAAATATTTGCAGTTCTTCATCTGTATACTCGTGTTCTTTGACCTCAAACGCTTCCGTCATTTTCCGCAAATCTTGAACGGTTGTTTTTTTGACTTCTTGCGGAGCGCGTTTGCCAGCGGTGGGCAGAGTAGTGTCACCCATGATCACAGGGAGTTTTTCCCCGGTCATTTTTTCCCACTCGGCAGCCATGCCGTAAGCGATGGCTCCGCCAAAACTGAAGCCAATAAAGCCGACTATTTTTGCGTCTTCAGGCAAAGTCAATTGCGCGATAGTCAGATAGAACGCCACCACTTCATCATAGTGCTCATATACGAATATCCTTTCATAATGGTTCTGAATGGGTTCGATGACAAACACATTGAAGTACTCGTCAAACAGCGCGTGCAAATGCGCCGTATCGTTCAGCGTCACGATGCCCTGCACAAATACCAGTACCGGCTTTTTTTCGTCATATTCGTCATAAAGCCACGAATAACGCCGCTTACCCTTGACAAAGCCGCGAATTGTCTTGTAACGCATGATATCCGATACCCGCAGCCGCATACGCAATTCGTTATTCAACCGACTGGTCAGCAACATGGCCTTCAGCGAATTTAATCCCAATGATTTCAAATCATCGGTGACACCGAACGTAACGCCTGGGAGAATTTCCCTGGCAATCCGCAGACAGTTTTCTTCCAGCCTGTTTTCTGGCGGGACGTTTTGTGTTTCGGCCGAAACATCCGGTTCAGGCAACGCCTTCCGATTAATTTTCCCGTTGGGGGTCAGGGGCATTTCATCCAACTGCATGTAAACAGTTGGCACCATGTACGAAGCCAGCGACTCCGTCAGGAAAGCTCTTAATGCCTCTGAATCGATATCACAATCGGCGGAATAGTACAGCACCAAGCTGTCTTTTTTCACCTGAGCGTTAACCATCTTGATTCCGCTATACTGAGCGGCACGACTTTCGATTTCCCCCAATTCAATTCGGTAGCCGTGAAGCTTAATCTGGAAATCAATCCTTCCGGCGTAAATGATTTGGCCGTTTTTGTCATAATAGCCCAAATCCCCTGTATGGTACATACGCATACCAGGTACGAAGGGGCAGTTGACGAACACGGCTTCGGTCAGTTCCGGACGGTTCCAGTAGCCATACCCCACATGAGGACCGGCAAGGCAAATTTCTCCACGCACTCCCGGCGGTACCAGATTGCCATTTTTGTCCAATAAGAAGCAGTAGGTGTTCCACAGTGGCCGTCCGATGGGAATTGTTTCGTAATTGACGCCCTTTTCCAAAATAAACAATGTGGAAGCATTGGTACATTCGGTGGGCCCATATTCGTTATAGAACAGGACATCATCGCTGACCACCCCCTGCAGGGCTTCGCCGCCACAGGAAATAAACCTCTGATGCAACGGATAGCCGTTTTTCAAAATTCTGGCTAAAGCTGTGGTGTATCCGCCACCGGTTATCTTCCGTTCTTCAAGGAACTCATAGATCTGATTGGGGTCACGACGAATTCGCTCCGGCATAATGTGTACGGATGCACCGGCCGACAGAGGCGGGTAAAAATCGTCAATATGTCCGTCGAAGGAGAAGGATCTGTGACTGCTGATACGATCATCGGGGGTATAGCCATAGGCGTAAACCATGGATACGGTTAAGTTCATCAGCCCCTTCTGATAAATAACTGCTCCCTTGGGTTTGCTGGTAGAGCCGGATGTGTAGATCATATAGGCAAAGTTTCGCGGACTCGTACGATTGACTGGCTTGGCCTCTGTTTTGAAAATCTCCGGCATGGAGGCTTCCGTCAACGTGACCTTGGCCTGAGCATCTTCTTCAATATAGGCAATGCGCTCCTGAGGATATGCCGGATCAATGGGGACAAAAGCCGCACCGGCCTTGTGAATACCCATAAAGGCCACGACAAACTCCTTAACCCGATCCATCTTGACCGCCACAAAATTATCAGGCTCAACGCCATGATCAATCAACCAACATGCCACCTGATCTGAAGCATGATCCAATTCCGCATAAGTCAGACTGCCGTGTTCATCAGCCACCGCTTCTGCCATCGGACGTTCCGCCACCTGGGCTTTAAAGAGATCAAGCCAGGTCCTGGTATTATCGTAAGCTAGCTCATCGCCCTTGGACAGAGCCATCAGCGCGGGCATATCGTCCTCACCAACCCGAGCCAAAGACACAATGGGCGCATCCGGTTTCTTGACCATTTCCGTGATGAGCACGCCGAACAATTTGCCCACTGTTTCTATTTCGCTGCGACGATAATGTTTACGATTAAAGGTAAGCGTAATACTGAGTTGTCCTTCATTGTTGATAAACATTGCAGGCGTGACTTCGTCAAAACTCTCTTCCTTGATAAGTACCGGGCGGATATTAAAGGCCAAATTGGTTTCTTGAGCATCCGCCGTCTCGACTTCTGCGCCGCTGTCGTAGTTTTGGAAAGCGATAATATTCTGGAACAGATCCGCGCCCAAATCAGTTTGCTGCTGAATCTCGAACAACGGGCAGTAGTCGTATTTGTTGCTTTCAGCCGCTTGCTGTTGCAGTACCCTCAGCATCTGCCGTGCTGTCGTTTCCTGTCCGATACGCACGCGCACCGGCACAGAATTGATAAACGCTGCCACCAGTTCGCTCACATCTTCTTCGGTATTATCCCTGCCCGACACTACTTTAGCAAAAACGACATCGTCCGTCCGACAATAGGTCTGAAGCACCATGCCCCAGGCCAGTTCGACACCATTGCTGACGGTAGCACTCTCGGCACTGCACAAAGCCAGGAATTTGTCGGTAATGTCTTTATCAAGGGTGCTGACGATAACGTTGTTTTCGCTTTGTTCATTCATCGGCACTTCGCCCAACGAGGGAATTTCAGCCCGCGTTTCGTAATCAGCCAACAGTTTCCGCCAGTAAGTCAAACCTTCTGTCTTGTCCTTGCCGAGAATCTCTCTGACTGCCCGCTCATATTTACCGTTATCAGGCTTTTGATCCGGCGTGCGCTCTAACGTGATCTCCTCGCTCAGGAACCTGAACAGATCGTTCATGCATAAGCCCATGCACCAACCGTCTTCAATGGCATGATGTATCGCCACAATCAAGTAACAACTGCCTGCATCTTTTTTGGCGCAGGTCACCTGGAACAGTGGCTTGCGCTGAAGCTCGAAAGCGTTGCTCAGAATCTGCCGCCGCAGGCTTTCCGCCGCTTTTTTGGGATTAGGCTTATCGCTGACATCAACCATATGGGGGACAAGCTTACGCCGAATAATCGCCTGACGGGCCTTTTTCACGCCGTCATAAATAATGGACGTGCGGAGCACTTCATGTTTGGTTGCCATTCTGTCCAAAGCAGCGGCCAGCTGCGCTTCGTCGGGCAATACATCCAATTCGAAAATAGTGACAATGCGGTACGCCCAGCTTTTGGGGTCGGACAGGTATTTGAACAGCATGCCTTCCTGCATTGGCGTCAAGGGGTAGATACGCTCAATCTCCTCGTCCCGGGCTGCAAAGTCCTCCATCACCGTGCGGAATTCGCGCTCAGACCACTCGGTTTCGCCCAAATCCGACGCAGTATATTGTTTTTCGGTCAGACTTGCGAGATAATCTGCCACATCGCCCATGTTCCGGAAGATATCCCGGACAAAGCTTTCGATCTGTTCCTGGTTGTAAATCCCGCTGTTATAGGCCACATCCAGCCCGAACCGGCCGCCTTCCACCAACGCATTGAGGGCGAGGTCATTGCCAAAATTGTTTCTAGCCGACAGCGCAGGTCCTACGGGAATATCCGACGTACCGAGCACACTGTCACCGGCTGCCTGTTCGGCATCCATTTCGCCGAGATAGTTAAAACCAAGGCGGGCAATGCGATCACCTGCATCGGGGAAGGATTTCTCACCCGCAAGGAAGCGTAATACATTATAGCCCACGCCTTTATTCGGCACGCGGTGCAGACTTTCCTTAACCTTCACAAATGTATCGGGCAAACTGCCGCCTATATGCTTGAAAATGACCGGATAAATGGAAGTGAACCAGCCCACCGTCCGATCCGTAATGAGAGAGCCGCCAATATCTTCTCGACCGTGTCCTTCCAATTGCACGGACAAGTTATTTTCGCCGCTCATGGCCGCATAGCTCAGGCAAACTGCTGTCAGCAAAGCGTCGTTAATATTGGCGTTCATCATAGCAAAATTAGCCCGGATAAACGCCTGGGTCGCTTTTTCATCCAGCGCAGCCGATACGTGCAGGATTTTCCGGCTGTAATCCTTTTCGTGGGAAAACGACAGCGACAACATTTCTTTCTGCACATTCTCCCAATAAGGAATTTCCTGCGCCAGTTTGTAACTGTTGCGATAAATCTGCAACGCCTTTGCATAGTCGTTATAAGTGTTGGTCTTCATGGGCAGCTCAACCGGACCGCCCTTCTCAATGGCTGCAATGGCAATTTCCAAATCGGAGGCGATAACGCGCCAGGACACACCATCAATAATCAAATGATGCGCCGCAATATAGAGGTAGCTGCGCCCGCCTTCGTGAATCAGGGCAATGTTCAGCAAAGACCTGGCCATGTCAATGTTGGCCTGCAGCCTGCTGCACAGTTCCGTAATCTCCTGCTCAGAATGTACTTCAACTTCCTGCAGACTCAACTCGGCACCAACAGGACGAACGAACAAGCCGCCGTCTTTATAGATTGCCCTGAGCAGGTCATGCTGTTTGGCAATAGCGTTAATCGCCTGCCTGAGCAGATCTTTGCTGCAGGGTTTCCGCAAAATCCACAGAGTCGCCTGACAGTAATGCTGCGGATCTGGCACATCCAAATACTTGAAGTAGCGCACAATGGCCGTATCCGGCACCGCGCCTTCAAAAGGCTGCGTCGAAATAGCAGCAGCCTCCTCTTTGCGAATGACCGACGCAATAGCCCGTACGATCTTGCGATTCATAATATCCGAAACCTGAATCCGATAGCCAGCCTGACGAATCAGGCTTACCATGCGGATGGCCTTAATGGAATCGCCGCCCAGCTCGAAGAAATTGTCCAGCGCGCCAACGGGAGCATCAATACCGAGAATCCTGGCCATGCTTTCTGCCACGGCTTTTTCTGCCTCGGTTTCCGGCTCAACATAAGCATTGGAACTGGTCAACTTCGGCTCCGGCAATGCCCGCCTGTCCACTTTGCCGTTGGGATTCAGCGGCAGCACGTCAAGACGCATATAAACTTCAGGCACCATATACGCCGTAAGGGACTCAGACAAATGTTTTTTCAGTGCCTCCACATCAATATCTGCTTCGGACACATAGTAGCAGCACAACTGCCTGGTGGTTGTGCCCTTAACATCGACCACGGTCTGAACAATGCCGGGATACGAAGCCACGCGATTTTCTATTTCACCCAGTTCAATACGCAGGCCGCGCAGTTTGACCTGATTGTCAATGCGTCCCAGATACTCAATATTGCCGTCTTCGCTCCAACGTACCAGGTCACCGCTGCGATAGGCTCTGACCGGCTCGCTGTCAGGCAGCGCCCTGAATTCGATGAACTTATCCGCCGTCAGTTCCGGCCGGTTCATGTAGCCTCTGGCCACGCCCTGTCCGGCAATGAGCAGCTCACCACTGGCTCCCCGAGGCACCAATTTCCTTGTCTTGTCAATGATGAACAGCTGATAATTGGCCAGGGGACGACCGATGAGTTTTCCTTCAAAATAACCGGGTACATCGTAATACGTGGAGAACAAGGAACACTCGGTAGGTCCGTACACATTCAGGAAACGATAGTCCGGCGGAGTTACCGGAGGCATTTTCTCGCCACCAGTGCTGAGGCAGCGGAGCGAATGGTTCATCTCGCTGATCAGGCACCCGATCTGCGTGGTCATAAAGGCAACGGTAATGTCATTTTCTTCCATGTAGGCGTTCATCGCAGCAATATCCATCCGGATTTCCGAATCGAGCAGATACACGGTGCTGCCGGCCAATATGGAAGGATAGAGGTCAATCATGTGCGCATCAAAGCCGAAGTTGGCATAGCCCGCCACATGGTCTTCCATGGTCAGGGCATACTCGTCAGCATACCAATAGCAGAAGTTGACCACGCCGTAATGCTCCAATGCCACAGCCTTCGGTTTTCCCGTAGTTCCGGAGGTAAAGAGGATAACCAGCAGGTCATGAGCTTTGGGGGCAGTCAGTTCCTGCGCTTCGGCCTCGGTTACACTCGGTAAACCGGCCAAGGCGCCGCTATAAAAATGTTCGCCCGCAAAATCCGGCAATTTTTCTTCGACCAGATTGTTCTCGGACAAAATCAAACGGATTCCGGCATCTTCGCACATAAAGGCGAGACGATCCGTGGGGAATGCGGGGTCGATAGGCATGTAAGCCGCTCCGGTTTTGATAATCGCAATTGGGTAGAGCAGCATTAACTCAGACCTGCCGATCATTACCCCTACAATGTCTCCGGAGCCTATTCTGTAGTTTTTATGCAGGAACACCGCCAATCTGGTGGTAATGTCGTCAATTTCCCGATAAGTGAATTTTTTCTCACGGAACACCAATGCCGGCGCGTCAGGAGTTTCAGCTGCACGTTTTTGCAGGAAGCTCAGAATGGTTTCGCTTTCGTCGCGCTCCAGCGTTCTTCCTTCGCCCAAATGCATCAGCTCTTTGGTTTCCTGCTCGTCAACCAGGCGCACATCTTTAATCTTGTTCGCCTGAGCCATGCTTGAAGCGGCAGCAGCGAAAGCGTGAGCCAATATATCCATATCCGACGCTGAATAACGTCTGCCGTCGTACTCGACGATAATTTTATACTCGCCTTTATCCGGCACAGTCGTCACCATCACGGGGAATTTCACCATATCCAGGGACAGGGGAATCGCGGCTGCCCCTTCCACTTCGATGGCCATACCGCCCTGATAAGCGAACATAATCTCGCCACGCAAGCCGTGTTTTTCCACAAATTTCGTGTAAGGATATATTTCCCGTTCAAAGGTCATTTGCAACTGCTGCTGCACCGACCGCACATAGCTAACCACGGATTCGTCCCGATGATTTTTGACTTTGTCGGCAAATACCACGGGAAGGGTACGCACATACATACCTACTGTATTTTGCAGTTCCGTCCCCGCCGAGCGTCCGTTGCTGATGGTGAGGTACATAGGTTTGTCTTCCCGGGTAAGCCCGTGCAATACTTCAGCAAAAGCCGCCTGCAGGTACTCGCCCGGTGTAACGGCATATTTGCGGCAGAACTCGTCAATGGCGACCGCCGGCATTCCCCGCACCAGTGTACTTACCGCTGCTTCCTCATTGCTTTCGACCTGATTCGGCCGATCCGGCTGGGCAGAGTCGGGATAGGAAGCCGACGTTGCGCCATCCAGCAGCTCGTCATAATATTTTTCCACTTCGGCGAATGCTTCGCTCTGCAGGAACTTCTGCTCATAAACGGCGTAGTCATAAGCCGTAACCTTTTCCGGCATGCCCTCAACGCCCTTGCAGGCATTGAACAGATCATTCAGGAATACCACTCCGGACATGCCGTCATAAATAATGTGGTGAACATCCATGAACAAATATGTTTTCTGTTCATAGGTGAAAATTTCGAACCGATACAGCCTGTCGTTCAATAAATCAAAGGGTCTGACCAATTTTTGAAAAAATGCCGCATCGGGACGCTCCGTCAAGGCGGTTATTTTGATTTTCGCCTGTTCATCGGCGTGGGGCTGTTGCATAATGCCGCCGTTTCTGCGTACCAGGCGAGATTTCAGATAAGCGTGGAGATTCACGGCTTTGCCAATAGCCTCCGCCAAAACATCAGCCGACATATCCTCAAATTCGTAAGCGGAAGGAACATTATACTGCGTGGTGCCGCGATTCATTTCCCAATCGATAAAGAGTCCACGCTGGTTTTCCGTAATTGGATAGTATGGCCGCTCCGGATAATGCTGCAAACCGGAATCAAGCACCGTAGCGGCAACAGATTTCCCATATTCGGCAATATCGCGTACCGTGGGCTTTTTCATAATGTCGGCTACACGAATCTTAATACCCAGCTGACCTTCCAGAGCAGCAGCCAGGCGCATAGCCGCAATGGAGCTCATCCCCAGGGCGATCAAGTTATTCGTTACGCCAAAGCTGTCTTTGCCCAAAATTTTCACTGCAGCTTCGAAAATTTTCTGCTCATCTTCGGTTTCGGGAGCAATGATTTCGCCGACTATCACTTCTGGTTCCGGCAATGCCCGCCTGTCTACCTTGCCGTTGGGATTCAGCGGCAATTCATTAAGACACATATAAACTTCTGGCACCATATACTCCGTAAGAGATTCGGCCAAATGTTTTTTCAGCGCCTCCACGTCAATAACCGTATCCGCCACATAGTAGCAGCACAACTGCTGATTAGTTGTGCCTTTAACGTCAACCACGGTCTGAACAATGCCGGGATACGAAGCCACGCGATTTTCTATTTCGCCCAACTCAATACGCAAGCCGCGCAGTTTGACCTGATTGTCAATGCGTCCCAAATACTCAATATTGCCGTCTTCGCTCCAACGAACCAAATCACCGCTGCGATAAGCTCTGACCGGCTCGCTGTTAGGCAACGCCCGGAATTCGATGAACTTATCCGCCGTCAGTTCCGGACGGTTCATGTAGCCTCTGGCCACGCCCTGTCCGGCAATGAGCAATTCGCCGCAGGCTCCCCGAGGTACCAAATTCCTCGTCTTGTCGATGATGAACAACTGATAGTTGGCCAAAGGACGACCGATGAGTTTTCCTTCAAAGTAACCGGGCACGTCGTAATAAGTGGAGAACAAGGAACACTCGGTAGGTCCGTACACATTCAAGAAGCGATAGTCCGGCGGAGTTACCGGAGGCATTTTCTCGCCGCCGGTGCTGAGGCAACGGAGCGAGTGGTTCATCTTGCTGATTAAGCAACCGATCTGTGTGGTCAGGAAAGCAACGGTAACGGCATTTTCTTCCATGTAGGCGTTCATCGCCGCAATATCCATCCGGATTTCCGAATCGAGCAGGTACACGGTGCTGCCGGCCAACATGGAAGGATAGAGATCAATCATGTGCGCATCAAAGCCGAAGTTGGCATAACCCGCCACATGATCTTCCATGGTCAGGGCATACTCATCGGCATACCAATAGCAATAGTTGACCACGCCGTAATGCTCCAATGCCACGGCCTTCGGTTTTCCCGTAGTTCCGGAGGTAAAGAGGATAACCAGCAGGTCATGGGCTTTGGGGGCAGTCAGTTCCTGTACCTCGGCTTCGGTTACACTCGGTAAACCGGCCAAAGCGTCGCTATAAAAACGTTCGCCCGCAAAATCCGGCAATTTTTCTTCCACCAGATTGTTCTCGGACAAAATCATGCGAACCCCGGCATCTTCGCACATAAAGGCGAGACGCTCCGTGGGGAAGGCGGGATCGATGGGCATATAGGCCGCGCCCGTTTTGATGATCGCCATGGGATAGAGCAGCATTAACTCCGATCTGCCGATCATTACACTCACAATGTCCCCGGAGCCGATTTTGTGGTTTTTATGCAGGAACACCGCCAATTTGGTGGTAATGTCATCAATTTCCCGATATGTGAATTTTTTCTCGCGGAACACCAATGCCGGCGCGTCGGGAGTTTCGGCTACACGTTTTTGCAGGAAGCTCAGAATGGTTTCGCTTTCGTCGCGCTCCAGTTTCCTGCCTTCGCCCAAACGGATTAACTCCCTGGTTTCCTTCTCGTCAACCAGTCGCACATCCTTCAATTTGTCCGTCTGAACCAAGCTCAGAGCGGCCGTACCAAAGGCGCGAGCCAACACGTTCATATCCGCCGCCGCATAACGCATCCCGTCATACTCGATGACAATTTTGTATTCGCCCTTATCGGGGGTGACCGTCACCATCACGGGGAACTTGGCCGTATCCAGGGACAGGGGCACAGCAGTCGCGCCTTCCACTTCATCGGAAATGCCACCCTGATAAGCGAACATTATCTCGCCGCGCAAGCCATGCTTTTCCACCAAACGGGCATAAGATACCATTTCCCGCGCATAGGTTTCCTGCAACTGTCCATAAGTGGCCTTCACATAATGGCGAGCCGTTTCGGAAACTTTTCCTTCACCGGCATAGACCGCCGGGAGCGTTCTGACGAACATACCCACCGTCTCCGCGAGGCAGGGATCGGTGCGCCCGTTGCTGACCATGAGGTAAAGGGGCTTATCTTCGCCGGTCAACCGCTTCAGAACCACGCCAAAAGCCGATTGTAACAAACTGCCCGGCGTTACTTCGTTGGTCTTGCAGAAAGCGTCTATCGCATCCCGAGGAATTTTGTATTCCACCGACGCATTGGTTTTGCCGTCCGGTTCGGCGGAATCGGGATAACTGACCGCCTGCACCCCCTTGAGCAGATTTTCAAAATATTCTTCGGCCAGACTGATTTCCTCGCCGGACAAAATCTCCTTTTCATAAAGGGCATAGTCATAGGCGGTTATTTGCTCTTTGGCTGGTTCGTCACCACGAAGCGCGGCAATCAAATCATCAAAGAGCACGCCAAAGGAAAGACCGTCGCAGATCAAATGATGAACGTCCAAAAACAGCCAAGTTTTTCCGCCATAACTGTAAATATTTGCCCGATACAGCCGCTCCGACAATACGTCGAATGGTTTTACCAACTGTTGGAAAAATTCGGCGGCAGGTTCGTCGGTCAGAGTTTCTACATTGATGACGGGGGCTTCGCCCGGATGAGCCTCCTGCACCACGTTACCCGATACTTTAGCGAGCCGCATTTTCATATAGTCGTGAGTATCGATTACTTTCGTCAGCGCGTCTGCTAGGGTCGCAGGGGGGACGCTAGCAAAACGATACACACCGGGCATATTGTACTGAGTGGTGTCGCTGTGCATTGCCCAATCAAGATACACGCCACGCTGATTTTCGGTAAGGGGATAGTATTGGCGGTTCTTGTGGTGACGCAGTTTCGACGAACCTTCGGTGTAATGCTCTTCCAAAGCGGCGATATCCCGCACGGTGGGAGCTTTCAGAATATCCGATACACGCAAAGATGAACCCAGTTCCTTGGCCAGAGCGGCATTCAGTCGCATGGTATCCAAGGAACTCATACCCGCCGCAACCAAATTGGTTGTGGTTCCGATTTCTTCCATGCGGAGCACGGTTTTGGCAAGACGAAGAATTACGGCTTCCATTTCCGTCTCCGGCGCGGTAAGTTCCTCCCTCTGGACGGCGGGTTCCGGCAATGCCTTCAGATTGACTTTACCGTTGCCGGTCATGGGCATTTCAGGCAAAGACATATAGATAGACGGAACCATATAATCCGGCATGGTCTCGCCCAGGAAACTTTTCAGTTCTTCTTCCGATACGGGATTATCTGCGACATAATAAAGAACTATGCGTTCCTGCTTAACCTGCGACAGAGCCTGACGGATACCCGCAAAAGCCATTGCCCGGGTATCAATTTCGCCCAACTCTATGCGGAAGCCTCTGAGCTTTACCTGAAAATCGATACGACCCAGATATTCAAGCTCCTGTTTGTTGTTGTAACGCGCCAAATCGCCGGTGCGGTAGATTCTTTGCTCCGATCCATCGGGGAGGATAACCGTTTTGAATACTTCCCGTGTCTTTTCGGGCAAATTCCAATAGCCAACCGCCACCTGCGGTCCGGCCATGCACAATTCGCCCACCGCGCCAAGGGGCAGCAAATTGCCGTCTGTGTCCAAAATGAGCGCACGGCAATTATATAACGGCCTCCCGATGGGAATATCCGCGTAATCTGCTCTGTCAACTTCACAGTAGGTAGCGTCCACCGTAAACTCGGTCGGGCCGTAGGTGTTGTAGACTTTGCCGGTAATATTTGGCACCGCCGTCATTTTCTCGCCGCCGAGAACTATATAGTCAAGTCGCAACGGCTCGTCAACGTCGCCCAGCAACTGCCCAAATTGTGTCGTATAGCAACCGCCGGTAATGCCGTTGTCCTTGATATATGCCCGCATGAGCATGATGTCTTTGCGCGGTTCCTCCGGCACGATGTACAAAGTGCCGCCGGCCGTCAGCACGGGATACAGATCCTCCACCGACGCATCAAAGGCAAAATTGGAGTGGCAGGCAATACGGCTCTTTTCCGTGTGACCCCAACGATCGCGGATAAAGCACACCAGATTCAGCAGGGCGCTTTGAGGAATTACAACTCCCTTGGGGTTGCCGGTGGAACCGGACGTATAGATCATATAGGCGCGCGACTCCGGCGTGGCCGGGCAGAGCTCGCCCGTCACTTTCGTCTGTTCCGCTTCCTTCACCAGACCATCGTCCAACAACAGCTTGGCCTCGGAGTCATCCAGCATATAGCGGATACGTTCGTCGGGGCAGTCCGAATCCATGGGGATATAGGCCGCCCCGGCCTTCCAGATGCCAATCGTGGCCACCATGAAGTCCTTGGTACGGCCGACTTTGATCGCCACAAAATCGTTGGGCTGGACCGAATGATTGATCAGATACTGTGCCACGGAGTCAGACAGAGCATCCAATTCGCCATAGGTGTATGCGCCCCGCTCATCCACCACCGCTTCAGCGTTCGGACACTCGGCAGCCTGCGCCTTGAAGAGATCCAGCCAGGTTTTAGTCGAATCGTAATTTCTAACTTCACCTGTCGAAATTTTAAGCAGTTCCTTCGCCTCGTCAACGCGAACCAGCGCAATTTCCCCAAGCGCCGCCTCGGGCTTGTCCATCATATTCCGGAGGGCGGATTTTATGGCCCTGGAGAAGAAACGCACTGTCTCTGCGCTGTTGACGGCGTCGGAGGACAGCACGCTGATTATGTAGTCCTCGCCCACCAGACTGATGTCTACGCTGATGTCCGTCTGGCCGGTTGACCGGGGAATCTCCGTCAGCGGGTATTTCCGATGACCCAGATTCACCATCTGCACAAAGGGACGGAAGTTAAAGGACACACGGGAAAGTATTCCCAGTTCATCGTTAAGATGGGTGAAGGGGCAGCGCCCCATGGCGTAAGCCTTGTCCCCGTCCTCTTTCAGCGTCCGAACCAATTCCAGCACGGTAATATCAGGGGACAGATTGGCTTTCAGGGGTACGTTGTTGACGAACATCCCCTGCGATTTCATCATCTTGCGGTTGACCCGGTTGTGATAGCTGGTGCAATAGACCGGGGTCTTGGCGCGGGCCAGTCTGCCCAGCGTCAGGGCAAAGGCTCCTTGGAACAGCGCGGATCCGTCCACACCGTGCTCTCTGCACCATCCGTCGAACCACTTTTTGTTGATTTTTTCAGCGTGGCTGACGAGCCTGCCTTCCGCCGAAGCCAGATTTGACAGGCTGGTCATCTCCAGACCCTGCAGATTTCCGACAAAATATTCCCGCGCCTTGGCGTATTCCTCGCTGGCAAAAAATTCCTGCTCGCTCTCCGCCAACTTGTAAAAGCTCTCGTCAACGGGCATATCCTTGCCCTCCAGCGCCGACCGTAGCTCGCGTTCTATCAGGGCGCGGCAGCTGAGACCATCAATCACAAGATGGTGAATATCGAAGATCATGTGCAATCTGGCTTCGGTCTCAATCAGCTCAATGCGAAACAGCGGTTCGCCGCCAAGGACATCGAAAGGACGTACGAAATCTGTCCGGATGTATGCCTGCGCTTCCGCCTCGCTCATCTGCTTGATCGGTATATTTATCGGCATATCGTCATCCGGCCACTGGCAGAGATTTCCTTCCTCGTCCACTGCGAAACGGTTGCGCAGCACCGCCGAGGCTCGGATTACTTTCTTCCACGCTTCTGCGATTGCCTGCGCATCTTCATGCCGCTCCATTTCAGCATGCATCGGCAGATTGTACTGCACACTGTCCGGGTACTTCTGCCAATCTAAAAATACTCCCAACTGAGACTGCAACAGCGGGTATTTTTTCATGTTTGCTTCTCCTTTCATTGGACGATATGCCATCATATTCTGAAAAATCTTTCGCAATCTCTATGATGCCTTACTATTCGTCACCCTATGGTGATTCTCCTGCCGACAAAGGACTTGGACAGGAGAAATGGCGTGTTTCAAAAAAGCCATTTTTATGCCCGCAAAAGGAACTTCCCCATCCCATGGCGAAATTCTCCATCAGAGCTTTTCCGTGCCAGTGACATGTCAACGGGAGTTCTGAGCCATAGGCGAAGAACTCCCCGACCGATGACAACGCAGATGGCTGCATATCGGGCAATTATTATGGATATGAACGAGGCTAGTGTAAAACCTCGTTCATATTTATAACAATTGTTATTCTGGAAGATCGGGATATATGGACACCAATTTTGTTCTAGCTTTGTCTATTGTAAAGTGCCAATGTATGGGGGTGAGTTTGGCGTTTCGTTCCTTTTCCCAGACAGCTACTTCTTTTTGCAGCTTGTCAATGGAATCGACACGTCTGGCCAGGCACTGCTTGGTAAGAAGGCGTGTTTCAAAAACATCAAAATCAGCTTTAAAACCAGCCTGAAAAAAATCTGTTGACTTCACCTTAAATTATCTCAACTACTGTTCAAATAAAATAAAAGCATACGTTCACCTCAAATGCTTTATACTGAGAGTAGCAACAATCCAGTTAGGCATAGGAGGTGTACCGTATGCTAACATCATTGTACTACCCAAAAGAGATATTGAAAAGTCTTTTATCTGGAGTTCCCACTTCGTTACCCGGTGGTTTTAACTCTTGCTCCTTTTTTATGGGACTTATCGGAAAGTGGGCTGACCATGTGAATTTGCCTGTAACTGTGATCTCTGAAGCATTTGGTGTTACCCCTCAGGCTGTCTATGATGCAGAATATGGATGACCGCAAGGGCGAAACGTGGGAACTTGCCATGGAGACCTTGAAGGATTTGGGGCGCAAGCTGAAGGTGGCCATCAGCGATGCTGGCAGCGGTCTCCTCAAAGGCGTGAAGGCCGCCTTCCCTATCCGCTATAGCTGGTCATACAAGCTTAGCAGTGAAATTCTGCGGTTCAGAGAGCGGCTGCCTACGATCATGCTTTTCATAGGCAGGCTGTTCCGTGACTTCAGCATGAAAGCTGAGGCTATGGGACTGCCTGAGGAGGTATTCCGTCTTCTCTATAGCAGATTCGCAGTAAGCAAAGAGTCAGAAGCCTATGCGAAACTTATCCAGCAGGCATCAGCCCTCATCCCGGCAGGGGAGTTAGCCAATGTTGAAAAAGTGCATGATGAAATAGTCACCGGCATCAAGAGGGCCAGCAGCATGGTCGAAAATGTCAATGGCAGGCTTCGTGCCTACATGAACATAAAGAGGCATGTTTCATCGAACTTTTATAGCCTGGTTCAACTTCACATGAATGCGAAGAAGTACCGTAGGTCAAGGGTTGCGTCAAGAAAGGGCCACAGCCCGTTGGAACTGCTTACAGGAATTCATTGACCTGCTGGAGGAATATGGATTCTGGGACAAAGACATGGCGGAACAAGTTGCATAAATTTCGCACACAAAATCGAAAACGTAACGGCATTCTATGCCGCACAGGAGGGTGTTGTTTTTTGCTCTTTCCAAGGATTTTTAAACATCAAATGGCTGTTTTTGAAACACGCCGTCCTCTGCACTGCAACGGTGCAGGGGATTTTTCTTTGAGAATATTTCCCTTTGTGGTAAAATATAAGGCGGTATACTCTCTTGCAGAGAGTTTTGCGAAGACTATTAAGGAGGGAAATACCTCGATGATACATATGCGCAATGTGAGGAAGGTCTACGACACCGGCGTGGTGGCCCTGGATGGGGTGAATGTGGACATCAAGAAGGGAGAGTTTGTCTTCGTGGTGGGGGCCAGCGGTGCAGGCAAGTCCACCTTCATCAAGATGCTCTTTCGTGAGGAACTGCCCACCAGCGGCGAACTGCTGGTGAACGGCCATGATGTGGTGAATATGGACAGGAGCGAAGTGCCGTACCTGCGCCGCGGCCTGGGGGTAATCTTCCAGGATTACCGCCTGCTGCCGGACAAGACGGTGTTTGAGAACGTGGCCTTTGCCATGCAGGTCATTGAGGCCCCCCGCCGCACCATGCAGCGGAGCGTCAATGCGGTGCTGGAAGTGGTGGGGCTCCGGGACAAGTACAGGAGTTTTCCCTCTCAGCTGTCAGGCGGCGAGCAGCAGCGGGTGGCCATCGCCCGCGCCATCGTGAATTCGCCCACCATCGTCATTGCCGACGAGCCTACGGGCAATCTTGACCCGGAGACCAGCTGGGATATCATGGATATTTTCCACAGGATCAATCAGGCGGGGACTACCGTGATCATGGCCACCCACGACAAGCATATCGTGGACACCATGCAGCGGCGGGTCATCGCCATCGAGGGAGGACATATTGTGAGGGATGAAGCCCGGGGGGTATACGGTTATGAAGCTTAGGACCAGCGAATATTTCTTGCAGGAAGTCTTCCATTCGCTGAAGCGGAATAACTGGATGACCTTTGCCTCCGTGGGTACCGTGGCGGTGTCCCTCTTCGTGTTGGGCGTGTTCCTGATCCTGGTGCTGAACATGAACCGCATGGCCGGCATGCTGGAGTCCCAGGTGCAGATCAGCGTCTATCTGGAGGACAAGCTGGAAGCCAGCGACAGAAAGAAGATACAGAGTGAAATAGAGAATATGCAGGGCATCGAGTCTGTGAAGTATGTTTCCCGGGACGAGGCCAAAGATCGCCTGTCCGAGCGGCTGGGTGACCAGAAATACCTGCTCGAGGCCCTGGGGGAGAAGAATCCCCTGCCTGATGCCTTTGAGGTGACTGTAATCCAGCCGGAACTGGTGGAGACTGCCGCCACGGCCATAGCTCAGGTCAAGGGGGTAGAGGAAGCCAAGTATGGTCAGGATGTGGTGGAACACCTCTTTGATATCACCCGGCTCATGCGCATTTTCGGCCTGGCTTTGATGGTGCTGCTGGCGGGTGCGACTTTGTTCATTATCTCCAATACCATCCGTCTGACGGTCTTTGCAAGGCGCAAGGAAATCGCCATCATGAAATATGTGGGTGCCACGGACTGGTTTATCCGCTGGCCTTTCGTCATTGAGGGCGTGGTCATGGGATGCTTCGGCGGGTTCCTGGCGGCGCTGGCTCTCAGGAGCTTCTATGCGGCCATGGCAGCCAAGATTTACAGCACACTGGCCTTCTTCCCGTTGATGCCCCAGTATCCTTTCATGAACTATGTCACGGTGGGCATCATCCTGGCGGGCATGGCCATCGGTGCCGGCGGCTCTGCCATTTCCTTGAAGCGTTTCCTGAAGGTGTGAGCATGGAGAAGATGAAGATCAAAAGCGGAGCCTGGCTGCTCACGGGGCTGATGGCGGTGCAGTCTGCCACGGCGCTGGCTTCTTTGGAAGATGACAAGGCCAGCTATGATGCCCAGGCAGAGGAAAAGCGCCAGCAGAGTGAGGAACTGGCAGGCAGGATAGAATCCCTGTCCGAGGAAAAGCGCATCCTGGATGAGGAGGCAGAGGCTGCCATTGCCGAGCATGAGGCCTGCAAGGCGGAGCTTGATGCTACTGAGGCACGTCTGGAAGAAAATGAGGAAAAGCTCAAGAAGACCCAGGCAGACTATGAAGATAAGACTGAGAAGCTGGGCAAAAGGGTGCGGGATATCTACATCAACGGCCAGATTTCCTATATGGATGTGCTCTTTGGCGCCAAGGACTTCTCCGACCTGATGACCCGCATGGATTTGCTCAAGCGGGTCATCAAGCAGGATTATGACCTGGTGCAGCTGGTGCTGGCAGAAAAGGCAGATATCGAGCGCACCAAGTCCAGCCTGGAAAAGGACAAGGCTGTGCAGGTCCAGCAGGAAGAAAAGGCAAGAGCTGCCCGTGATGAGCGTGAAATCAAGGTAGCCAAGCGCAAGGCTCTCCTGGACCGCATGAAGAATGACAAGGCAGTCATTGATGCTCAGTACGATGAGCTCATGGCGGCTTCCAAGCAGGTGGAGGAGATGCTGCGCCGCTCCAGCTACGTCAGTGCCGCCCCTGCGGCGGTGGGGGGCGGCAGCGGTGCCATGCTCTGGCCCATGGCGGGGCCTGTGACATCGGAGTTTGGCTGGCGTGTCCACCCCATCACCGGCACACAGAAATTCCACAGCGGAGTGGACATCGGCGGCGATTACGGACAGCCCATTGCGGCGGCCCAGGGTGGCACCGTGGAGTATGCCGGCTGGATTTCCGGCTATGGCAATGCGGTGATCATCAGCCACGGGGGCGGCATTTCCACCCTCTATGGCCATTGCCAGTCGTTGGCGGTGGGAGTGGGTCAGCAGGTTTCCCGGGGGGAGACTGTGGCATACTGCGGCTCTACTGGCAACTCTACCGGTCCTCACTGCCATTTTGAGGTGCGTCAGGGGGGCGAGCCCATCAGTCCCTATTCTTTCTTGTAATATTATGAGGCAAAGTTATGAGTCTTTTCATGAATAAAAAGCGGTTGGCAGCAGTTATAGCCGTCACGGCTGTGATCTCTTCCTTGCTGACCATGGCGGTCTGGATGGCCGTGCTGGGGCTGGACAAACACAAGGCTCTTGACCTGGTGCGGTTCTTTGGCACCATGCGGTTCATCGAGACCCGC
Source organism: Selenomonas sp. AB3002 (assembly GCF_000702545.1). Taxonomy (NCBI): domain Bacteria; kingdom Bacillati; phylum Bacillota; class Negativicutes; order Selenomonadales; family Selenomonadaceae; genus Selenomonas; species Selenomonas sp. AB3002. The sequence continues at coordinate 1,966,654 of NZ_JNIO01000008.1, read as the reverse complement.
TATGTGGATGAGACAGACGAGAGCAAGCTTTTGGATGGTGCCATCTCCGGCATGGTGCAGTCTTTGGGTGACCCACACTCCATCTACATGGACAAGAATATGTACACCCAGCTCATGCAGCATACGGAGGGTTCCTTCGGGGGCATTGGTGTCACCATGGGGTTCAAGGACAGCAAGGTGACCATCGTTTCCGTATTGGAGGGAACTCCCGGTGAGGAGGCAGGCCTGCTGGCGGGTGATGAGATCATGGCGGTGGATGGCACCCCTGTCACGGAACTCCAGCCTGAGGAAGTGGTGCTGGGTATCCGCGGCGAGGTGGGCACCAAGGTGGCCCTGACTGTGCATCGGGAGGGCCAGGAGGATGCAGATTACCAGCTGACCCGCGCTACCATTCACGTGCCCTCTGTGAAGGGCCTGATGGTGGAAGGCACAGATCTGGGCTATATCCGCATTGCCTCCTTTGCGGAGAATACGGGCAAGGAATTCAAGGAGGAGCTGAAAAAGCTCAAGGATGAGGGCACCAGGGGGCTTATCATTGACCTCAGGCAGAACCCCGGCGGCCTTATCACCAGTTGCGTGGAAGTGGCCCGGGAAGTGGTGCCCAAGGGCAATATTGTGTCCGTAGTGGAAAAGAGCGGTGCCAGGGAGGAGTATGATTCCGACCTGGAGGAGCCGTATATGCCCGTGGTGGTGCTCATGGACGGCGGCAGCGCCAGCGCCTCGGAAATCCTGGCTGGTGCCCTGCAGGACACCGGGGCGGGCAAGGTGGTAGGCGTCCAGTCCTACGGCAAGGGCTCAGTGCAGATCGTGGTTCCCCTTATGAATGATGACGGCATCAAGCTCACGGTAGCCAAGTACTATACACCTTCCGGACGCAGCATTGACGGCACAGGCATCACGCCGGATGTGGAGGCGGTGCTTTCCACTGAAGGCGGCGTGGACAGCCAGCTGGAGAAGGCCAAGGAAGTGCTCAAACAGGAGCTGGGAGAGGCTCTCTGAAATATTTCTTAAAAAATATAAAAAAAGCCTTGACAGGCGGTGTCTATCTGAGTAAAATATTCTTTGTCAGTCGGCGCAAGGCAACTTGCCAGACAGATGAATGCGGAAATAGCTCAGTGGTAGAGCACCACCTTGCCAAGGTGGGGGTCGCGAGTTCGAGCCTCGTTTTCCGCTCCATATATGCGGAAATAGCTCAGTGGTAGAGCACCACCTTGCCAAGGTGGGGGTCGCGAGTTCGAGCCTCGTTTTCCGCTCCATATTGCGGAAATAGCTCAGTGGTAGAGCACCACCTTGCCAAGGTGGGGGTCGCGAGTTCGAGCCTCGTTTTCCGCTCCATTGAAATCACAGCCGGTGCAGATGCGCCGGCTTTTCTGTTGCAGGCAGCCATCGCAAAACTTTTTTATAAAAATATCAAAATAGGGGTTGACGGGACATGGTGCCTGTGCTAATATAATATCTGTCGCTGGCGAGCGGCAAAGGAAAGGGCCTATAGCTCAGTTGGTTAGAGCAACCGGCTCATAACCGGTCGGTCCTTGGTTCGAGTCCAAGTGGGCCCACCAAAAATAATTTAATATCGCCACAAAATGACTCAGTAGCTCAGCTGGATTAGAGTATTTGACTACGAATCAAAGGGTCGGGGGTTCGAGTCCCTCCTGGGTCACCATTGTGGGTAGGTGCCCGAGTGGTTAAAGGGAACGGACTGTAAATCCGTCGCCTCACGGCTACGATGGTTCGAATCCATCCCTGCCCACCACCTGAAATCAGAGCGTCGCGTAAGCGGCGCTTTTTCGTTTGCCCAGAAGGGATTTTGCTGTCTGTTTCTACCTAGTACCTGCTCTCAAGACAAGGGCAGTGTTTTTTGTTATAATGTTAGATACGTTTGAGAAGCGGCGGGGGGTCCGCAGGCTTCTGAAAGGAGAAATTTATGGATTCGCATAGAATAACTCCCCTGACAGAGGGGGGGCTGCTGGCGGCCTTGACGGTGGTTATTGCCATAGCTTCTGTCTACGTGCCCCTGGCTGGGCCTTTCATCGCCCTGCTCTGGCCCCTGCCTCTGGCAGTGCTGGTGCTCCGGCACGGCATGCGCCAGGGGATTATGGCCATGCTGGTGGCGGGGGTGGCTCTGGCCATGCTCATAGAGCCCCTCATCGCCCTGCGGCTGGTGATGGCCTACGGGCCTTTGGGGCTGGTGCTGGGATACGGCTACAGGAAGGGATACAACGGGATAAAACTCTTCACTCTGGCCTTTCTGGCAGCCATCCTGGGAGAACTGGTGGTTCTGGGGATGATTTTTGCCATCTTTGGCAATAATCCCTTTGCCATGCTCATGGACGGGCTCAAGAGCTCCTTTGAGGCCAGCTTCGCCCTCTACGAACAGGCGGGCATGCCCGCTGAGGAGATAGAGGCAGGGCGGGCCCAGATTGCCACAGGTCTGCAGCTGATGTCCCAGCTGGGACCGCTGCTGATTGTGGTGCTGGGGCTTTTGGATGCCGGGGTGGCGTTTTTCTTCGGGGGGCGCATTCTGGCGCGGTTGGGCCATGAGGTGCCACAGCTGCCGCCTTTTGCGGACTGGCGGCTGCCCAAGGCTTTTGCCTATCTTTTTGGCTTTGCCATGGTGGGGCTGTACTGGGGCGGCACCCGGCAGATTGAATGGCTTTACCAGCTGGCTCTCAATGCTGATATGCTGGCTCTTTTCGCGGGATTGATTCAAGGGCTGGCTCTCGTGTCTACGGTGATGAACAAGTTCAAGGTCACGGGCTTCTGGCGGTGGCTATTTTACCTGCTTATTCTTCTCAATGGCCTCTTTGCCCAGATCCTGGCCTTTACGGGCCTGTTTGACATGGTGTTTGATTACCGCCGCAAGTTTAGGCGTCATAACGGGGAGTAATCCCCTGGGAGGTGATGGTTATGCCGCGCAATCTGTCGGCCTGGATGGACCTGACGGTGCATCTGGTAGTGATGCTGGCGCTGGTTTCAGTGCTTTACTTTTACAATGAATATCTGGCTGCCGGAGCGGCAGTGCTGTGGCTGTGCCTGGCTTCCTTTGCCAGGGAGCGCTGTGCTGACCGTTCCCGCCGCTTTGAGATTTACTTCAAGAATGTGCTCCGCAACTTGGGAGCGATGCTGAATTATGCGGTGGAGGGACTGCCGCAGGCCATCATCATTCTCAATGAAGAAGGCCGGGTCCAGTGGACCAATTCCCGGGTGCAGGAGCTGACAGGTTCCCCTGTGGAGCAGGACACGGACATGGCCGATATCTGGCCGGGCCTCATTGTGGGGCCTGTCTGGGGCACCGAGGGCGAGTATGTCTTCATGCATGAGGATAGGTACTTCCAGGTGTTCCATGAGCCCATCAAGTCCCTGACGGGGGAGCAGCCCTTGATGGCTTTCTACGTGCAGGATGTGTCGGGCTTTGAGCATCTGCGCAATGAGTACATGCGCAGCCGTACGGTGCTGTGCTTTATCCAGATCGATAACTATGATGAGGTTGTGCAGCGGCAGACGGAAGCGGAGCGCACGGCGCTGCTGCTGGCGGTGAACCAGCAGCTGGACAACTGGACCAAGGCTCACGGGGGCTTCATGCGCCGTGTGGCGGAGGATCGCTACATAGTGCTTCTGGAGCGCGAGGGCCTGGACATGGCCATGGGAGAAAAGTTCGAGGTGCTGGACAAGGTGCGCCAGCTCACCAATACCAACCGCCTGCCGGTGACTCTGTCCATGGGCATTGCCGTGGCTGACAGCCAGAGCATGGGTGAGCTGGGGGCCCAGTCCCAGGCCGGACTTGACCTGGCGCTGGGCCGCGGCGGCGACCAGGTGGCCGTGAATATCGGCGGCAAGACCCAGTTCTTCGGCGGCCGGGCCAAGGCGGTGGAGAAGCATACCAGGGTCAAGGCCCGGGTGGTGGCTCACGCCCTCAGGGAAATCATGGAGGGAGCCGAGGAAATCTACGTCATGGGTCACCATAACGAGGATTTTGACTGCTTCGGCGCTGCTATGGGCGTGGCCAAGATGGCGCGTCAGCTGGAGAAAAAAGTGCATATCGTGCTGTCTGATATGAATGACGGCATAGATAAGTTCGCTGACCTCCTGCATGGCAAGGAGGAGTACGAGAATCTCTTTGTGCGGGCAGAGGATCTGGGCGGCGTCGTGTCCCTGAATCCCCTGGTGATTGTGGTGGACACCCATATTCCCCATCTGGCGGCTTGTCCGGAACTGCTGGAAAAGACCAACCAGGTGGTGGTCATAGACCATCACCGCCGCAGCGAGCACTTTATCAAGAACCCTCTGCTGGTCTATATCGAGCCAGCTTCCAGCTCCACTTCCGAGCTGGTGACGGAGCTATTGATGTACTTTGAGGACAATCTGATGCTCTCAAGGCTGGATGCCACGGCCCTTTATTCCGGCATTGTGGTGGACACCAAGAATTTTGCCGTGCAGACAGGTGTGCGCACCTTTGATGCGGCGGCCTACCTGCGCCGCAGCGGGGCTGATCCTGTCATGGTGCGGCACCTCTTCCGCACGGACTACGAGACTACCGTGGCCCTGGCGGAGGTCAAGGCCCGCTCCAAGCTCTATCCTGGGGGCTTTATCGTCAGCTCCAACCCCAAGCTCTGCCAGAACGGGCAGGTCATCGCCGCCCAGGCGGCAGATTCCTTCCTGCGGGTGGAAGGGGTGCGCATGAGCATCGTGGTGTTCCAGCTGGACGAGAACACCGTGGGTCTTTCTGCCCGCTCCACGGGAGAGCTTAATGTACAGGTCATCATGGAGTTCTTCGGCGGCGGCGGCCACCAGAATGTGGCCGGAGCCCAGGTGAAGAATTCCAGCCTGGATGAAATCCTGGAGCGAGTAGTGGATGTAAGTCAAGATTACATAAAGGAGTATGATTCCAATGAAAGTAATACTGAGTCAGGACGTAAAGAAGCTGGGCAAAAAGGGTGAGATCGTGGAGGTGCAGGAAGGCTACGGCCGCAATTTCCTGCTGCCCCGCAAGCTGGCAGTGCTGGCCACCGCCCAGAGCATGAACGTGGCCAAGCAGCAGGCCGGCTCCAAGGCCCGCAAGGAGGCTATGGCTACTGATGAAGCAAAACTCATGGCTTCCCAGCTGGAAAAGGTTGAGGTCACTATCCCCGTGCGCATTGGCGAGGGTGGCAAGCTCTTTGGCAGCGTCACTGGCAAGGATGTTTCTGATGCTCTCAAGAAGCAGAATATCGACATTGACAAGAAGAAAATCTCCATCAAAGATAATATCACGGGTACCGGTGTTTATGAGGCAGTCATCAAGGTCCATCCTGCCATCACCAGCACCGTCAAGGTAAACATCGTGGCAGAGTAAGCAAGATGAGTTTTTTTGATAATATCTTCAAGAAATTCGCCGGTGGGCAGCAGCAGGAAAGTCAGGCTGACGCACCGGCTTTTCCCGCTCTTACGGACCTTGACCGGGAAATAAACGCCGTCTATGCCCTGCTGGTGGACCTTTGGACCACGGAACGGCTGGTGGTGCAGGCAGGGAAGATGGATGCCCTGCAGCTCATGCGCTCTGATGAGCCTGGAGACAGGGTGCTGGCCCTTCAGCGCATTCTGGAGCAGAATCCCCTGGCAGGACCTGCTCCCAGAGGCAAGGATATAGGCAGAGTCCTCACCATGCTGGAAGAACGGGTGGCTGACATGGTGGCCCGCAAGAGCGTGGAGGACAAGATTGAGAAGAAAGTCTCCGAGAAGCTGGAGCAGGACCATGCTGACTATGTGGAGGATATCCGTCGCCAGGTCATCAAGGAGGAAAAGCCGGGCATTGAAAGTCCTCATGACAAGGCCAAGCGGGAGGAACTGGAGAAGCTGGAGCAGGTGCATCTGACCCAGTCGGTGATGGAGTTGCTGCGTCCTCAGTCCTTTGGGGAAATCGTGGGACAGGAAAGAGCCGTGAAATCCCTGATGGCGAAACTCAGCTCCCCCTATCCCCAGCATCTGATTCTCTATGGCCCTCCCGGTGTAGGCAAGACCACGGCGGCCCGGCTGGTGCTGGAGGCTGCCAAGAAGAAGGAGAGCTCTCCCTTCAATGAGGAGGCCCCCTTCGTGGAAACAGACGGCACCACCCTTAGGTGGGACCCCAGAGATATAACCAACCCCCTTTTGGGCTCTGTCCATGACCCCATCTATCAGGGCGCTTCCAAGACCTTGGCTGACGCGGGTGTGCCGGAGCCGAAGCCGGGGCTGGTCACAGATGCCCACGGCGGCATACTCTTCATCGACGAAATCGGTGAGATGGACGAAATGCTCCAGAACAAGCTGCTGAAGGTGCTGGAGGACAAGCGGGCCTTCTTCGAGTCGGCTTATTATGACCCGGAAGATCCCCATGTGCCGCCATATATACGCAAGCTGTTTGAAGAGGGGGCACCGGCGGATTTCGTGCTGATTGGCGCCACCACCCGGGATGCGGCCCATATCAATCCCGCCCTGCGCTCCCGCTGTGCGGAGATTTACTTCGAGCCTCTGACGCCGAAGCACATCGTGCAGATAGTGCAGAACGCAGCAAAAAAACTGGGAGCAGAGCTGTCGGAAGAACTGGCTGCCCTTATTTCCGAGTACACCATAGAGGGCCGCAAGGCCATCAACATCCTGGCTGATGCTTACAGCCTGGCGCTGGAACGCACGGGAGCAGCCAAGGGAGAGCCAGTCACCATCTCCAAGGAAGATATCTACGAGGTGGCCCAGGTGAGCCGCCTTTACCAGTTTGTCACGAAAAAGGCCTCTGACAAGGCCGTCAAGGGACATATCTTCGGTTTGGGCGTGTCTGGTTTCTTGGGCTCCGTCATTGAGATAGAGGCCGTGGCCTTCCCTGCCCATGAAAAGGGCAAGGGGGCGGTGCGGTTCAATGAGACCGCAGGCAGCATGGCCAAGGATTCTGTGTTCAATGCGGCGTCCGTCCTGCGCAAAGTCACCGGTGAGGATCTGCATGATTACGATGTGCATATCAATGTTATCGGGGGCGGCAATATTGACGGGCCTTCGGCAGGTACGGCCATCTTGGCTGTCCTGGTCAGCGCTGTCACAGGGAAGAAGATCCGCCAGGATGTGGCGGTGACAGGGGAGATTTCCCTGGCAGGCCGGGTGCGGCCTGTGGGGGGAGTTTTCGAGAAGGCTTATGGGGCCAAGCAGGCGGGGATCAAGACTATGGTGATTCCTAAAGAGAATGCCAAGGATATTCCCGAGGAGCATCTCGGGCTCTCTATTCATCCTGTGGAAACGGCGGAGGAAGCTTTCGAGTTGATTTTTGCGGCTGAAGAGTAGCCTGCCCATTGCCTGCGGCCTACTTTTTCTTTGGTGCAAAGAAAAAGTAGCAAAAAGAAACTGCGGCCTTACATTTCTTCCTAAAATCTAACGGCCGCGGGAGCGCCCATCCATGGGCGCCGGGGTTCGGAAGTACGAGGGATTGATTGTGAGTGAGGGGCACAGGTATAGCATAAGCGGAACGTGTGAAATTTTACCATGAATCTTAGCGAGCACAAGCGACGCTCTGCGAAGCAGAGCTAGTGCAGTGGGAGCTTAGATTCCATGGTAAAATTTCAAGTGAAGCGTTGCTATGCCTGTGTCCCGAACGCCTTATAACGAGTAAGAAACAAGGAGGAGCAAATGGCAGAGAATCGCATGCCGCCTCAAAACATCGAGGCTGAGAAGGCTGTTTTGGGGGCTATGCTCATCAAGAAGGATGCTATCATCGAGGTGCAGGAAATCCTGCGGCCTGAGGATTTTTATCGGGAAGCGCATAAGGTGGCCTATGAGGCCATGCTGAAGCTGACGGATAATGAGGAGGCCGTGGATATCGTCACCCTCACCGAGGAACTCCGCAAGGAGGAGCAGTTGGAGAGGGTGGGAGGCGTGCGCTTTGTTACGGATATTGCCAACACCGTGCCCACGGCGGCCAATATTTCCTATCATGCCAAGATCGTCAAGGAAAAGGCGGAACTGCGCCGCCTCATTGATGCGGCTACGGCCATTGCGGCGGCGGCTTATGAGGACACGGACGAAGTGGCCAACATCATGGACGAAGCGGAAAAGCGTATCCTGGCCGTGGCTGCGGGGCAGAGCACCGATGGCTTCGAACCCATGAAGGCCATCCTGCTCCGCACCTTTGAGCGCATCAATGATCTCTATGATTCCAAAGGGAATATCACGGGCATTTCCACAGGCTTCAAGGACCTGGACCACATTACCAGCGGCCTTCAGCCCTCGGACCTTGTGCTGGTGGCGGCCCGTCCTTCCATGGGCAAGACTGCCTTCACCCTGAATATGGCCAGCTATATCGGCCTGCACAATCTGGGTACCGTGGCTTTCTTCTCCCTGGAAATGAGCAAAGAGCAGCTGATGCAGCGCATGCTATGCTCCGAGGGCGGCATTGATGCCCAAAGACTGCGCACGGGCCAACTGGATGATGACGAGTGGACGCGGCTGGTGGAAACTGCCAACCGGCTGAACAGCGCCCCCATCTACATCGACGATACTGCAGGCATCACGGTGATGGAAATGCGCTCCAAGGCCCGCCGTCTGAAGGCGGAGCACGGCCTTTCCGTCATCTTCATCGACTACCTGCAGCTCATGCAGGGCCGGGCTTCCAAGAACAGCGACAACCGCCAGCAGGAAATCTCCGAGATCTCCCGCTCCCTAAAGGCCTTAGCCAGAGAGCTTAATGTCCCCGTCATAGCCCTTTCCCAGCTTTCCCGCTCCGTGGAAAGCCGCCAGGTAAAGCGCCCCATGCTCTCCGACCTGCGCGAGTCAGGCTCCCTGGAGCAGGATGCGGATATAGTCATGTTCCTCTATCGCGAGGATTACTACGACAAGGACACGGAAGCCAAGAACATCACGGAAGTCATCATCGCCAAGCACCGCAACGGTCCTGTGGATACCATCAAGCTGTTCTTCCAGAAGGAATTCACCAAGTTCAGAGATTTGCTTATTGAGTGAGGTTAATAGCAGTGGATAAAGATGAATTTATGAAAGCCTGGCTGGCAAAGCCTGACCGCACCCAGGTGGAAAATAAAGATTTTGGCTTGAAAGATGCCTTAGACAGGCTGAAACTGGGGAATGGTGTTAAGGCCCAGCCGGCTCAGATCCCGGATGGGGCCAGAATATATCAGGCAGCCGTAAATTTGGACGAAGAGAAGCGGGCCAAGGCCGGGGAAACCGGGCCTCTTGGCAGGAAGCGACGCATTGCTTTTGTGGCCTACAGCGCCGACATGTGGGATGCCCTGGCTACCATCCATGCCGAAGCAATGAAGGATGCCGGAGCTGATGTACACACCATCGTGGTACCTTGGTATGAGCGGGATGAAAATGGGCAGCCTGCTGTGCAGCACGATGAAAGCAGCAAGTTCCCCCGGGGCATCGTGCTTACGCCCTGGCAGCATTATGACTACCGGCAGATCAAGCCAGATATTGTCTTCTGCCACAATCCCTATGATGATTTCAATGTGGTGTCCATGATTCAGCCCGAGTTCTTCCTGAGATTCATGCGGCCTTTTGTGCGCACGCTGGTATATGTACCATACTTCGTATCTTTTAATGGGTTTGTGCCAAAGGACAGGCTGATGTCGGCAGGCCTTGATCATGCAGATTTAATCCCTATGGAAAATGACCATATCAGGAACCAGTATTTGGAAGTTTACAAGAAATTTGGTATAGACAATAATTGTTGGGAACGTATGGAGCCGGGGCAGAGCAAGTTTGTATCCCTAGGCTCGCCTAAGCTTGACCGGGTGAGATTCCCGGAGCCGGAGGATTTTGAGATACCGGAGGAGTGGAAAGGCGTTTTGTTGGATGCCAACCAGCAGAAAAAGCCTGCAGTCTTTTACAATATCAGCGTACAGACTTTTTTTGACAGAAAGGAAAAGATGCTGGATAAGATAGAGGCCGTGCTGAATACATTCAAGCTCAGGCAGGAGAAGGTGGCCTTTATCTGGCGTCCTCATCCCCTTTATCGGGAGTCCATAGCGAAATCCTATCCTGAGGGCCTGGCCAGGTATGACAGGCTGGTGGCAGAGTTCCGTACAGAGAAATGGGGCATCTATGATGATACCAGCAATATGTACCGCTCTATGATTCTCAGCGATATGTATTACGGCGATTGGTCCAGCGTTGTGACTTTGTACAGAATGATGGACAAGCCCTTGCTGATTCAGCAGGCATGGTAGGAGTGGCAGCATGGATTTGCAGAAAAGGTTATATGTCAAGAACTATGAGGCTTGGAAATACTTTTGCAACCAGGAATGCTTTTCAACTGAAGTATTGAAGGTTCAAGAGGTGCCTGATGGGGCCATCCTGCCTATGAGAGCCATTCCTGACAATCCCTGTGTAGACGATATTTATGAGGGGGGCGTGGTTGATGCCAAGGGGCGTTTTGTGGCTGGCTCGATCAGGATCAACAAAAAGAACCCCGGCTATATGTCTGTGCTGAGAGGGTATAGTGTAAAGTCTGAAGAGTTGCAGCACAGTCCGGAAAAAGTTATTTTTGGTGGTGTTGTCATAAAACATTTTGGCCATTTTTTGGTCGAGTGCATGTCAAGGCTTTGGTATGTCTTGCAGCAACGGGATGATGGAAAGAAGATTGTCTTTATTGACAACGGCTGGAAAACTGACCTGAAAATGAATGATTTCTTCGAACTTCTGGGAATTGACCTGAAGCGTATCGTCTTCCTGAAACGGCCTACAAGGTTTGCTTCTGTAATCATCCCGGAAGAATCTGTGCATTCCTGGGGGCAGTTCTATACGCAGGAGTACAGGCAAATCTATCAGAAACTGCGAGACGCAGTACCTGCCTCATCGCATAAAAAGATATATCTTACCCATAGTGCCTATCACAGGGATATTACCTGTTGCAATGAACAGTATTTCGAGAATTATTTTGCGGCTAAAGGATTTGCGGTTATTAGTCCTGAGAAATACAGTCTTGCCGAACAGATAGCTATCTTGAAGGGGGCTGACGAAGTGGCTTGCATGGTCAGCACATTGAGCCACCTCATTCTTCTGGCCAAACCCCACACCAAGCTTATTATGCTTACTCGTACCAGTCATGACGTGCTGGTGGCTCAATGCCTTATTAACGAAGCTGCACAGGCTGATTGGTACATAGTAGATGCGTCACAGAACTACCTTTATGGCAATAGAAGTCATGGTGTGATACTGCTAGGGGCCACTGAGTGCTGGCGAAATTTTGTAAGGGATCATTATGGTGAGGAGGATGTGCCTGACACGCTTTCTGAGGCTGCCTTGCCTTATATGCGGGCGTGGTGCAGATACTATGAGCAGAACGACCATTTGAAGCGACTGGATGCTCAGGATTTTGTGGAGCTCTTCCGTCAGATGTATGAAGTGATTATGGGAAAAGATTGCCCGCCTGGGCTGCTGAAAAAATCTCCTAAGGACGAATATCTGGAGGAGAAGGGGCACCAGTTGGGGTCCCTGCAGAATTATAACGAAGTTTTGCACGAGCTGGCTGGCAAGCCTGTGCTGGTTGCCTATGAGATAACCACGGACAAATACAAAAGCCTCCGCTGTTACAGTGGGCAGGTTTGCGGCACGGGGGATGCTGCTATCAAGGATATCAGGATTTACTTCACCGATGAGAAGGTTTCCTGTACTTACAGACTATACCTGCAGGGACAGGGGTGGACTGAACCCAGGAAGTCGGGAGAGGATGCGGAGGCTCTCGGCAGACATGTCTATGGATTGAGCGTTGCCCTGGCTCCTGAATGGGAAAAAATTTACGATCTCAGCTTCCGCCTGCATAACAGAGAGGGCTGGAGCCCCATGCTGCCAGGTGGGGCCAGCGCTGCCCAGGAAGCAAGTCCCCTGGATGCGATTCAATTGATGCTGAAGATAAAAGCAGCAACGTAAGTGTTGGCATACGAGTGAATATTCTCTACAATAAGAATTTAAAAAAACGTCCTTGACAAAACTTCAAGGGCGTTTTATGATGTAATAAATGGAATTGGTTTCACAGACTAGTGGAACTGTTTTCAGAGGTATCCCGGCAGGAATTTGGTGGATTGTGTAGAATACAGTCCGTAGGATAAGGTTCCTGTGTTATTGTTCTCATATATCTGTGCGTATTTAGGGTATCGTTTCCAGAGAGGAAAGAGGAGGAATCATTCATGTCAGATTTACGTCTTGACAGCCCCATTCAGGGCAAGCTGGTACCGCTTTCAGAGGTCAAGGACCCGGCATTTGCCAGCGGGGCAATGGGCCGCGGTGCTGCTGTCAGCGAGCCTGTCGGCAAGGTTTATTCACCGGTGGATGGCGAGGTCACTGTGCTTTTTGAGACGAAGCACGCCATTGGCCTCCACGGTGAGAACGGCGCTGATATTCTCATTCATGTGGGCCTTGATACTGTGAACCTGAAGGGTGAGCATTTCACCGCTCATGTGGCACAGGGGGACAAGGTAAAGCGCGGCCAGCTCCTGCTTGAGTTTGATGTGGCTGCTATCGTGGCTGCAGGCTACGATGTGACCACCCCCGTGCTGGTGACCAATGCCGCTGATTTCGGCAAGATCACCGTGGCTCTGGGAGATCAGGAAATCTCCGACAGCGTTGAGGCAGCTGCCGAAGTTCCTGCAGCTGCTGCTGCAGCTTCTGGCCATGACGTGGCTGCTGATGAGGCAGAGCTGGCTAACCTCCCTGCTGAGGAGCGTGTGGCCAAGCTCATCGCCAAGTATGTGGGCGGCATGGACAATGTCCGCAGCGCCGAGCACTGCGCTACCCGCCTGCGCCTCATTGTCAATGACCGTGAGAAGATTGACGAGAAGGCCATCGAGAACATCGACGGTGTCAAGGGCCAGTTCTTCGCTGCTGCCCAGTACCAGATCATCCTGGGCACTGGCTTCGTAGACAAGGTCTATGATATCTTCGTGGCAGGCACTTCCCTGGGGGCTACCAGCAACAACAAGGCTGAGGCCTATGAGCAGATGTCTACTATGCAGAAGATTTCCCGCACCCTGGGCGACGTCTTCGTGCCCATCATCCCCGTGCTTGTGGCAACAGGTCTTTTCATGGGCCTGCGTGGCGCGTCTCAGGCCTTGGGCGTGGAGTTCAGCGGCAATGTGCTGACCATGAGCCAGGTGCTCACGGATACCGCCTTCATCTTCCTGCCGGCTCTGGTTTGCTGGTCCACCATGAAGCGCTTCGGCGGCACCCCGGTCATTGGCCTGGTCCTGGGCCTGATGCTGGTTGCTCCCCAGCTGCCTAACGCCTGGGCTGCTATCCCCGGCGGCGCACAGGAGCCCCTCATGATGGATGTGCTTGGCTTCACCGTCCCCGTGGTTGGCTATCAGGGTTCCGTGCTGCCCGCTCTGGTGCTGGGCATCGTGGCTGCCAAGCTGCAGGCCTTCCTGAAGAAGTTCGTGCCTGACCTCATCGACCTCATCGTGACCCCTTTCCTGACTCTGTTCACCTGCATGATTCTCGGCCTGCTGGTTGTCGGCCCCATCATGCACGCTCTTGAGAGCGCTGTTTTCGGCGCTGTGCAGGCCTTCCTGCAGCTGCCCTTCGGCATCGGCGGCATCGTAGTGGGCGGCCTCCAGCAGGTGGTCGTGGTCTTCGGTGTCCATCACATCTTCAACGCTCTGGAAGTCCAGCTCCTGGCTACTACTGGTGTTGACCCCTTCAATGCCATCATCACCGGTGCTATCGTGGCACAGGGCGGCGCTGCCGTGGCTGTGGCTGCCAAGACCAAGAACGCCAAGAAGCGCGCTCTCTACATCTCTTCTGCAGTTCCTGCCTTCCTGGGCATCACCGAGCCTGCTATCTTCGGTATCAACCTCCGCTTCATGAAGCCTTTCATCTATGGTCTGGTAGGCGGCGCCTGCGCAGGCGGTCTGGCAAGCTTCATGCAGTTGGCAGGCACCGGCATGGGCATCACGGTAATCCCCGGTACCCTGCTGTACCTTGACCATCTGCTTCCTTACATCATGGTCAATGTGGTTGGTTTTGCAGTGGCCTTCGCTCTGACCTTCACACTCTTCACTCCGGAAGAATAATATCATCTTGAAATATTAAGTAGGCGGCCTGAGACTTGAGCAAAACACAGCATAAGTCATGGGCCGCCTCTTTTCATAAGGAGGATGACCTTTATGGAAAAATTTGACAAGGCGGAAATAGACGCCAAAGTGCGGGAGGGGATGCCCTTCACCCATCGCTGGCATAACCGCTTTCATCTGGAAATGCCCTTTGGCCTCATCAATGACCCTAATGGGCTGACTTATTATAAGGATGAATACCATATCTTCTATCAGTGGAACCCCTTGGGGGTAGTGCACAAGAATAAGTGCTGGGCTCATGTGAAGACCCGGGATTTCGTGCATTACTCCATGCCGGAGCTTTCCATGTGGCCCTCTGACGAGCATGACAAGGATGGCTGCTACTCCGGCTGCGGCACGGTGGAGAACGGACAGCTGCGGGTGGCTTATACCTGCAATGCCAAGGACGAAAACGGCAAGCGCACTCCTGCCCAGCGCTTCGGCACCCTGCAGGAGGATGGCACCGTCAAGAAAGAGGAAATCGTGGTGCCGGATGCGGCTCCCGGCTACACGGGGCACTTCCGTGACCCGTACATCTTCAGCCGCCATGGCAAGCGCTACTTCGTGCTGGGAGCCCAGCGTGAAGATGAGACTGGCACGGTGGTGGTTTATGAGGAAAATGAGGATGGCTGGCAGCTGAAAGGGGAGCTGGCTCACCGTCTGGGTGAGTTCGGCTACATGTGGGAGTGTCCGAACCTCCTGCGCTTCGGCGACTACGAAGCCCTGATTTTCTGTCCTCAGGGTCTGGAGGCCCGTGAGTATGACAGGCAGAACATCTATCAGGCGGGCTATGTGGCAGGCCATGCTTCCCTGGATGCCATGACTCTCCTGCATGGCAAGTTCCAGGAGCTTGACCACGGCTTTGATTTCTATGCTCCTCAGGTATTCCAGCACGAGGGACGCAACCTCATGCTGGGCTGGATGGGCATGCCGGACAAAGACGGGGATTACCCCACGGCTGAGAAGGGCTGGATGTTCAGCCTGACCATGCCTAGGGAGCTGACTCTGAGGCAGGGGCATATCTATTCCAAGCCCGCCCGGGAGATGAAGGCCCTGCGCATTGAGGAAACGGCGGTGACGCTTGACAGTGACAGCACCGATGAGCTGATCTGCGGCCTCTATGATACTTCCGAGGTCATTTTGGATATCAGCCTGGGAGAGGCTCACAGGGTCTCCCTGGAGTTGGTGTATGGATTGGAAAAGACCGTCATTACCTACGATACTCAGGAGCAGGCCTGCACCATTGACCGCTCCGGCATGAAGCTGGGGGGCAAGGGCAAGCGCAAGTTCCGCCTCTATTCTGACGGTGTGCTGTCCCTGCGTCTCTTCGTGGACCGCACTGCTGTGGAAGCCTTCTTCCAGCATGGTGAGGAAGCAGCCAGCTTCTTCCTCTTCCCGGAGAAGAATATCCAGCCTGAGTTGCGCCTTTTCTCTGATGCGGATATGGAAAGCGTCTCCGGCCGCGTCTGGGAACTGGACAGCTACAAATTCAGCTGACTTTAGGACAAATGAAAAAGCCTGCTGCGCGGTTGCAGCAGGCTTTTTTGAGTTCAGTCATTGACGGCTTTATCCTCCGGAATTTCCACCAGGTGAACCCGGCGAACCCTTTCAAAGGGAATGCCTTCAAAGGAATAGCGCAGGTCAAGATATGCGCTGGAACGGGTAAAAATCACTTTCTTCAACGGGAATTTGCTGGACTTTTTGATTCGATCAATGTAGAACTTGGCTTCCTCAGCGCATAAGGGACCATTCTCGACGACGACACGAACGTCATCAATCATCATGATTGGACACCTCCAATGTAGAACAACGTACCTATACAAGCATCTGCCCGGTACGCAAGGGCTTAAGGCAAAGGCTGACATACTTTGAGCGTTTCAGCTTGTTACTGATTATACTATAGCATTTCCTCTTTGTTAAGGCCTTTTGACTTTCTTGTAACGCTGTTTCAGCCGAAATATGGATTTGTCATCCCAAAAAGAGAGAGAAAGTCTTGTATGCTTGCTTTTTTGGCGATTATCATAAAGAGAAAACCTTTACATAAGAAGTTTTAAGCTGAAATGAGACTAAAGAGAAATGTTATCTGAGTGATTCATCAGATGATTTGACAGGAAAGATGCCTTGTGTGATACTGAAGCAGATGGGAAGGGGGCAGAGATTTGAAGAAGTTTGGCAGAGCAGATGTCTTTCTCATGGTGCTCATGTTGCTGCTTTTGCTGGCAGGAGCACTCTTTTTCCGCCTGGAGGGGGAAAATAACCTCTATGGGGAGATTACCCTGGACGGCGAACTCTATCGGCGCATAGAGTTGACGGGGCACAGGGGGAAGGAATCCTTTGAGATTGAAACGCCTAAGGGAAGAAATACCATTCTGATAGAGGATGAAACCATCCGGGTGCTGGAGGCGGACTGCCCGGACAAAATCTGCGTGAAGACGGGGCGCCTTTCCAAAGCCGGGGAAACGGCGGCTTGCCTGCCCCACAAATTGTTGATAGAAATAAAAGCAGGACCACTGCCCTGAGCGGGTGTGGTCCTGCTTTCATTATCTGGTTTTGCCTGCGCTGCTCCTGCCGGGGGCGGGAGCGTCGCTGGTGTTTGTATCGCGGGTGGGAGCTTCCTCCTGCACACTCTGGCGGGGAGCTTCTTCGGCGCGGCTTTCGCGTTCGCGCAGTGCCCGGTTGCGCTCGGGGATTTCTTCTTCTTCGTCATCCCTGTCAGCCTTGACGGTTTCTCTGCGGCTGCTGCTGGTGGAGCGTTCCTCTCTATCGGAACTGCTGCTGCTATGTTTGATGCTGCTGGCCCTGCCTATGCTGGTGTCGCTTTCCGGCACTTCCGTAGCGGTGGAGGGGATGGAACTTTCATACTCCGCCTCGGCCCGCTCGATGCGGGACTTCATGCTGGCATTCATGGTGATGCCTAAAGTATCTACAAGAGCTGTGCGCAGCTCGGAAACCTTGGGAATCCAGTAGGAAATGCCCTCGATGTAGAGGGGGCGCCCCGGCACCATCTCGGTCTTGAGGCCGTTGCCCTTGGCTTTGTTCAGGGAGCCGGCGAATTCCAAAAGCTGGCGCACAGAAAGGTCGGTCTTGACGGACTCGAAGACCTCGGCAATGACAGAGGGGAGTTTCGGGATGATGGCGGGGGAAGTGACCTTCTCCATGCAGGCCTTCATGAACGCCTGCTGGCGCTTGATGCGGCCGATGTCTCCCTCTTCGTCACGGTAGCGCACATAGGTGACGGCGGTTTTGCCGTCCATGTGCTGCAGGCCCGGCCGCAGATCGATGAGCAGGCCGCCGTCATCGTCCCAGGGGTCTTCGTAGTACATGCGTTTTTCCACATCGATGTCCACGCCGCCCAGAGCATCGATGATGCGCTGGAAAGCTTTGACATTGACGATGATGTAGTGGTCCATGTTCACCCCCAGGAATTCCTCTACGGTATCCTGGGTCAGGCGCTCCCCGCCATAGGCGTAGGCGGCGTTGATTTTGTCGTAGCCGTGTCCCTTGATCTTCACCCGGGTATCGCGGGGAATGGAAAGGAGGGCTGCCTGGTCAAGTTTCGGGTCGATGGTGGCAATCATCAGAGTGTCGGAGCGGCCTACATCGTCAGCCCGCTCGTCCACGCCCATGATCATGATGGTGGACTTGTCCTTGGCGGTGAGGAGTTCTTCCTTTTTTTCCTTAGCCACGGTAGGCTTGTCCTCCAGGCTGGAGGAAGCAAAATAGGCTCCGGCCAGGGCTGCGCCGAGGAAGACGAGCGCTGCCAGCACCCAGGGCCAAATACTTTTTTTATGCTTGTTTTTTCTGGGGGGGATACTGGAGTTTGAAGCTGCCAATAGATAACCTCTTCTTTCTTATTATAATGTAATCAGAATCACTAAAAGTCCTAGAAATAGTCATGCAGGACAATTATACATAGTACAGCACAATTATATATAGTATGGTAGCACTGTGCAATTAAAATTTTATGAAAGCAGGATAATTTTTTCATTAAAAATAAAAGACAGAATGGCTCATTGCCTGGTAAACAGATTGACAGGTGCAGCGTAAAAATGCTATCATTGTCAAGGGATATGTAAATAAGGTATCTTCCAGACTCAAAATGAGGCCGTTGGCTGAAAGTGTTGGCACGGTCAATTTGAGTTTTTTCGTTGTGTTGTTTTCACTTCTGCGGTGCAGTGACGCCGCAAGGGCATTAGGGAGGAAAACTAATGATCGCACGTTACACGAATCCTGAGATGGGCGCTATTTGGACGGATACGGCCAAGTGGCAGCGGGTACTGGAGGTAGAGCTGGCTGCCTGTGATGCAGCTGCAGAGCTGGGATATATCCCGAAAGACGCTGTGCAGCGCATTCGTGAGAAAGTAAATGCCGGCCCTGTCTTCACCGTAGAGCGCATCCTTGAGATCGAGGCTGTTACTCACCATGATCTCATCGCTTTTCTGACCACTGTGGCAGAGAATGTGGGCGAGGATTCCAAGTACATCCACATGGGACTCACTTCCTCTGACGTGGAGGATACTGCTACCTGCCTGCAGCTGAAGGATGCTGCAGACATCATCCTGGAGGATCTGAAGAAGTTCCGCGAGGTAGTACGCCGCCGTGCCTCTGAGTTCAAGCACACTCCCTGCATCGGCAGGACCCACGGCATCCATGCCGAGCCCATGACCCTGGGCCTGAAGTTCCTCCTGTGGAGCGCAGAGGTGGATCGCTGCATCGACCGTCTGGAGCACGCCAAGAAGACTATTTCCGTGGGCAAGCTTTCCGGTGCTGTGGGCACCTACTCCAACATCGACCCGAAAATAGAGGAGATGGCCTGCAAGGCTCTGGGCCTTGAACCCACGCCGCTGGCTACCCAGGTTATCCAGCGTGACCGTCATGCAGAGTTCATCACCACTCTTGCCCTTATTGCCAGCTCCTTCGAGAAGTTCGCTACTGAGGTTCGCAACTGGCAGCGCACGGATATCCGCGAGGCTGAGGAGTTCTTCTCCAAGGGCCAGAAGGGTTCCTCTGCCATGCCCCACAAGCGCAACCCCATCAACTGCGAGCGCATTTCCGGCATGGCCCGTCTGGTGCGTGGCAATGCCCAGGCAGCCATGGAGAACATCACTCTCTGGCATGAGCGTGATATTTCCCACTCTTCCGTGGAGCGCGTGATCCTGCCGGACAGCACCATCAACGTGGATTACTGCGTGCAGAAGTTCACCAATATTATAGATAAGCTTTTGGTTTATCCTGAAGCCATGTTGGAGAATCTCAACCGCACCGGCGGCCTGATTTACAGCCAGCGCCTGCTGCTGACTATCGTAGGCAAGGGCGTATTGCGCGAGGATGCCTACAAGTGGGTGCAGAGGAATGCCATGAAGCGTTGGCTGGAAGGGGAAGACTTCAAGGCTAACGTCGAGAAAGATGAGGATATTACCAAATATCTTACTAAAGAGGAAATTGACGGATGCTTCGATTATAATTATTTCCTCCGCCATGTTGATACCATCTTTGAGAGGTTTGGGCTCTAAGTTAGGTTTCGGCTGTTCATTTTCTTTGGCGCAAAGAAAACGAACCAAAAGAAACAGCGGCCGCGATTTCGTCCGTAAAATCGGACGGCCGCGGAACGCCCATCCATGGGCTGAAGTTTGAGTGGTCTTTGGGTGTTGCAAAGTATTTTAGTTAGTATTCTCGCTTTACAAGAGGAGCGATTTTTATGTCTACTGTTGTTATTACTGGTACCCAGTGGGGCGATGAGGGCAAGGGGAAGATTGTTGACTACCTGGCCCAGCAGGCTGAGACTGTGGTGCGTTTCCAGGGGGGCAGTAATGCCGGGCACACCGTCATGGTTGATGGCGAGGCTTATAAGCTGCGCCTGCTTCCTTCCGGTATCCTTTATAAGGGGACACATAACATCATTGCTAATGGCGTGGTGGTGAATCCTGAGGTTATGCTGCAGGAAATGGATGCTATGGAAGCCCGTGGCATTGATGTGTCTGGCATCCGCTTGTCGGACCGGGCACACGTGGTCATGCCCTACCACCGTCTCATGGACGGCCTGGGTGATGAGCAGAAGGGTGAGGGCAAGATTGGCACTACCAAGAACGGCATCGGTCCCTGCTACATCGACCGTGATGACCGCATTGGCATCCGTGTCTGCGACTGGATGGATCCCGAGGTCTTCGCTGAGAAGCTGAAGGTGAATCTGGAAAAGAAGAACAAGGAACTGCAGGCTATCTATAACCATGAGCCCCTTGACTACGATGAGATCTACAAGGAGTACATGGGCTATGCTGACAGGCTCCGTCCCTATGTGTGCGATGCCATCACCCTGCTGAACGATGAAATCGACTCTGGCCGCAAGGTGCTCTTCGAGGGCGCCCAGGCTACCATGCTGGACATCGACTACGGCACTTATCCTTACTGCACTGCTTCCCACCCCATTTCTGGCGGCGTGGCTGTAGGCGCAGGGGTTTCTCCCAAGAAGATTGGCAAGGTCTATGGCGTGGTGAAGGCTTATTGCACCCGTGTGGGCGAAGGTCCCTTCCCCACTGAGCAGCTGAACGAGATCGGCGAGAAGCTCCGTGAGGCAGGCCATGAGTACGGCGTGGTCACTGGCCGTCCCCGCCGCACGGGCTGGCTGGATGCTGTGGTAGTGCGTTATGCAGGGGTTATCTCCGGCATCGACTACATGGCCATCACCCGTCTGGACATTCTGGACGGCTTTGACGAAATCAAGATGTGCACGGGCTACAAGTACAAGGGCGAGATCCTGAAGCTGGTGCCTGCCAGCTTGAAGGTAGTGGCCGAGTGCGAGCCTGTGTACGAGACCTTTGAGGGCTGGAAGACGGACATCAGCGGCATTCGCAAATACGAAGATCTGCCGGAGAAGGCCAGGAAGTATGTGGAGCGCATGGCTGAGGTCACGGGCATCGACATCGGCATCGTCTCCGTGGGTCCCAACCGCGACCAGACCATCGTGGTGACAAAAAATATTTTCTGATTTTCGCAGTAAAATATTAAAATTTCACATTACAGATTAACACACGAGGAAGCCTTATGTTGCAAGGCTTCCTCGTATTTTTTACCCTGATTGATTAGCTTTCTAACAGTCAACTTAGGTTTACCATCTGAGAAAAATTTTCAAATTTCCTCTTGCAATTGTGAAACCAGTTTGTTATTATGGGCCTGTAAGCGGGACTGAGGTCCCAAATCAGTAATTTTATTCGTCAGTTTGACTAGAAAGGAAGCATTATGAACCTCAAGAACATCCCTATCGGTTCCAAGATTCTCTCCCTGGTGATAGTAGCCCTGCTGGGCATGGCTTTTATCGGTTTCAACGGCTATCGCGGCCTGTCCAATGCCAGTGATGACATTGACAATATGTACAGCCGCAAGCTTCAGGCCACCAAGCTTTTAGGAAATGAAATCAACTATATGCGCATGGTGCAGGTACGCATTGTAAAGCACGTGCTTGATCCCAAAGATGCAAAGGTAAAGGCCTCCATCCACGATGCTATGGACAGCTTCGAGAAGGAATGGCCTGCCTACAGAGACCTGGGCGCCCGGGTGCCTGAGACAGCTAATGATATAGCTCAGGCCGAGGCCAACTGGAAGAAATTCAAAGAAGGTGTTCTTGAGGCAGAGCGCCTGGCAGACAAGGGCGAAACCCAGGCTGCCTGGAACTACTACCAGGGGGTAGAGGCCGGGGTAACCCAGGATTTGTTGAAGAACCTCACTGCCCTGCAGAAGATTGCCAATGACAATGCAGACAAGCTGAATGAGGAAGTTTCCTCCTCCATGTCTTCCAACCTGTGGTTCATGACCGTGGTTACCCTGGTTTGCCTTACACTCCTGGGACTTATGTCCTTCTTCATCATCCGCGAGATCATCACCAGCATCCGCCAGATGATTGATAACTGCCGCAACATGGGCGAGGGCGATTTCCGCCACAAGCCCCTGCTGGGCCGTGGCGATGAGCTGGGTGAGATGGATGCGGCGCTTCACGAGATGCGCACGAAGATGAACAAGCTCATGCGTGAAGTCCATGACAGCTCCCAGCAGCTGGCTGCCGCTTCCGAGGAACTCACCGCTTCTTCCGGCCAGGCCGCCCAGGTTTCCACCCAGGTCGCCCAGTCTGCTACCGATGTGGTTGGCTCCGTGGAGCGTCAGGAGCGCTCTGTGGTGAACACCAACAATGCTGTGGAAAGCCTGCAGGCTTCCATGGAGGGCATCCGTCAGGAGTCCGCCCGCGTGGCAGAGCGCAGCGGTGCTGCCTCCAACCATGCTACTGTTGGCTCCGCTGCCATTGACGGCTCCGTGGCTCAGATGAAGGAAGTAGAGGAAACCGTCCTTGGCACTGCCAGACTGGTTGACCGTCTGGGCAGCCGTTCCAAGGAAATCGGCGAGATCGTGGATACTATTTCCTCCATTGCCGAGCAGACCAATCTGCTGGCTCTCAATGCTTCTATCGAGGCTGCCCGTGCCGGCGAGCAGGGCCGCGGTTTCAATGTGGTGGCAGGCGAGGTGGCCAAGCTGGCCAGCGAGTCCCAGGAAAGCGCCAAGAAGATTGCCGAGCTTATCGCAGCTATCCAGGAGGATACTTCCGCTGCTGTGGCTTCCATGGATGCAGGCCGTGAGGCTGTGAAGGCTGGTGTGGACTCCGTAGAGGGCCTGCGCGCCACCTTCGAGGACATAAACTGCCTGGTGCAGGAAGTATCTGATGAGATTCAGGCTGTGTCCGGCTCCATCACCAAGATGACCCGTGAGACTGAAACCATTACCGAGGATATCACCCACATCAGCTCCGCTTCTACCCAGGTTTCCGGGGAAATGCAGGCTGTCTCCGCCGCCACTGAGCAGCAGAGCGCCTCTGCCCAGGAAATCGCAGCTGCCAGCGACGCTCTGGCAGTCCTGGCCCAGAAACAGCAGGCATCTTTAGCAGGCTTCAGTTTCTAAGAAGACTTTAATATACATTTAATAAATCATTCGGCCCTTGCAGGAATTTTCTTGCAAGGGTCGAATTTTTTGCGCTAGGGAGTATCCCTTAATTTTCAATCTCGCAAAAATCTTCCAAGGAGGGAAAGTCGGGTGCGGAATGTCTATTCCGTACAGAATTTTTTAAATTTTAGGAAAGAGGAGTTTTTATGAAACTGCAAACCAAGGCGATAATTTTGCTGGATATCTTCATTGTCGTGGCCTGTGTATGCATGGGGGTGCTGGGATACCGCAGTGCCAACGAGGGCTTTGACGAAGCGCTGCAGATGAAGGCCTATTCCAATGCAGTCTCCTTCCAGGAGGTCATGGAGCACCGCCATCCCGGGGTGTGGCAGGTGAAGGGCAATGAACTTTACAAAGGAGATTACAAGGTCAATGGGGCCGAGGAGCTGGTAGATTCTCTGGGGAAGGTTTGCAAAGGTCATGTGACTTTCTTCCTGGGGGATACCCGCATTGCCACCACCGTCAAGGGTGAGGGCGGCGGCAGGGCCGTGGGCACCAAGTGCTCGGCACCTGTAGCTGAGTCAGTGCTGAAGAAGGGCGAGTTCTTCGTGGGTCCGGCTAATGTGCTGGGAGAGGAATTCCAGAGTGCTTATGAACCCATCAAGGACGCGAACGGTCAGATTATTGGCATGCTCTTCGTAGGGCTTTCCAACAGTGAGTTTGACGGCATACGCAGCAGCTTTATGACCTCTGTCATCGTCGCCATGCTGCTCATCATGATCCTGGCAGGGGTGCTTTCCTATGTGGTGGTGGGCAAAGCGCTGCGGCCTATGATGGCCCTCACCTCAGGCATGGAGCGCATTGCCGAAGGCGACCTTACGGGGCAGCCTGTGCCTGTGGAATCAGAGGACGAAATAGGCAAGCTGGCTTTCTGCGGCAACAACATGCAGAAAAAGCTGAGGAATCTTGTCGGAAATGTGTCAGACTCTGCCCAGACTGTGTCTGCTGCAGCCGAGGAGCTCACTGCCAGCGCCATGCAGACGGCAGAAGCGGTGAACAGCGTGGCTGAGAGTACAGTCACCCTGAGCCGGGGGGCTGCCACCCAGGCAGAGGTCATCAGCCAGGTGGAATACGAGGCCAGAGGCATGTCCGAGAAGGTTACTGCCCTGGCAGGCAGCGCCCAGACCATGCGTGATGCTTCCCTGCAGAGCCGTGAACTGGCCAGAGTGGGCGGCCAGTCCGTGGATCAGGCCGTGGCCCAGATCCAGCAGATAGCCAGCCAGGTGGCAAGTTCCGCCCAGGTGGTGGCTTCCCTGGGCAAGCGTTCCGACCAGATTGGGGAAATCGTGGACACCATTTCCAACATCTCTGCCCAGACCAACCTGCTGGCTTTGAATGCCGCCATTGAGGCTGCCCGGGCCGGCGAGGCAGGACGGGGATTCTCCGTAGTGGCAGACGAGGTGAGGAAGCTGGCGGAGCAGTCCAGCGAGGCTGCAGGCAATATAGCCAATCTCATCGTGGACATTCAGAAGGACACCCAGGAGGCGGTCAATGCCATAGAAGAAGGCAACCGCAATGTGTCCGAAGGAGCCAACGCCGTGGCTTCCACCGGCGAGGCTTTCCGGGATATCGAGCGGCAGGTGAATCTCCTGGGAGACCATATCAAGGAATCCCTGGAGCATATCCGGGTGGTGGAGGACACCAGCAAGAACATCCTGACTTCCATGTCCCACCTCCAGGCTCAGAGCCGCAAGTTCGAAGAGGAGTCCCAGAATATCTCTGCCGCCACCCAGCAGCAGAGCGCTACCATGCACGAGGTTACTGACTCCAGCCATCAGCTGGCCACCATGGCCCAGAATCTGCAGAACGAAGTGCAGAAGTTCAAGGTGTAGGCTTTGTCGGGATAAGAAGTACATCTCAATGAGAATTTTAACAGAATAAAGGATTTGGGCACGTTTGTTTCACATAGGGCCGCTGGTGAGGTTTTCCCACCGGCGGCCTTTGAATTTAGTTATAGGAGCCGTAGTTACGAGTGAAAATAATCATTGACAAGAACATTTGTTCTGTTATATAATAAAACAAACGTTCGTAATAGCTGTATTTACGGCTGTGACTAGAAAGGATGGTCAAGATGAAATTCACAAGTGACTACGTGACGAATTCCAGTTCGGCAAATTTTATCCTGGCGAGAAAGGGCAAACTGAGTGAGAAGCAGATCAAGCGTCTGATCAAGGCAATTGAATCAGAATATTTTGGTGAGGTAGTTTTACGTCATGATGCCACGGAAGAAGAAGTACAAAGCTTTTTGGATGATACATATTTGACTAATGAGCAGGAACAGGAAATCAGGGCTGAGCTGAAGGCTGGCAAGGATATTTATGAAGGGAGCGTTTCTTTTGAAGAGGCCGAATATAGCATAGGAGATATGTACGAAAAAATATGGGATGCCGTAAAAGGTGAAGAGAACATCAGTTTCATCAAGGAGGATCTGGACTATTGAGCTTGTACAGAAGAGTGGCCCGGGACTATGTGTCAATGTTTGACCCTGATACGGGGCAAGGGCTGAGAATAAAAAGAGATGCTGTTACGGGAAAACTTTTGGCAGAAGATCCGTTCATGGCCGATTTCCCTGAACTGCTGGATGTGGGCATTATGGGGCATTGCAAGCATGGACGCTCGGGGCTGTGCAATAAGGCCGGGATTGGCTGCTACCAGAATGGCTTTACCAAGGACAAGCCGAATATGACCTTGCTGGATTTTGCCAGGCTGGCAGAGGAATGTGAAGGCAGGACATGCCAGTTTGCTTTGGGAGGCTGCGGGGATCCTGATGAGCATGAAAATTTCAAAGAGATACTAAAAATTTCCAGAAAACATAGAATTATTCCCAACTTCACTACATCAGGGCTGGGCATGACCAGGGAAAAGGCTGAGATATGCGCGGAATATTGCGGAGCAGTGGCTGTCAGCTGGTATAGGAGCGATTATACCTTGAAGGCCATAGAGTGCCTGACTAAGTGCGGCGTCAAGACCAATATTCACTATGTGCTGTCAAAAAATACAGTGGCTGAGGCGTTGCAGAGATTGCAGGAGCAGACGTTTCCTGCGGAAGTGAATGCCGTCATTTTCCTTCTGCACAAGCCTGTGGGCCAAGGCCGCAGGGAAGATGTCGTTCGCTGGAACGAGAAAGAAAAGCTGTGGGAACTTCTAGGCTATATTTCCGAAAACATGGAAAAACTGCCTTGGAGGATTGGGTTTGATTCCTGTACTGCTCCCGCTTTGCTCCGGGATGAATTCAACTTTCCCAGTGAAAGCATTGATACCTGCGAGGGGGCAAGATGGGGAGCGTACGTTTCGCCGGATATGAAACTTATTCCCTGCAGTTTTGCAAATGATATGAGCCAATGGGAGGTGGAGTTAAAGGATAGCACAATTGCAGAGGCATGGAAAAGCCCTATCTTCGAAAAATTTCGTGCCCATTTGCGTAATTCCTGCAAAGGCGGAAGTGGCTGCCATACCGGAAAGCGGGACTTGTGCATGGGCGGCTGCCCCCTTACGCCTGAAATAGTACTGTGTGGAAAAGATTAAAGGGAAATTTTGGACAACAGAGTTACAATGAGTATAGAGTTTTGCTTATTGTAACTCTGTTAGGCATATTTTATCTGTGGTAAAATTTGAATAATTGCGTTATAATCTAGATGAAAGCGGCGATCTTTATGGGCGACGATGCAAACTGGATGGAAGATAAAGCCAAGGCTAGGCGCAACGGCAAGGATTCTGTATTCATAGACCTCTTCCATATTCCTGCTAATGCTGTGGAGTTGGTGAAGGCTCTCAGTCCGGGGATGGAAGTGAATGAAGATGATATAGAGTTCGTAACATTGCACTCTGTGCTGATGGTACGTCCCTACAATGATTTGGGACTGCTGGTGAAGGACAAGATGATTTTCTGTACAGAGGCCCAGTCTACCTGGTCAGTGAATGTGTTGGTTAGGATGTTTCTATATCTGGCAGAGACATATAATCGCTATATACAGAATCACAAGGAAATGAACATATATGGAACAAAAAAGATAATCATTCCTAAACCTGTTTGCTTTATGATCTATACAGGAGATAAGAAGAAACTGCCGGAGTTCTTGCATTTGGCTGAAGAATTCTTTGAAGAAGACTCTACTCTGGATTTAAAGGTAAAGGTACTTGCTACCCCAGGTACCGGGGATATAGTCCAGCAGTACATCCGCTTCTGCCACCTGTTTAATGAGCAGGTTAAGGCACATGGAAAAACGAAACTGGCTATAGAAGAGACTATACGTCTTTGTAAGGATGAAAAAGTGTTAGCCAAATATCTTGAGGAACGTGAAGGGGAGGTCGAGGATATCATGATGACGCTGTTCAGTCAGGAAGAGGTCAATGAGAGGTATGGATATGAATGCCGTGAGGAAGGACGCTCAGAGGGACGCACGGAAGGCACAAATTTGGCTACCATAAACCATTTAAAGAAGATTATGAAAAAGATGCATATAACGCCAGAAGAAGCAATGGATATGCTTGACATTCCTACAACAGACCGTTCACGGTATGTTGAATCGCTTTGATTGAGGAGCAGGCAGCCTGGTAAGGAGGGGAACTCATGAACTTGAAAGAAGCTCGCATACTTCAAGCTCGTTTGAAGAAGGAGCTGGCGGAGCTGCGCAGCCAGAGGGAGGAGGTTTCTGTGGTGGAGATGCTGCCCACAGAGGACTTCCATGACTACATCAATGATACGCCGGAAGAGTTGTGTGAGAAAATTGATGCTGCCATAGACAAGCTGATTGCCGTGGAGGACTGCATCCGCAAGGTGAATACACGGCAGTTGGACATACCTGAGTACCCGGAGATTCATTCCATAGGCGAATTGGTGGCCAGAGTGATACAGCTCCGCCAGGAGGCGAAGTATTACCGCTCTATGGCGGCAAAGCCCAAACGTGAGAAAGCTTCCTCCGGCTTTCGCAGCGTGTCGGATGGCACAGTGATGGTGACTACGATTGCTCATGACCTGGCGGTGGAGAAAAGCCAGCAGCTTACGCTGGCATGTGAGAAGATGTCCCTGCTGATTGAGAGAATCGACATGGAGACAGAGGTTGACTGCCGGGTCGAGTAACACAGGTATGGACAGACTTGCCGGTACTTTTAAGAATGAGGCAGGATGGAGCCTTGGCTAAAGAACGCGGGACAGAGTACGCTATTATGGTAATCACGGTACATAGCACATCTCAAAGAGCAATCTTTTGAACAGATTAAAGAAAATCCTGGCAAGTTTGTTTCATATAGGGCTGCCGATGGGAGTGTTCCTGTCGGCGGCCTTTTTGAGTTTGCTTATTTTTGAATGCAAAAAAGGAGCTGCAAAAGCAACTCCTGCAACCTCATATGGAGCGGGCAATGGGAATCGAACCCACCTCTAAAGCTTGGGAAGCTTTCATTCTACCGATGAACTATGCCCGCAATTCAACTGACTTGCTCATTCTACCATAAGTATCACAAAAATGCAAGTTGTCCACTGAGAAAGTTCTTGCTGACAGGGGAGAGGCTGCGGTATAATTATAGTAGGAAAGTGTCTTTGCTAGCAGGCAGAGGGCGGGGCTTTTCTGCCATGGCATTTTCCTAGGGTGCATGGGTTGGGCGATTCGTCCCGCAGGGACGTGGCGACGCATTAGCCTGTGCCAGGATATGACTTATAAGCGAAGAAAGGATGATGCTTATGACTATCGGAGGCGTTAACAGCCTCAGCACCCTGAACAGCACCCATAAGGCCATGCAGTCCAGCATGGCTAAGATCGCTACGGGGTCAAAATTCCCCAGTGCGGCAAATGGGCCAGCTGAGTATGGAATACTGCAGCGTATGTATTCCAATGCAGGAGCCATCAGCCAATCCAATGCCAACACCCAGACGGCCAGTTCCATGCTGAAGACGGCAAGCGGGGCCACGGATAATGTGGTCAATGCTCTCTCAGGCCTTCGGGAGAAACTGCTTCAGGCAGCAAACGGCACCAATGGGGATTCGGACCTGGCTACCCTGCAGAAATCCGTGGATCAGACCATCGCTTCCATTGATGATACGGTCAGCTCTGCTACCTACAATGGCAAGCAGCTTCTGAATGGTGAGCAGACCGTCACTGTGGCCGGTGCAGACGGCTACAAGAATGTCCAGCTTGGTGACCTTAGTTCCAAGGGGTTGGGCCTGACGGACAGTGAAGGCAAGTCCACTATCAACCTGACGGATTCAAAATCCATTGCTTCGGCTCTGGATAAAGTGGATGCGGCTCTTAACACTGCCCTTGACCAGGCTGCTACCCTGGGCTCGGAGGAGCAGGGGCTGGATTACCAGTCTGCCAACTACACCACTCAGGAAACCAGCCTGTATGATTCTGCTTCCACCATGGGAGACACGGATATCGCGGCTGAGGTGACAAAACTGAAGAGCGCTGATGTGCAGAACCAGTTGGCACTCTTCGCCACGAAGATGCAGAACCACAATCGTGCCAGCGTTCTCTCACTTTTAAGCTGAAGTGAACCTTCTGCCCTCGCCCTGTGCGGGGGCTTTTTTCTATTGAAGGATTCTCTCCAATCAAGTAAAATATATGTAGCAGATAAATGAACGAAACAGAAGGGGTAACACAATGAAGCATGTGGTAGTGGATTTGGAAATGAATCCCGTGGACAGGGAATACAAGGAAATCAGGAAGCGGCTCAGCGGGGAGATCATCGAGATTGGGGCCGTGCGGCTGGATGAGAACTATCAGCAGGAGGACAAGTTCCGCTGCTATGTGGCGCCGGAGTACGGCTCCATCAGAAAACACATCACTGAGCTCACGGGCATCACTCAGGAAATGGTGGCCGGCAGTGCCCACTTTGGCGAGGCTTTCAAGTCCTTTGTGGATTGGATTGGAGAAGGGGACACAAAAATCTATTCCTGGAGCATGTCTGATATCAAGCAGCTCAGGAAGGAATGCCGCCTGAAGCTGGAGGATTTCGACACGAATTGGCTGGACAGCCGCTGGGTGGATTTGCAGAAGGCCTTTGATGACCGCATCGGCCTGCACAACAGCCTGGCACTGAAGCACGCTTTGGGAGCCATGAACAAGGACTTTGAAGGTACGGCTCATACGGCTTTAGATGATGCCATCAACACCAGTGCCATTCTCACCCTTATGCAGGATGATGAAGAATTCCAGCGGGTAATGAAGCCCGTCATAGATGTGCTGAGTCCCAAGTCAGAGCTGGAAACCTCCATTGCCGATCTTTGTCCGGAACTGGCTAATTTTCAGGTGGATTGATTTGCAGTTGTACGCCCTGCAAATACTTTTTGAAATAAAATCTAAATAATTCTTGTTAAATATGAAAGCCTGTGTTAAGATAAATGTACTTTATCAGCAGGCTTATTCTATTGCCTGCAAGGAGGGGATAGCTTGGCAACTATGGGCGTTTTAGGCCCCCGGGGAACCCACAGCGAGGCGGCGGGCTTCTATCTGTCGGAACAGATGCAGGATGTGGAACTGGTTATGGAGCCTGACATCTTTGACTGCCTGCAGGCGGTGGAAGATGGCGAGGTGGATATGGCCCTGGTGCCGGTGGAAAATTCCCTGGAGGGAGTCATCAGCATCACTTTGGACACTCTGGCGGGAAGTTCTTCCCTTACGGTGACCAGGGAGCTTATCTGGCCGGTGCACAACCAGCTGATGGCAAAATGCAAGCCGGAAGAGGTCAGCCGCATCTATTCCCATCCCCAGCCTATTTCCCAGTGCCGCAATTTCCTGCGGCAGCACTATCCCCAGGCGGAAATCATCAAGACCACCAGCACCGCCAGAGCCGCAGAGCTGGTGGGAGAGGAGCCGGCTTTCCTGGGCTGGGCTGCTATCTGCCCTGCCCGGGCAGGGCAGCTTTACGGCCTCACGCCTTTGGCTCGGGAGATACAGGACAATATGGCCAACTGCACCCGCTTTTTCCTGGTGGAGAAGCAGGGGGAAGCAAGTGAAAAGATGACAGTACCTGAAGATGTGGAGCAAAAGATGCTGGTTATCTGCCAGATAGATGGTTCCAAATCAGGTGCCCTTTACGAGGTATTGGGAGAATTTGCCCGTCGGGGGGTCAACATGACTCGCATTGAGTCCCGTCCTGCCCGCACAGTGCTGGGAGCATATATCTTCTTCTTCGATCTGGAAGTGGATACCTGCAGTCCGGCAGCCCTGCTGGAATCTCTGTATGAGGTAGAAAAAAAGAGCATCTGGCTGAAGAAGCTGGGGCCCTTTCCGGTGTTTTCAGCAGCAAACAAGTAATAGAGAAATAAATGAGGGGGAAATAAATAAATGGTCATTATCATGAATCCGGAGGCAACCGCCGAGCATATCAAAGGCGTCATTGAAGCCATCGAAGGAGCAGGCCTTGAGGCCAAAGTGATGGAGGGGGCCCAGCAGAAAATCGTGGGCGTTATCGGCGATAAGAGCCGGCTGGCCTCTGTGCCTGTGGATGCACTGCCTGGGGTGGAGACCAGCGTGTCCATTTCCAAGAGCTACAAGCTGGCCAGCCGTGAGTTCCACCCCAAGTCCAGCAGCGTGATGGTAGGAGACGTGGAAATCGGCGGGGAAGTGCCTGTGGTCATGGCAGGACCCTGTGCCGTGGAGTCCAAGGAGCAGCTTTTTGAGGCTGCGGAAATAGTGAAAAAGGGCGGTGCCCAGTTCCTGCGGGGGGGCGCCTACAAGCCCCGCACTTCCCCCTATTCCTTCCAAGGGCTGGAGGAAAAGGGGCTGGAGTATCTGGCTGAGGCCCGGGAGCGCACCGGCCTCAAGGTGGTTACCGAGGTCACAGTGGTAGAAGCTGTGGAAAGGGTGGCTCATTATGCAGATGTGCTGCAGGTGGGGGCCCGCAATATGCAGAACTTCGGCCTGCTGAAGGCTGTGGGCAAGTGCGACAAGCCGGTGCTGCTGAAGCGCGGCCTGGCGGCTACCCTTGAAGAGTGGCTCAATGCCGCCGAGTACATCATGAACGAGGGCAACCCCAACGTGGTGCTCTGTGAGCGCGGCATCCGCACTTATGAGACTTATACCAGGAATACCCTTGACCTCAGCGCTGTGGCTGCAGTGAAGCATCTTTCCCATCTGCCCATCATCGTTGACCCCAGCCACGGCACAGGCAAGTGGCGCATGGTGAAGCCCATGGCCTTTGCCTCGATTGCGGCAGGAGCTGACGGCCTCATGATGGAAGTGCATCCGAATCCTGCCAAGGCTCTGTCTGATGGCCCCCAGTCTCTGACCCCGGAGAACTATTATGAGGTCATGGCAGGGGTGAAGAAACTCTCCGGCTTTATGACCCGCGAAGGCATCGAGCCTATGAATCTGCAGTGAATTGCTAAGGCGTTCGGGGCACAGGCATAGCAACGCTTCACTTGGAAATTTACCATAGAATCTAAGCTCCCACTGCACCGCCTGCGGCGGTTTGTGCTCGCTAAGATTTATGGTAAATTTCCACACGTTTCGCTTATGCTATGCCTGTGCCCCTCACTTGGTTGGCATCAGGTTGGAAAGGACCCTCTCTATATGCTAAAATTATGGCATAGTAGGGAGGGTTTTTCTTGTGTTGAATAGAAATAAGCAAAGATTAGGTATAGTATATCAAGCTCGAATAAATATATTGGTGAAGAGGTGAGCAACCAGTGTATGAAGTAAACCTGCGAATCATGTTGGCGGGGCTGTCGCCTGAGGCAGCTGAAGCCATTCAGCAGATACCTGCCCGGGAGCGATTCAGCCATGGTTTTGCCCTGGCCAGCCGGTTTTCCGAATGCCCCTTGCAGAGCGGTGCTTTTGATGTGGTGATATTTACAGAAGAAGCCATGGAGAGACTGAGCCTGCCTCTGGTCTGCCAAAGTGCAGGGGAAAAGGCCCGCTGCATACTGGTGACCTCCCACCCCCAGAACATAGCCAAAGAGGAACTGGAACTGCTGGACGAAATCTGGCCTGCTCCTTTGACGGAAACCATAGCGGCCCATTACTTTGACCGCTTTGCGCAAAAGCTCAAAGACATCAAGGAGGCCTGGCTCTGCAGGACTTACTGGCAGACCACCATCAACACTTCTCCTGACCTTATCTGGTACAAGGACAAGGTGGGGGCGCATCTGGAGGTAAATGATGCTTTCTGTGAGGCCGTGGGCAGGGAGAAGAATGATATCCGGGGTCGGGGGCACTACTATATCTGGGGACTGACCAAAGACCAGTATGAAAAGGGCGAATTTGTCTGCAACGAGACGGAAGAGGCAGTGATGAAGGCAGGCCGGGCCATGTGCTTCAACGAACATGTCCTTTCCAAGCGCAACGGTATGCGGCGGCTTCGCACCTTCAAATGTCCATTGTTTGACGAAGATGGCACCATCATGGGCACCGTGGGGGTGGCCATGGATGTGACCCGGGAGAGGGAGTACCAGAAGAAAATCATCGCCCTCACCCGCCATGACCCGCTGACGGACTTGCCCAACCGCCGCTATTTCTACGACTATGTGGAAGACCATTTTGACGAGCCCAAGCATCTGGTGGAGTTTGATATAGACAATTTCAAGCTCTTCAATGACCGCTTTGGCCATCAGGTGGGGGATGAAGTGCTGCTGGCTTTTTCCAGGACTTTGGAGCAGGCCTTCAAGCAGGGCTTTGTGGCCCGCTTCGGCGGGGACGAGTTCCTGGCTCTGTTCTGCGGGGATTACACCCGGGAACAGGTACGCCAGGGCATCAGCAGGTTCCAGCATTTGCTGAAGGAAAAATCTCTTTCCCTGCAGACTGGCAGGGTGAATTCAAGCATAGGCATTGCCTATGATGCCACCGGAGTGGTGCCTATTGATGACCTTTATCAGCGGGCAGACCAGGCCCTTTATGCTGCCAAGAGCAGGGGGAAGAACTGCGTGGTGGAGTGGTCGCCGGAATTGAAGAAGGAATTGGCTGAGTTGAAAAAATAAAATAATCGTTGTGCTCACAGGGATTTCTAATCTTTTGACTGTATACTGGCAGCTGTAAGAAAAACAAGGATTTGAGGAGGAAAGAGAATGAAATCCAGCGTGAAAAAAATTGCAAGTCTGGCTTTAGCAGGCGTTTTTGCCATTGGTGCGGCAGGCGTTTTTGTGCCTGCAATGGATAATGTGACCTATGCACATGAGCGCTATGAAGATGGCAGCTCTAACGCTTACAGCCATCGCGTAAAGGAAGAACAGCAGCGCCATGACAGCGCTGTCCGTGCCATCCGCCATGAGTATCGCAAGGATGGTGACGAGAAGCGTTACAAGCGCCGCATGAAGGAGGAGCAGGAACGGCATGACCGGGCCATGGAGGAGATCCGCCATGACTATGACAGGCATGCCCGTCATGGACATCATTATTGAAAGAAAGTTGGCCGCTGGATGAATCCGGCGGTTTTGTTTTTATGGCATAACCAGTGTAATTGCGTTATAACTCGGAAGAAGATGTCCTCTACCTCCATAGGTGGTGGTGGCGAATATCATAACATACGGTGAGATAATATCTCCCGCCTCGTTGAAACGCCAAGTGGAAGTTTTGCCTATGGCAAAACTGGAACAACGGCGTTATAATAGAATAGAGTTATTGTGTACAGTGGTTAGATTCCAGGAAGCAGGTGAGAGATTATGCCCATTAAGATAGATGGTATGTCCACCTCCGGGCCGTCGGTTTCCGTTTTGCGCATGAATGACGAGCGCACCAGGGAGGCGGACTGGGATTTTAGCTCGGAACTTTTGGACCAGGAAGAGGCGTTGTCTGCAGAGCAGCTGGACAAGCTCATGCGGCAGATTGACGATCAGGGGGCCAGGCTTTCCCGCACTCCCACTTATGAGGAACTGCGTTCCTATAGGAGCCTGATCCAGCGCTTTGTGGGCGAGGCCGTCAACAATATGTACGAGCTCAAGAGCCAGTCGGGCTGGGACAGGATGGGCCGCCGCAAGGTCTATACCACCGTGCGGAAAATCGACAAGAAGCTGGAGGAAATGGCCGAGCAGATACGCCTGGGCCAGGCCACCCAGCTTTCCATCATTGAAAGCCATGATGCCATCAGGGGTCTGCTGGTGGATTTGTATATGTGATATAGGAGCAGGTTTTGGCAGAGGAAATAGCAGCGCCACAGCATTTTCATATCCGCTGGGAGGAGGTCCTGGGACACGGGCGACAGAAGGAAGAACTGCGCCGCCTGCTGGCCCAGGGACGGCTTCCTCATGCCCTGCTTTTGACAGGCCCCGAGGGTGTGGGCAAGAAGCTGCTGGGGCGGGTGCTGGCGGCAGCGGTGCTTTGCCAGCAGCCGGTGGAAGGTGCTCCCTGCGGACTGTGCCCTTCCTGCCTGGCCATGGAGTCGGCCTCCCATCCTGATTATTATGAGCTTACGCCGGAGGTGCGGGGCAAGGGCACGAAGATCATCCGCATCGAAGCCATCCGGGAACTGACAGAATTGGCTGCACGCTATCCTGTCATGTCCGACAGGCGGGTGCTGCTGCTTGACGAAGTGGACTTGATGAATGAGCCTGCCGCCAACAGCCTGCTGAAGACTTTGGAGGAGCCCCCGGGGGAAGTTACCTTCATACTGGTGACTTCTGCCAGAAGTGCTTTGCTGGACACCATTATTTCCCGCTGCATGCCGCTGGCCTTTGGCGTGCTTTCCAAAGAAGATATTGTCTCTGCTCTCGTCAGACAGGGGGCGGCAGGGCCTCAGGCGGCAGAGCTGGCTGCCCTGTCTGACGGCAGTCTGGGCCGGGCCTTGCAGCTTTATGCAAGCGGAGGCCTTGAGCGCCGGGACTGCGCCCTGAAGTTCCTGGAGGGGCTGCCGGGGCTGAAGATGACTGCTGTATGGCGCGAAGCAGAGTCCATGGGGAACTGGAGCAGGGAGGAGCTCTCTGAGTGGATGCTCTACTTCAATATGTGCCTCAGGGATATGCTGGTGCTCTATGAGGACGGCGGAAGTTCCCTGATTTATCAGGAAGACTGCCGGGAGCGGCTGGCAGCTTTGCTGCCCTCATTCCCGGAGCGAAAGGTCTTCGCTCTTTTGGGCTGCGTGAGGGAAATGCAGAAGCGACTGGGGGCAAATGTGAATTTGCGCCTGCAGCTGGAAGGTTTTTTCATCCGTCTCAGGGATGTTATGCAAATGTAAGTGAGAGATAGGGGATGCGTTGGCAAGGCGTTCGGGACATGGGCATGGCAACGCTGCACTTGGAATTTTACCATAGAATCTAAGCTCCCACTGCGCTTTGCTCTGCTTCGCAGAGCGAAGCTTGTGCTCGCTAAGATTTATGGTAAAATTCCACACGTTCCGCTTATGCCATGCCCATGTCCCTCACTTACGTGGCTGTGATTGATGAGCAGACGGATTGCTATAGATACAGGAGGATTATTTTGCAGACGATTATAGGTGTCCGCTTCAAGAAGGCGGGCAAGATATTTTACTTCTCTCCGGGCAATCTCACCATTGCTCAGGGGGATGATGTAGTGGTGGAGACTTCCCGGGGAGTGGAGTGCGGCAAGGCTGTGGTAGGCCCCCGGGAGGTGGAGGACAGCGAGATCAAGGCACCCTTGAAGGTGGTGCTGCGCATCGCTACCCCTCAGGACCATCAGCGCATTGAGGACAACAAGAAAAGCCAGCAGGAGGCTTTTGGCATCTGCGAGGCCAAGATTGCCGAGCACGGCCTGCCCATGAAGCTGGTGGAGGTGGAGTACACCTTCGACCTGTCGAAAATCATCTTTTACTTCACCGCAGACGGACGCATCGACTTCCGCGACCTGGTGAAGGACCTGGCCTCTGTCTTCCGCACCCGCATCGAGCTGCGGCAGATTGGCGTGAGGGATGAGGCCAAGCTCATGGGGGGCATCGGCTGCTGCGGCAGGCCTCTTTGCTGTGCTTCTTTCCTGGGGGATTTCGAGCCTGTGTCCATCCGCATGGCCAAGGAACAGAATCTTTCCCTCAACCCCACCAAGATTTCCGGCATCTGCGGCCGCCTTATGTGCTGCCTGAAGTATGAGAATGACTGCTATGAAAGCGGCGTCTGCGGCGGCTGTCACAAGAGCCGCGCTGTGCAGGAGCCGGAGCAGGGCAGCCGGGTGATTTCTGCTGAGGGCGAGGGCAAGGTGATCTCTGTCAATCAGCAGAAGCGCACCGCTACTGTGCTTTTGGATAACAGCCGCACCATTGTGGTCTCCTGGGAAGACATTGTGAACAAGGACGAGGATGAGGCGGAGAACACCGCTCCTTCCCGTGTTTTCAGACGCCCTCTGCCGGAGGACGATGAGGACGAGGCCGATGCCAGCCTTATTGCAGCTATTACAGAGCGTTCTGCCAGGAATGAGTCTCTGGGAGGCGAAGAGGAAGAAGGCGGGCAGGGCGGTCACGGCAGGAGCCGTGAGCGCAGGAACAAGGACAGGAAGCCCCATGACAATAAGCCCAGGGAACGGCGCAAGCGCCCCGAGGGTGGCAGGGATAACCGCAATGCCAGCCGGGGAGAGCGTCGCAATCGGGATAATGAGGGAAGCGGGCGCCGTGAGCATAGCGAAAGAAGCAGCCGGAACCGCAACCGCCGCCCCAGACGTGACAGGAATGACAAAAGTGACCGCAGGGGCCGTGAGGACAGGAATCAGGAGCGTGGCGAGTGAGCACTGTGGAACTGCGGGAGCATGAGCGCCTTGACGATTTGATGTTCCGGGGGCGGAAGATCATCCAGAACACGGAGGAATTCTGCTTTTCTCTGGATGCGGTACTTTTGGCCCACTTTCCCAAAGTACATAAGAAAGACCGGGTGTTGGAGCTGGGCACCGGCACGGGGGTCATTCCCCTGCTGATAGCTGACTGCGCCGCCAAAGTGGAGGCGGTGGAGATAAGCCCTGTCATGGCAGAGCTGGCCCAGCGGAATATGGTGCTGAACCAGCTCACAGAGAAAGTCAATGTGCAGCAGGGGGATTACCGCTCCATTGAGGATCTGTACCGCCCTGAGTCATTTGACCTGGTGCTGGCCAATCCTCCCTATCGTCCCGTAGGGGAGGGGCAGCTATCCAAGCTCTCCGGGGTGGCCAGGGCCCGCCATGAGGTGACGGCCACTTTGAAAGATGTGGTGCGGGCGGCCCGCTGGGCTTTGCGCTTCGGCGGCCATTTCGCCATTGTGCATCTGCCGGAGCGGCTGGGTGAAATCATCGTGGCCCTCCATGAGGCCCAGATGGAAGTGAAGCGCCTGCAGATGGTGCAGCCCAAGGAGGGCAAGGCTCCCAATATGATGCTCCTGGAAGCAGTAGTGGGGGCGGCCCCCGGCGGCCTGAAAGTCCTGCCGCCGCTGATTGTCCATGAGGCGGACGGGGGATATACGGAAGAAATCAAGAAGATTTACGGCCTGGCCTGATAGGTCAGGCTTTTTCATGGGAGAAATATTATGGAAGAAGCAACGAAAGGCACCCTGTATCTCTGTGCCACCCCTATCGGCAATCTTGAGGACATGACCTACAGGGCAGTGCGTATGCTGGGGGAAGTGGAACTCATCGCCGCTGAGGATACAAGGCATACCAGGCAGCTGCTGACCCACTTCGACATTCACACGAAACTTACCAGCTACCATGAGCACAACAAGTTCGAGAAGGGACCGGAACTGATCGATTACATGCTGGAAGGCCATGACCTCATCTGTGTCAGCGATGCGGGCCTGCCGGGCATCTGCGACCCGGGCAGCCATCTGGCGCAGTTAGCCATCGAAGCAGGCATCACAGTTTCCCCTCTGCCGGGAGCAAATGCAGGGCTTTCTGCACTTATCTGTTCAGGCCTGGATACAACTGCCTTCACCTTCATAGGCTTCCTGCCCAAAACCGCCAAGAAGCAGCAGGAGGTATTGGAAGGAGCAAGGAGCCATAAGGAAACCTTGATTTTCTACGAGGCGCCCCACCATCTGAAGGGTACGCTGAAAGTCATGGGCAAGGTCCTGGGCGGGCAGCGCAGGGCCGTCCTGGGCCGTGAGCTCACCAAGAAATTCGAGGAATTCCGCAGGGGCACCATCGCTGAATTGATGGCATATTACGAAGAAAATGAACCGAGAGGCGAGTACGTTATCATTGTGGAAGGGGCTGGGGAAGAAGCTGCTGCCGAAGAGCAGGAAGAAGCCCTCTCCCCGGCTGAACTTTGCCATAAGCTGATGGAAGAAGGCATGGCCAAGAAGGAAGCCATGCGGGAAACGGCTAAGAGATTAGGGCTTTCAAGGCGTGACGTTTATCAGGCAATGCTTGAATAACTGTTTATAATGTGTAATAATATTTTCTATCTGAAAATGTTTCATTCGCATTGGTAGGAGGATTTGCTTTAAAATGACTGCTGAAAAGAAACCATTCTATATTACCACCCCGATTTACTATCCCAGCGCCAAGCTGCATATTGGTCATGCTTACTGCACTACGCTGGCTGATACCATTGCCCGCTACAAGCGGCTGACGGGGCATGATGTCTTCTTCCTGACGGGCTCTGACGAGCATGGCCAGAAAATCCAGCAGAAGGCTGAGGAGGCAGGGGTTACGCCTCAGGCTTATGTGGACAAGATTGTGGCTGGGTTCCAGTTCCTTTGGGAGAAGCTGGGCATTTCCAACGACGACTTCATCCGCACCACTGAGAAGCGCCATGAGAAGGTGGTGCAGGAAATCTTCCGCCGCATCTATGCCAAGGGCGACATCTACAAGGGCGAGTACAAGGGCCTTTACTGCACCCCCTGCGAGAGCTATTGGACGGAGCATCAGCTGGACGAGAATGGCTGCTGCCCTGACTGCCACCGTCCTGTGCAGGAGGTCACTGAGGAAGCCTACTTCTTCAAGATGAGCAACTATGCTGACAGGATCCTGGCCCATATTGAGAACCATCCAGAGTTCCTGCAACCTGAGTCCCGTCGCAACGAGATGATCAACTTCATCAAGCAGGGCCTTGAGGACCTGTGCATTTCCCGCACCTCCTTTGATTGGGGCGTGCCTGTGCCCATGGATGACGGGGACAAGAAGCATGTCATCTACGTGTGGTTCGATGCCCTGTCTAACTACCTGACCCCCATTGGCTTCCTGGACAATGAGGAGATGTTCAAGAAGTTCTGGCCTGCGGACCTGCATCTGGTGGGCAAGGAAATCGTGCGTTTCCACACCATTATCTGGCCCTGCATCCTGATGGCCCTTGACCTGCCGCTGCCCAAGAAGGTTTACGGCCACGGCTGGCTCATTGTGGACGGTGACAAGATGAGCAAGTCCAAGGGCAATGTGGTGGACCCCATCGCCCTGATTGACGAGTTTGGCGCTGACACCATCCGCTACTTCCTGTTGAGGGAAATCAACCTGGGCCAGGATGGCAATTTCTCTCGCGATGCCCTCATTGAGCGCATCAATTCCGATCTGGCCAATGACCTGGGCAACCTCTTGCACCGCACCCTGTCCATGGCCAAGAAGTTCCAGGGGGGCGTGCTGACGGCTCCTGTGGGCGAGTCCGACATTGACAAGTCCCTGAAGGCTGACGCGGCTGAGACGGTGAAGTTCTACCGTGAGAATATGGACAAGATGGAGCTTTCCGCAGCGCTCAAGAAGGCTTGGGCTTTCGTCAGCCGTTCCAACAAGTACATTGACGAGACGGCTCCCTGGGCCCTGGCCAAGGACGAGACCAAGAAGCAGGAACTGGCCAATGTGCTTTACAATCTTTCCGAGTCCCTGCGCACCATCGCTGTGCTCATTTCTCCTTATATGCCCTTCACGGCTCCGAAGATCTGGAACCAGTTGAACCTTGAGGGCCTGAAGCCCTTCGCTGAAGTGCAGCTGACGGATGTGGAGAACTGGGGCGGCATTCCTGCCGGCCATCAGCTGGGAGAGGCAGAGCAGCTCTTCCCCCGCATCGAAGTGGAGAAGGAAGGGGCCGACGACAAGGCCGCCAAAGCTGCCCAGGCCAAAGCCAACAAGCTGGCTAAGCAGAAGAAGCGCGAGGAGCAGAGGAAGCTCAACGCCAAGAATGGCTAACTAAATAGGTCGCTTCGGGCAGGGGCAGGTCAACGCTTCGTAGTGTTGCTTTGCTAAAAATATTTTTTGCCTGTAATTAAGCATACGCGCTCAGAACAACGCACTTCGTTTGGACGTATTCTTCGCGCATAAGAGTGCTTGATGGCAAAAAATATTTTCTTAACGCAAATCAACAAAAGCTACGCTTTTGACCTGCCCCTGCCCTTCGCTTACGTTACGGAGGCTAGTATGGAATTAGTAGATACCCACA
The DNA here is from genome assembly GCF_000702545.1 of Selenomonas sp. AB3002. Classification (NCBI taxonomy): domain Bacteria; kingdom Bacillati; phylum Bacillota; class Negativicutes; order Selenomonadales; family Selenomonadaceae; genus Selenomonas; species Selenomonas sp. AB3002. The sequence continues at coordinate 1,925,411 of NZ_JNIO01000008.1, read as the reverse complement.
CCCATCTAAATGATAAAAAGTTCTTTGGACAGGAAAAAGAAGTGCTAGACCGAGCACAGGCGGCAGGTGTCACCCGTCTTATCAACTTCGGTGACACCATGGCCTCTTCGGAGCGGGCTGTGGAGCTGTCCCGGGAGTTCGAGGGAGTCTTTGCCGGGGTGGGCATCCACCCGGAGGAAGCCTTTCCCATGACCTCTGCAGATGATGACCGGCTGGCGGCCTGGACAGAGGAGGAGCGGGTTATCGCCATTGGCGAGATTGGCCTTGATTACTACTGGGAAAAAGATCAGGACAAGCGCCTGCTGCAGCAGGAAATCTTCATCCGCCAGCTTGATTTGGCCCGCCAGCTGCACCTGCCCGTCTGCATCCATGACCGTGATGCCCACGGCGACACCATGGCCATCCTCAAGAAGGAGGGCAGGGGCCTCAGGGGGGTGCTCCACTGCTTTTCGGGTAGCCTGGAAATGGCCAGGGAAGTGCTGAAAATGGATTGGTTCCTGGGGGTAGACGGCCCCCTGACCTACAAGAACGCCGCCAAGCTCCCCGAAATCGTCCAGGCTGTGCCCCTGGAGCGCTTGCTGCTAGAAACAGATGCGCCATATCTGGCTCCCGTCCCCATGCGGGGCAAGCAGAATGAGCCTGCATTTGTCACTTATGTGGCGGAGAAAATCGCAGGATTAAGGGGGATTTCTGTGGAAGACGTAGCTTATCAGACCACAGCCAACGCCTGTGAGTTATACGGCCTGAAATCATAAAATAGCAAAAGTGGTGGAGGATTTCACGAAAAGTGCCTCCACCACTTTGCTTTTCCCATTTTCCAGCCTTTTTTCAGGTTAAAGTGGGAGAATAAGACCTGACAGATTTGACAGGTCTAAATCTGTCATGGTAAACTCTTATATGTTCTTCACAGTTCCTCTTTTTTTCAAGGGGGAATTGAATGAGTTTAAAGGGAAATCAAAGACTTACCGAAATCAAGAAAATCATCGTGTGCTCTATGCTGGTAGCCATGATGATGCTGAACACGGGCTTTACCCATGTCAGCCTGCCTGAAAACCTGCATCAGGTGACGGTGAATGCCGATGGCAAGACCATCACCTTTGACACCAACCGCACAAGCCCGCAGCTTTTATTAGCTAAGGCCGGCGTGAAACTTAGCGCCAAAGACGAATACGTAATGCACAAGATCGACGAAGCAAGAACCGAAATCAATGTTTATCGTGCTGTCCCGGTGACTATCACTTATCAGGGACAAAAAAAGGAAGTTCTGACTAGCAAGCAGACAGTTGGGGACGCCCTTATCGAGTCGGGCTACAATCTGGAGATGGTGGAGGCCAATCCAGGGCTGGATACGAAAATTCGAGCCAATCTCGACATAGCAGTAAGCGACAGTGCCGCTAAACTCGAGGCACTTCGCAGGGAACGTGAAGAACAAGTTCAGACCTCACGAGGCATGCAGCGTTACAGCGCTGTGTACAATATGGAAGCTACTGCCTACCTTCCTACGGATGGTGGCGGAAGCGGCATCACGGCATCGGGCATGGTTGCCCGCCGGGGTGTGGTGGCTGTGGATACGGATGTGATTCCTCTGGGAACCCGCCTTTATATCCCTGGCTACGGTGAGGCTATCGCCGGTGACACCGGCGGCGCCATCTACGGCGAGCGCATAGACCTTTGCATGGAAAGTTACGGCGAAGCCATGGAGTTTGGCCGCCGCGATGTGACGGTTTACGTACTGGACTAAGAGAAAAACGGGCTGGGACAGATGCGAAAGCATTTGTTTCAGCCCGTTTTTTGCAGTGCTAAGGCGTGAGGGGCAGGGGCATGGCAACGCTTCACTTGGAATTTTACCATAGAATCTAAGCTCCCACTGCGTGCACTTCTGCTTCGCAGAATTGCACTTGTGCTCTCTAAGATTTATGGTAAAATTCCACACGTTCCGCTTATGCCATGCCCCTGCCCCTCACTTACGTTATTTCTCCATTATCAGTTCTTTGTGGTCGGCTTTGGCGCGGATAATCATTTCTTCCAGTCTTTTGATGTTCTTCTTGTGCCTGTCCACGGCGAAGCCGATGCGGATGTGTTCTTCTTCCGTGAAGTCCGGGCTGTTGAAGGCTTCCTGTATGCGCAGGAGCCGCGCCTTCACGTCTCTGAGTTCATCTTCCATGGGCTTTACATGCTGCAGGGCAAAGCCGTAGACGGAGCGTATCTGCTCGTCCACATACTGGGCGTAGCCGTTCTCCCCCGATTCCTTCTCCAGCCACTTGGCCACATGGGAGATGACGTCATAGGGGCTCTCGCCGCCGTGAATCATGCCCACGATTTCCATCTTGATAAGCTCTTCCCTGCCGTGGGGCATGGTGACAAGGGAATCTTTTTCTTCTTCTGCCATCGAATTTTCCTCCAATAGAAAAAAGCAAGGAACCACATCAGTGATTCCCTGCCCTTAATATCAGCTTATGCCTCTGCGCCGATGGCGTTGTTCAGACCCTCAACCAGAGCATCAACGTCAATGCCGTGAGCCATGCAGCCCTGCTCGATGTTCTCGAAGCGGGCGGCAGCGCAGCCCAGGCAGCCCATGCCGGAGTTCACGAAGACGTCAACGGTGTCGGGGTACTTCTGTACAACTTCCAGAATGCTCATATCTTTAGTGATAGCCATTTTCTTACCTCCTGAAATATAGCCATTAACATCAATTATTATCAGTTGGACTCAACCAATGAGGAAATTATACAGCCTATAGTCGAGTTTTGCAATAGGTAAAAAAGTCCCTGGCAGAGCATATTTTTTCAGTCAGGGCTGGTTTTTTCCATAAAATAGAGATACAATATCTTCTATCGTGATTTCATGCGTGTGGAGGAAAGAAATGCGGGAACGGCAGGTAAAGCAGGGCTCCGGTGGCAAGTATTTCTTGCTGCTGATGATGCTCATCATGGGCGTGGGGGCATGGCTGTTTTTGGGCAATGGCAAAGAGAGTGAGGCTCAGGAAACTGTGCCAGTGCAGGAGGCGGAAGTTGTGCCTGCTGCTGAGGCAGCTGTCGATGGTGTGAAGGTGCTGGTGCTTAACTACCATAAAATAGACAACAAGCATCACTCTCTGGCGGTAAAGCCTGAGGACTTCGAGAGCCAGCTCAAGTATCTTTCTGACCACGGCTACCACAGCATTTCTCCCGATGAGCTCTATGAGGGGCTGGCGGGGACGAAGCCCCTGCCGGAGAATCCTGTGCTGATTACTTTCGATGACGGGTACAAGGACAACTACACCACGGCCTTTCCCTTGTTGAAGAAGTACGGCTTCAAGGCAACTATTTTTGCAGTCACCAGCTTCCTGGGCAAGCAGCCTCAGTATTTCACCTGGGAGCAGGCCCGGGAAATGGAGCAGCATGGCATTTCTATCCAGTCCCATACTGCTACCCACCGTTCTATGACGGATTTGTCTGATGAGGAGCTGCGCTCAGAGCTGGCAGATTCCAAGAGAAAGGCGGAGGAGGAACTGGGGCATCCGGTGGAGTATATGGCCTATCCCACGGGGACTTATAACCTGCACATTGCGGAAATGGTAAAGGAAGCAGGGTACAAGGCGGCTTTTACCATCAAGTATGGGAATGTGGACGAGGCCAGCAATATCTACGCGCTGGAAAGGGTGCCGGTGTTCCATACGGCGCATACCAATAGAGATTTTTTGGAGCGCATAAGATATACGCCTATCTTTGAGAAGTTTGGCTGGACAAAGAGTTGATGACACGAATTGCATAGTTTTAGACGGGTTCTTGGGCTTTTTTTGCTGGAACCTGTCTTTTTGTGCTGAAATCAAGCTGAAAGGGGCTTTTTGCTTGCCAAAGCAGGAGATTTTTGATATAAATTGAATAGGTAAAGTGGGGCAAAGTGGAGGTTTGTGGTTCTAAGGTGGTGAGGCAGGATGTTCATGGGGGAGTACCGCCATGCCATTGATGCCAAAGGGCGCATCATCCTGCCGGCTGATTTCCGCCAGGAATTGGGTGTTTCCTTCATCATCACCAAGGGGCTGGATAAATGCCTTTTCCTTTACGGCCAGCAGGCCTGGGAAGAGATGGCGGCGAAGCTTCGCGCCCTGCCGCTGGCCAAGGCTGAGGCCCGGGCCATAGTGAGGTTCTTCTTTGCAGGAGCACGTACTATGGAGTGTGACAAGCAAGGGCGCTTCCTGGTGCCTGCCAACTTGCGCAATTATGCGGGGATTGCCCTGAAGGAGGATGTGATTCTCACAGGGGCGGATAACCGCATAGAGGTTTGGAGCAAGAATCAGTGGAATGAATACACAGGCGAGGTTGAGCCTGATGTGACTTCCATTGCGGCGTCACTTTCAGAATTAGGTATTCTATAGTCAAGTTTAGTCTGTTCATTTTCTTTGGCGCAAAGAAAACGAACCAAAAGAGTAAACATGCCGGTGGCATGTTTACGTGGACTGAAATCACATCGTGTGATTTCCGCGTCCACGGGGCCCATCCATGGGCCCTGGGGTTCGTGGGATTCGGGAGTTCTAGTGTTTCGGGGAGTTTTGGAGTATGGAGTTTCATCACGTTAGTGTTATGCTGGAAGAGACGGTGCAGGGGGTTGTTACCGATCCGGCTGGAACTTATGTGGATTGTACTCTGGGCGGTGGGGGGCATTCTCATCGCATTACTGAATTGCTGGCTCCTGAGGGACGGTTGATTGGGCTTGATCAGGATGAGGCGGCTATCAAAGCGGCTTCTGAGCGCCTTGCTGATGCTTCCTGCAGAGTGGATATCGTGCATAGCAATTTCCGCCATCTGGAAAAGGTTCTGCATGATTTGGGCATTGAGCAGGTTGATGGTGTTGTTTTCGACCTGGGGGTTTCTTCCCATCAGATTGATACTGCCGAGCGGGGCTTTTCCTACATGCAGGATGCGCCGCTGGATATGCGCATGGACCCGGAGGCCAGCCTTTCCGCCTATGAAGTGGTGAATACTTACAGCCAGGAGGAACTGGCACGGATTTTCCACGATTACGGGGAGGAGCGCTGGGGCAAGCGCATTGCAGAATTTATCGTGAAAGAGCGGGAAACTGCTCCTATCAAAACCACTGGTGAACTGGTGGAGGTCATTTGCAAGGCGGTGCCCAAAGCCGTGCGCCGGGCAGCCACAGGACATCCTGCCAAGAGGATTTTTCAGGCCATCCGCATCGAGGTCAATGACGAGCTGGGGATTTTGGAGAACGCCTTCAAGACAGCGGTGAAATTCCTGAAGCCCGGAGGTCATCTGGCTATCATCACTTTCCATTCACTTGAGGACAGGATAGCCAAGCAGACTTTGAAGGAATTGGCAAGAGGGTGTATCTGCCCGCCTGAGCTGCCGGTTTGCACTTGCAACCATAAGCCGGAGATCAAGCTCTTGGGAAAGCCCAGGCAGGCCACAAAAGAGGAACTGAGGGATAATTCCCGTTCAAAGAGCGCAAAATTGCGCATAGCCGTGAAATTGGGGTAATGAATCGAAAGGGATTTTCAGGGGAATCAATGCAAGGGGGGAAATACAGGATGTCAGCTCAGAGAAAATACTATGAGTATGAAGAGGAGTTCTATGAAGAGCAGGTTCCTCTTTCGCGTGAGGACGAAATCAAGACCTTGAAGGTGCGCTCCAAAGAGCCGCTTTTCAAGACCGTGGTGGATACGGCCACCCGCTCCCATTGCCAGATACTCTTTCTGGTGGCAGCGGTGATGGCACTCTTGGTGACGGTGGGCAGCGGTGTTTCAGCCAGCCGGGGATATGCTTTGGTGGCAACCCAGAACCAGGCAGAGCAGCTGGAGCAGGAGAATGAACGGCTGCGCATTGAGAACGCCAAGTTGAAAGCACCGCAGCGCATCAAGGATATTGCTGAGGGCGAGCTGGGAATGACTGTTCCCAAGAAAATCTACTTTGCACATGAGAATTAACTGATGGAATCGCAGAGTGGATTCTCGGCCGTCAGTTGAGAAAAAGAAGCTGGCCAGGTCAGCTTCTTTTCTTTTGCGGATTTTTCATTGTAAAATATGCGCTATAGCGTTAAAATATTTTACGGCTTAAGGCCCTAGCCGAAGGAGGACATATATGAAACTTGTGAAAGAACTGGCTGCCCTTGTCAAGGGGGCCGTCATCAAAGGCGATAAAGAGACGAAAGTAACCGGCATCGAGCATGATTCCCGCAAAGTAGAGCATGGGACTATGTTCGTGTGCATTCCTGGTGCCCATGTGGACGGCCATGATTTCATTCCCCAGGCAGAAAAGGCAGGAGCCAAGGCCATCCTCACCACCCGTGAGGACATCGATCCTCCTTTTGGCGGGGCAGTGCTGGTGGTGCCGGACCTGCAGGAAGCACTGGATACCATCGTGCCCTTCTTCCATGATTACCCGGCCCGCAATCTGCGCGTCATCGGCATCACGGGCACCAATGGCAAGACCACTACCAGCTATCTGACCCGCGCCATTCTGCGGGCTGCAGGCTACAAGGTGGGGCTTATCGGCACCATCCAGATCATGATGGAAGACGAAGTCTTCCCCATTCACAATACCACTCCCGATGTGGTGGAGCTGCAACACACGCTGGCCATCATGCGTGACAAGGGCATGGACTATGTGGTAATGGAGGTTTCCTCCCATGCTCTGGACCAGAACCGGGTGGCGGGTATTGAGTTCGACACGGTGGTATTCACCAATCTCACCCAGGACCATCTGGACTACCACAAGACTTTGGAAAACTACAAGCTGGCGAAAGCCAGGCTGTTCGATCTTGTCAGTGCTCCCGGTGTGAAGGAGCGCAAGTGCGCCGTGGTGAATATCGACGACGAGGCCGGCGCCACTATGCTGGAGCACGCCAAGTGCCCCCACATCACCTATGCCATTGACCGTGAGGCAGACCTCAGGGCTCTTGATGTGGAGGTGGAGGCTTCCGGCACCCATGTCATGCTGGAGAATGAGAAATTCTGCAACGAGAAATTCTGCATGATGCCTCTGCGCCTGCATCTGGCAGGTCGTTTCAACGTCTACAACGTCATGAGCGCTGTTGGTGCTGCCATTGCAGAGAATATCGAGCCTGCCATCATTCAGAAGGTGCTGGAGTCCTTTACGGCTGTGTCTGGCCGCTTCGAGCTGGTGCGCACTGGCAATGAAAGCCAGGACTTCTCCATTATCGTGGACTATGCCCATACTCCTGACGGGGTGGAAAATGTGCTGAAGACTGCCCGCCAGATTGCCAAGGCAAAAATCATCTCTGTCTTTGGCTGCGGCGGCGACCGCGACCGCACCAAGCGCCCAATTATGGGCCGCCTGGCAGCAGAGCTTTCCGATGTGGTGATTGCCACCTCTGACAACCCCCGCACTGAGGATCCGGAATTCATCCTGTCCCAGGTAGAGGAGGGGGTGCTGGAGAAAATCGGCTCCAAGCACCATGAGAAGATCATCGACCGCAGGGAGGCCATCTTCCGGGCGGTGGAGCTGGCTCAGAAGGACGATATCGTGGTCATCCTGGGCAAGGGCCATGAGGACTATCAGATACTGAAGGACAAGACCATTCACTTTGATGATAAGGAAGTGGCCCGGGCTGCCGTGGCTGCCAAGTTTGCGTAAGGGGGAGCATTGATGCCTGCATTTACTCTTGAGGAAGTGCTGAAAGCTACTGGTGCTAAGGTTGTTTGCGAGGCGGCCAGGGCTTTTGCCGATGTAGTGACGGATACCCGCAAGATTGCGGAGAAGGTGCTCTTTGTGGCCCTGAAGGGGGAGCGCTTCAACGGCGAGGATTTCGCCGCCGAGGCTCTGAAGCAGGGGGCGGCTGGCGTTATCGTGGGCAGCGGCTGCACCAGGGAGAATCTTGAGGCAGCGCAAAAGGAGCAGGGCACTGTCCTGCAGGTGGAGGATACTCTGGCTGCTTATCAGCAGCTGGCCCATCTGCACCGCATGAGATTTGACCTGCCTGTAGTGGCCATCACTGGTTCCAATGGCAAGACTACCACCAAGGATCTGACGGCGGCAGTGCTGTCCGCCCGCGGCCCGGTGCAGAAGACCCAGGCCAACTTCAACAACGAGATTGGCCTGCCTTTGACTCTGCTGGGAATAGAAGAACATCATACGGCAGCTGTGGTGGAAATCGGCATGCGGGGCCTGCATCAGATTGAGGCTCTGGCCCCTGTGGCGGCGCCCCAGGTGGGTATCGTCACCAATGTGGGTGAGACCCATATGGAACTGCTGGGCTCTCTTGAGAATATTGCCAGGGCTAAGGCAGAGCTGGTGGAAGCTATTCCTGCTGGCGGCACGGTGATTCTGAATGCAGATAATCCCTATGTGGCAGGTATGCGCGACAAGGCCAAAGAGGGTGTCAGGGTCATTACCTTTGGCGTTGAGAATCCTGCTGAGGTGAAGGCTGAGGCCGTACGCACTGAAGGAAGCAAGACCCTCTTTATGGTGGAATACGCCAAGGAGCGCCATGAGTATGTCCTGCCCATGGTGGGCAGGCACAATGTAGAGAATGCCCTGGCGGCAATCTCTGTCGGGTTCGCTCTGGGCATGAAGGCTGAGGAAATCCGTGAGGGCCTGCTGAATCTGGAAGCCACCAAAATGCGCTTTGAGTGCCAGGAGGTTGGACCGTGGCATGTGGTGAACGATGCCTACAATGCCAGCCCTATGTCCATGAAGGCGGCTATTGAGACTCTGTCCGAGCTGGTGAAGGATGGCCGCAAGATTGCGGTGATGGGGGATATGCTGGAACTTGGCAGCGTTGAAGAAGAAGCCCATCGTCAGGTAGGACGGGAGCTGGGTGAGCATAAGTTTGCGGCTGTGGTCACCCGCGGGAAACTTGGGGCTTTGATTGCTGAAGGGGCAAAGGGTTCCGGGATTGCGGAGGCTTATTGCTGCGAGTCTCATGAGGAGGCTGCGGCGAAGCTTAAAGAAATTCTCCAGCCGGGAGATACGGTGCTCTTTAAGGGCTCCCGGGGTATGCAGATGGAGAAAATTATCGATTTATTGAAGTAAGGCTTCGGCTGTTCATTTTCTTTGGCGCAAAGAAAACGAACCAAAAGAAAACGTGGACTGAAATCACATCGTGTGATTTCCGCGTCCACGGGGCCCATCCTTGGGCCCTGGGGTTCGGGAGTTCGTGGGATTCGAGAGTCACCCTTTGAGTTGGCTTTACCTCCACCGCTTGCGGGGGAGGGGGACCACCGAAGGTGGTGGAAGGGGGGCTCGGAGGGTTACGTGTGATTTACGCGTCCATGGGCTTTGGGGTTCTTAGTTAGATTTTAGAAAGAGGCATCAAATCGTGGATAATAGCCTGATTGTGGCTGCGGCGGTGGCTGCTGGTTTTGTACTTATGACGGGGCCGTTTTTTATTCCCTGGCTGCATAAGCTGAAATTTGGTCAGAGCATTCGTGAGGAGGGGCCTCAGAGCCATCAGGCCAAGAGCGGCACTCCTACCATGGGGGGCATCATGATTATCCTGGGGATAGTCATAGGCACTTTGGCGGGGGCTCCCTGGACTGCGGAGATACTTTTGGCCCTGTTCATCACTTTGGGGCATTTTGCTTTGGGATTCCTGGATGACTATATCAAAGTAGTGAAGAAGAGGAATCTGGGACTTAAGGCAAAGCAGAAGCTTTTGGGGCAGATTATCATTGCTCTGGTGACCATCTATATCGGTACTAAGGAGCTGGGCATTGATACTTCCATCTGGCTGCCGGTGCTCAATGCCAATGTCGATATCGGCTTTGGCTATTATCTGCTGGTGCTCTTTGTGCTGGTGGGCACTTCCAATGCGGTGAACCTCACGGACGGCCTGGACGGACTGGCTTCCGGCACCATGGCGGTGGCGGCCAGCTGCTATGGGGTGGTCTGCGCTCTCACCGGTCACAGCGACCTGGCGATTTTCTGCGTGGCCATTGTGGCGGCCTGCCTGGCTTTCCTGCGGTTCAACGCCCATCCTGCCAAGGTCTTTATGGGGGACACTGGGTCCCTGGCCCTGGGGGGCGCGCTGGCGGCGGTGGGCATCCTCACTCATACGGAAATCCTGCTGGTGATCATCGGTCTGGTTTTCGTGTGCGAGGCCCTGTCCGTCATCATGCAGGTCACTTACTTCAAGGCCACCGGCGGCAAGCGCATCTTCCGCATGAGCCCCATCCACCATCATTTTGAGCTGGGTGGCTGGTCCGAGACAAAGGTGGTCCTGGTGTTCTGGAGTGTAGGGCTGCTGGCTGGTATGGCAGGATTGATGTTGGTTAAATAACGAGGTGCATAACAATGGAGCTGGAGTTAGCAGGGAAAAAGGTACTGGTCATCGGTGCAGGCATCAGCGGCTTTGCCGCTGCCAAGGTTGCTAAGCGGTTTGGTGCTGAGGTCACTTTGAGTGATGCCAAGCAGGAAGCTGACCTGAAGTACGATTTTGCAGAGCTTAGGACGCTGGGCGTAGAGCTGGCTTTCGGTCCCCAGCAGGAGGAGATGCTGGCCGGGGTGGATATGGTCATCGTGTCCCCGGCTGTGCCCGTGCGGGTGCCTATTATCAAGGCTGCCTATGACAAGGGCATCAGGGTGCTTTCTGAGGTGGAGATGGCCTATGAACTTGCCCAATCTCCTTTTGCTTCTGTTACCGGTACCAATGGCAAGACCACCACGGTTACCCTGCTGGGTGAGCTGCTGGCTGCCCATTTCCCTGCTGGCAAGACCGGCGTAGGCGGCAATATTGGCATTCCCTTGGTGGAAGAAGCCTTGCGGGTAGGGGAGGGCGGTGCCATCGCTGCTGAGATTTCCAGCTACCAGATGGAGGCCACCGAGGACTTCCATCCCCATGTGGCGGCGGTGCTGAATGTCACGCCCGACCACATTGTGCGCCACGGCTCCATGGAGGTCTATCAGGCCATGAAGGAGCGCATGTTTGCCCAGCAGACGGCTGAGGACTTTTTGGTGCTGAATTACGATGACAGCCACACCCGTGGCATGGCAGAGCGTGCCCATGGCAAGGTCTGTTATTTCAGCCGCAAAGAGGAACTGCAGGAGGGCGCTTATGTGCGCCAGGCTGACAACCGTCTGGTTATCATTTGGGCTGGCAATGTCCATGAGCTTTGCACTGTGGAGGAGCTGGGCATCAAGGGCGGCCACAATGTGGAAAATGCCCTGGCAGCGGCTGCTTCTGCTTTCCTGATGGGAGCCACGGTGGAGGAAATGGTGCCGGTGCTGAAAGCCTTCAAGGGGGTGGAGCACCGCATCGAGCCGGTGCGGGAGCTGGATGGGGTGGCCTATTACAATGACTCAAAGGCCACCAATACGGATTCTGCCATCAAGGCGCTGGAGACTTTCCCGGGGCATATCATCCTGCTGGCTGGCGGTGATGACAAGCTGACTGACCTGACGGAGTTCATGGGGCTGGTGAAGGAGCGCTGCGACGAGCTGATTCTCTTGGGAGCTGCCGCTGAGCGTTTTCAGGAAGAAGCCATCAAGAACGGTTATCCTAAGGAGCATATCCACATGGTGGGCTTCAGCATGGAGGAAGCCGTGGCCACGGCGCACAAGCTGGCCAAGGCACCCCAGGTGGTGCTGCTTTCTCCTGCCTGCGCCAGCTTCGATATGTACGAAGGGTTCGAGGCCCGGGGCAGGGATTTCAAGAGACTGGTGAATGACTTGCGCTAAGGCGTTCGGGAACCCTTTCAAATAAAGGGGATGTGACATTATTTTCTTTAGTATGCATAATGAAATTACAGGTCTTACCTGTCCCGTTTACGGGGAAGGTGGCAGCCCGAAGGGCTGACGGAAGGGGGGCTAGGGGTCGAACAAGTATCTTCGAAGTGAATTGTTCGGCTGCTCCTCCCCCTTCCACCACCTTCGGTGGTCCCCCTCCCCCGCAAGCGGTGGAGGTCAGGCAACACCTTTCAGTGCGATTACTATTATACTCATAGGCAAGGGGAGCGGTATTTTGCGGATTATTGTTTCGGGGGGCGGCACGGGGGGCCATATCTACCCGGCCATCACCATCATCAATACCATCAGGGAAAAGTGCCCGGAGGCGGAGTTCCTTTATGTGGGGACTCCTCATGGGCTGGAGGCGGATATTGTGCCCAAGGAGGGGCTGCCCTTTGCCACTGTGGACCTGCAGGGCTTTGAGCGCCGCCTGACTCCCAGGAATCTCCTGCGGGCAGGCAGGGCCATGGCGGCGGTGGCGAAGGCTGCCAAAATCGTGCGGGACTTCAGGCCCGATGTGGTGATTGGCACCGGGGGGTACGTCTGCGGGCCTATCCTCATGGCGGCCAGTCTCAAGCATATCCCCACCATGGTGCAGGAGCAGAATGTGCTGCCGGGGATTACCAACAAGCTGCTCTCCCGCTTTGTGAGCCGCATTGCGGTGGGCTCCGAGGCGGCCCTGCCTTATTTCCCCTCAGAGAAGACCGTTTATACGGGCAACCCCATCCGCCGGGCGGTGATGGAGGCTGAACGTGAAGAGGGGGCCAAGGCTTTCGGCTTTGATCCAGGGAAAAAGACGGTGCTCATTTCCGGGGGCAGCCGGGGGGCGCGGGCTATCAACAGGGCCATGATTGAGGTGCTGGTGAAGGCAGCGGAGAATCCCCAGGTGCAGATGCTCCATGCCACCGGGGCCAAGGAGTACGATGATGTGATAAGCCGCCTGAAGGAAGCGGGGCTTGCCAAACTGCCGGAGCATATCAAGGTGGTTCCTTACCTTTACAATATGCCCCAGGCTCAGGCTATGGCGGATCTGGCGGTGTTCAGGGCCGGGGCTACGGGGCTGTCGGAGCTGACAGCCCGGGGGATTCCCTCCATCCTGGTGCCTTACCCCTATGCGGCGGAGAATCATCAGGAGTTCAACGCCCGGGCACTGGAGAAGAAGGGAGCGGCCAGGGTGATCCTCAACAAGGATCTGACTGCCGAGACTCTGGGGGCGGCTCTGGAGGAGCTGCTGGCTGATGAGGAAGGGCTCAAAGCCATGTCAGAAGCCAGCCGCAAGTTGGGAAAGCCGGAGGCCGCAGAGGAGATTGCCGATATGGTGTTGACTTTGGCGCAGAATAGCTAAGAAAGGGATAGTGGTCATGAAGCAGCTCAAGGAGCTTAAAGATATCAAAAAAATTCATTTCGTAGGCATTGGGGGCGCTGGCATGAGTCCTCTGGCCAAAGTCATGTGCGAGCTGGGCTATGAGGTCACCGGCTCTGACAGGGATAACAGCGGCGTCATTGAGAATCTGGTCAGGCTGGGCGCCAAAGTCACTCTTGGTGGCCAGAAGGCGGAGAATGTTCGCGGCGCTGATGCCATCGTGGTTTCCTCCGCTATTCCTCACGACAATCCGGAGGTGCTGGCAGCCAAGGATCTGCACATCACCCGCCTGCACCGCTCCGATATCAATGCGGCTCTGGTAAACGAATACAAGGGCATTGCTGTGGCAGGTGCCCACGGCAAGACCACTACTTCCGCCATGCTGGGGGTGACCCTGGACAGGGCTGGGATTTCCCCTACGGTCATAGTAGGCGGCGAGGTGCCTGACCTGGGTACCAATGCCAAGCTGGGCCAGGGGGATTATCTGGTGTCCGAGGCTGACGAGAGCGATGGCTCCTTCCTGAAGCTCCATCCCCATATCGCCGTGGTCACCAATGTGGAAGATGACCACATGGACCACTATGGCACCATGGAGAACATCATCAAGGCCTTCACCCAGTTCCTGGAGAATGTGGACAAGGAAACGGGCTATGCTGTGCTCTGCTTCGAGAACGAGAATCTGCGCAATATCGCCAAGAACCTTGACCGCAAGGTGATTTCCTACGCCATCGAGGAGAAGGCTGACTACAACGCTAAAAACATCACCACCGGCGGCAGGGGCATTGCCTTTGATGTGTTCAAGGACGGGGAGAAGCTGGGCCATGTGGAGCTGAATATTCCGGGCCGCCACAATGTGCTTGATGCCATGGCCTGCATCGTCACGGGCCTTTCTGTGGGAGTTTCCTTTGAAAAGATGGCCGAGGGCCTGGCTAACTTCCACGGGGCCAAGCGCCGTTTCCAGACCAAGGGCCGGGAGCGGGGAGTCTGGGTGGTGGATGACTATGCCCACCATCCCACGGAGATTGCAGCTACATTGAAGGCTGCCAAGGAGACCAGCCCCCAGCGCCTGATCTGCGTGTTCCAGCCCCACCGCTACAGCCGCACCCAGCTCTTGCATGAGGAGTTCGGCGGGGCGTTCGTTTCCGCTGACAAGCTGGTGCTGACGGACATTTACGGGGCAGGGGAAGCACCAATTCCGGGCATTGACGGGCGTACGGTGCTGGAGGAAGTGCTGCGCCAGTCAGGCCAGGATGTGACCTATGTGCCTGAGCGCGAGAAGCTGGCAGAGTTCCTGTCCAAAGAAGTAAAAGAAGGCGACCTGGTGATTACTATGGGCGCAGGGGATATATACAAGACCAGTGAAGAGCTGGTTGAAATGCTGAAGAAGTAAGGGAGCCATAAGAAATGAATCAGGATAAGATAGTTGTAGTAATGGGCGGCACTTCCACGGAGGCCGAGGTTTCCCGCCGTACCGGCACGGCCATTTTGAACGCCTTGAAGTCCAAGGGATATAATGCCGAAGGCATGGAACTGGTACCCAAAACCTTTGCCAACGATATCCAGAAGACGGGCTGTGCCATTGTCTTCAATGCCCTCCACGGCAAGTTCGGCGAGGACGGCCTGTTGCAGGGCACCCTTGATATGCTGGGCATTCCCTACACCGGCTCCGGGGTGCTGGCTGCGGCTGTCACCATGGACAAGGCCGCTTCCAAGCGGGTCTTCGTGGCTGAGGGAATTTCCACTCCCCGCTCCCGCACTTACTACAGCTATGAGATGAAGCGGGGCCTGGCTGCCGAGATTGAAGCAGAGTTCTCTCTGCCCATGGTGGTGAAGGCTGCTTCCCAGGGCTCCAGCATCGGCGTCTATATCGTGGAGAGCCGCGATGAATTGAAGAACGCATTGGTGCAGGCTTTCAAGTACAACGACGAAGTGCTGGTGGAGGAGTTCATTGAGGGCCGGGAGCTGACGGTGGCTGTATGGGGCAACGAGGAAGAGAAGGAAGCCTTCCCCATCATCGAGATCACTACCCTTACGGGGCGTTATGACTACGACAGCAAGTACACCAAGGGCGCTTCTTCTCACATCATTCCTGCGCCCATGAGCGAGGAAAAGACCAAGGAGATTCAGGACCTGGCCATCAAGACCTTCACCGCCTGCGGCTGCAAGGGCGTGGCCCGGGTGGACATGATGCTGTCCAAAGACGAGGTGCCTTATGTCATCGAGGTCAATTCCGTGCCGGGCATGACGGAGGTTTCCCTGGTGCCGGATGCAGCAAGGGCCAAGGGCATCGAGTTCCCGGAGCTCTGCGAGCGGATGCTGGAGATGGCTGGGTTCAAGATTTCTTAATCATGTTAAAGTGAATATAGTATACACAATGAAATTATAGGTCTTACCTGCCCCGTTTACGGGGAAGGGGGACCGTCGAAGACGGTGGAAGGGGGGACTTGGAGGGCTGACTTTGCGACCCCTGGCTCCCCCTTCCGTCAGCCTTCGGCTGCCACCTCCCCCGCAAGCGGTGGAGGTCAATAGCTGTTAATTACTTTGTCATACTATAGGAGGTGTGAAGATATGGCAGATAATATAAGAGTCAGGAGAAGTCCCAGGCGCATATTTAAGGGATTGTTGTTTCTGATTGTTACCTGTGGTCTGGTAGCCCTCCTGGTCTATTCGCCCATTTTCACTCTCCAGAAGCTGAATGTCAAAGGGGCGGTGTACCTCAGCGAGGACGAGATTGCCTACATTGCCCGGGTGCAGAAGGGGCAGCCGCTCTTCAATCTGGAGACCGCTGAGGTGACGGAGAACCTTTTGAAGGATTTGCGCATTGAATCGGCTACGGTGAAGCGGAACCTGCCTTATAGCCTGGATATCAATATCGTTGAGCGCGTGCCGGTGGCTACGGTGGCTTCAGAATACGGCTATGTGGATCTTGACAGGCAGGGGAAGGTCATTGCGGCTTATCGTAATCTGCGCCATGTGCCTATTCCCCTGATTACCGGGGTTACTGTCCATGACCTTTACATAGGGGATGATGTGCGTGATGCCAATATCAGGAAGGTGCTGTCCCTGCTGCAGGAGCTGAGCCCTGAGGCCCTTAATCAGCTTTCCGAAGTGAATGCAGCCAATCCTGAGTCGCTGGTGGCCTATACAGCCAAGGCAGTGCAGATACGCCTGGGCAATCTGGACAGGTTGGAGGAAGAAGTGAAGCTCACGGAAGATTTCCTCCAGGACCAGCAGACCAGCCCCTATGCCGTGGAGTATGTGGATTTCAGCTATGAGGTGCCTGTGATAAGGCTCAAGGATGTGCTGGTAGAAGAAGTGCATCAGGAAGGGAAGGGTATATGATAAAAATCCGTCAGGGACGCTGGTCTATCGCCTGTGTCTGCATGGTGCTGGGCTTCATGGTAGCTGTGCAGCTGCGCACCACCGCTGACATGAAGGGCAGTGTTTCCTACCAGCGCATTGAGGAAATCACCGAAAGGCTTTTGACTACAGAGCAGGAGCGGGACGGGCTGAAAGAAGAACTTTCCACTTTGCGCAAGCAGAAGGCTTCTGAAGCCGGCGGCACCATCAGTGAGGATATACGTCTCAGGGCTGGCCTTACTCCCGTGGTGGGGGAGGGGGTCATCGTGAAGCTGGAGGACAGCAGCGCTACGGCTAAGGCGGGGGAGAACCCTAACCTCTACATCATCCATGATGATGATTTGCTGAAGGTCATCAATGAGCTTCGTGCCGCAGGGGCAGAGGCTATTTCTATCAATGGCCAGCGCCTGGTTGGCACTTCGGAAATCCGCTGTGCCGGGCCTACCCTGTCGGTGAACAATGTGCGCTCTGCTCCGCCCTTTGAAATCAGGGCCATTGGCGAGTCCAAGAGCCTGGAGAATGCCATCAAAATGCGGGGAGGCGTAGCAGAGACTCTGAAGGTCTGGGGCATCCAGCTGGAGGTTTCCACCAGCCAGTCTGTCTACATTCCCGCTTACAAAGGTTCTACTTCCCATACTTATGCCCATGAGACGGAGGAAAAGGAGGGGGAGACCAAATGATACTGCCTATATTGGGACTTATAGCAGGTTTTGCCATTGGCTATGTTTTCCCCGTGGTGATTCCCCTGGCTTATGCCAAGCTCTTTTCCGTGGCGCTCCTGGCTTCTCTTGATTCCGTCTTCGGCGGTCTCAGGGCTGCTCTTAGCGGCCATTTTGACAATACGGTCTTTATCAGCGGATTCTTCACCAATGCGCTGCTGGCGGCTTTCCTGGTCTTTGTGGGGGACCGCCTGGGCATAGACCTTTACTATGTGGCCCTGCTGACCTTTGGTTTCCGCATATTCAAGAATCTGGCGATACTGCGCCGCCACCTGTTGAAAAAGCACGGCCTTGAAAGGCCTCATTTGCCTGATGAGTGAGGGATTGAGAAGTTTTTCAAAGTGACTACTGGAAAAACGCTCTTAATGATGGTAAAATGGTAAGGCGTAGATAGTGTAATGATTTAAGTGCGCCCCAGGGAGCGCATGGACATATTGGTTCGTATGGGGGTTTGAGTGATGTTTGAGTTGGATGATAACGGCCTGGACCAGCTGGCCAACATTAAGGTAATAGGTGTAGGCGGTGGCGGCAGCAATGCTGTGAACCGCATGATTAATCTGGGACTTCAGGGCGTAGAGTTCATCGCCGTCAATACGGATGCTCAGGCGCTCTTGAAATCTTTGGCACCTAAGCGCATGCAGATTGGCGAGAAGCTGACCCGCGGCCTGGGAGCTGGCGCACAGCCCGAGATCGGTCAGAAAGCGGCCGAGGAGAGCCGTGATGATATCCTCGAGGCGCTGCGCGGCGCAGACATGGTTTTCGTCACCGCTGGTATGGGCGGCGGCACCGGCACAGGTGCTGCTCCTGTGGTAGCTGAATGTGCCCGGGAGATTGGTGCGCTGACTGTTGGTGTTGTGACCCGTCCCTTCAGCTTTGAGGGCATGCGCAGAAAGCGCAACGCTGAGTCCGGCATTGCAACTCTCAAGCAGCATGTGGACACCATCATCACCATTCCCAATGACCGTCTGCTGCAGGTGGTGGACAAGAAGACTTCCATCACCCAGGCTTTCCTGGAGGCAGATGATATCCTGCGCCAGGGCGTCAAGGGTATTTCTGACCTCATCGCTCAGCCGGGCCTTATCAATCTGGACTTTGCAGATGTGCGCTCCATCATGAGCAATGCAGGTACCGCTCTCATGGGTATCGGCGAGGCTACCGGTGAGAACGCTGCTGTGGAGGCAGCCAAGAACGCCATCGCTTCTCCTTTGCTGGAGACTACCATCGATGGCGCAAGAGGCGTGCTTATCAACGTCACCGGTGCCGAGGAGAACCTCAGCATGTACGAGGTCACCGAGGCTTCCAATACCATTCACGAGGCCGTCAACGGCCAGGCCAACATCATCTGGGGTGCCGCTGTGGATAACACTATGGGCGACACTGTCAAGGTCACTGTAGTTGCTACTGGCTTTGACAACCCGGACGAGGTGGGGGCTCCTGCCCCCCAGCAGCCGGCAAAGCCTGCTGTTGCTCCTGCTGCGCCTGTGGCACCTAATCTCTTTGGCCAGCAGCCTGCAGCAACCCCTGCTCAGCAGCCCCAGCAGCAGCCTGCAGCTCCTGTTCAGGAGCCGGTAGAGCCTTTTATTGACATTCCTGTGTGGATGCGCAAGAAGTAATGAGAAGATGTATCTCCTGCCTTTTGGGGCAGGAGATATTTTTTTTATAAATTTAAAAAAGTGATTGACAACAGATGCATAAGAGGGTATAATAATTACTGTTGTTGTCGCTGGTTTTGTTGACAGCAAATGGGTAGGTGCCCGAGTGGTTAAAGGGAGCAGACTGTAAATCTGCCGCCTCACGGCTACGATGGTTCGAATCCATCCCTGCCCACCATTTATTTTGGCGGCATAGCTCAGCTGGCTAGAGCATGCGGTTCATACCCGCAGTGTCCGGAGTTCAAGTCTCTGTGCCGCCACCATTTGAATTTGACAACACCGCTTCGGCGGTGTTTTTTTGTCACCTCCTCAAGTATTGGAAAAAGATCTTAAAAAGTATTGGAAAAAGATCTTAAAAAGTTATTGACAAATGACTTGAAGGCGTGTATCATAATACAAGTCGCTAACGGGAGCGGCAAGCACGAAAGAGTTTCCTACAATATAAAAGAGAGCCTTGATTGGCCAGCAAAAATATTGAAAAAGAAATTCAAAAAAGTGCTTGACACTCCGAAAGAGACAAGATAAAATAAACAAGTCGCTTCAAGCGAGCGACTCTTGAGAAATCAAGTTGTTCCTTGAAAACTAAACAATGCAAACGAAAACAAATTTGTTTTCAAGCCAGATGTTAGTCAAACTTTTAGTTTGAACCAAAACATCGGTTGCACATCTGAAAAGATGAAGCATGGTTATAAAGAAACCATACTGAATAGCAACTGTTAATTTCTTTAACACAAATGAAAGAGCTGAATTAAGCTTTTCCAATGCTTTATTGGAGAGTTTGATCCTGGCTCAGGACGAACGCTGGCGGCGTGCTTAACACATGCAAGTCGAACGGGCTTACGGATTCACCGTTGAGCTTTAAGAGGTAGATGCACTTTGAGCGTCGTGAATGCGAAGCATTCACCACACTATATAAAAGTGCTAACACAACTTAGGGTTGAACGGTGAAGCCGGAAGCTAGTGGCAAACGGGTGAGTAACGCGTAGGCAACCTGCCTCTAAGATGGGGACAACAGTCCGAAAGGACTGCTAATACCGAATGTTGTGAGTTTTCCGCATGGGAAGCTCATTAAAGATGGCCTCTACTTGTAAGCTATCACTTAGAGATGGGCCTGCGTCTGATTAGCTGGTTGGCGGGGTAACGGCCCACCAAGGCGACGATCAGTAGCCGGTCTGAGAGGATGAACGGCCACATTGGGACTGAGACACGGCCCAGACTCCTACGGGAGGCAGCAGTGGGGAATCTTCCGCAATGGGCGAAAGCCTGACGGAGCAACGCCGCGTGAGTGAAGAAGGTCTTCGGATCGTAAAGCTCTGTCGAAGGGGACGAACGTGGGTTCTATCAACAACGGAACCTAATGACGGTACCTTTCAAGAAAGCCACGGCTAACTACGTGCCAGCAGCCGCGGTAATACGTAGGTGGCGAGCGTTGTCCGGAATCATTGGGCGTAAAGGGAGCGCAGGCGGGAAATCAAGTCCATCTTAAAAGTTCGGGGCTCAACCCCGTGATGGGATGGAAACTGGTTTTCTTGAGTGCAGGAGAGGAAAGCGGAATTCCTAGTGTAGCGGTGAAATGCGTAGATATTAGGAGGAACACCAGTGGCGAAGGCGGCTTTCTGGACTGTAACTGACGCTGAGGCTCGAAAGCGTGGGGAGCGAACAGGATTAGATACCCTGGTAGTCCACGCCGTAAACGATGAGTGCTAGGTGTAGGAGGTATCGACCCCTCCTGTGCCGGAGTTAACGCAATAAGCACTCCGCCTGGGGAGTACGGCCGCAAGGCTGAAACTCAAAGGAATTGACGGGGGCCCGCACAAGCGGTGGAGTATGTGGTTTAATTCGACGCAACGCGAAGAACCTTACCAGGGCTTGACATTGAGTGAAACATCCAGAGATGGATGCCTCTCTTCGGAGACACGAAAACAGGTGGTGCATGGCTGTCGTCAGCTCGTGTCGTGAGATGTTGGGTTAAGTCCCGCAACGAGCGCAACCCCTATCATTTGTTGCCAGCACGTTATGGTGGGAACTCAAATGAGACTGCCGCGGACAACGCGGAGGAAGGCGGGGATGACGTCAAGTCATCATGCCCCTTATGTCCTGGGCTACACACGTACTACAATGGGACGGACAGAGAGCAGCGAACCCGCGAGGGCAAGCGAACCCCATAAACCGTCTCCCAGTTCGGATTGCAGGCTGCAACCCGCCTGCATGAAGTCGGAATCGCTAGTAATCGCTGGTCAGCATACAGCGGTGAATACGTTCCCGGGCCTTGTACACACCGCCCGTCACACCACGGAAGTCATTCACACCCGAAGCCGGTGGGTTAACCGCAAGGAAACAGCCGTCTAAGGTGGGGGCGATGACTGGGGTGAAGTCGTAACAAGGTAGCCGTATCGGAAGGTGCGGCTGGATCACCTCCTTTCTAAGGATTACAATTCCTAGGTCGTGGCATTTGGCTTTTGCATTGTCTAGTTTTGAAGGTACAACCTTCAAACTTAATAACCATAATGGGGGCGTAGCTCAGCTGGGAGAGCACCTGCCTTGCAAGCAGGGGGTCAGGAGTTCGATTCTCCTCGTCTCCACCATTATGGGCCTATAGCTCAGCTGGTTAGAGCGCACGCCTGATAAGCGTGAGGTCAGTAGTTCAAGTCTACTTAGGCCCACCATTAAAATTGATCTTTGAAAACTACACAGAAGAATGAAATGTATCAATTTCAAATCCGGAAACAGTAATGTTAAAGGTTTGAACGAACATTTTAGGATTCAAAAGCATAGACATCTGAAACAGATGAACTTAGTTGCTTTTAACTTTAAGTTAAGCTACCAAGGGCATATGGTGGATGCCTAGGCGTTCCGAGTCGATGAAGGACGCGATAAGCTGCGATAAGCTGAGGCGAGCTGCAAGTAAGCTTTGACCCTCAGATTTCCGAATGGGGCAACCCAGTGCGAGTTATGTTGCACTATCCGAAAGGAAGACACACCTGGTGAACTGAAACATCTAAGTAGCCAGAGGAAAAGTAATCAAAAGAGATTCCCCCAGTAGCGGCGAGCGAAAAGGGAAGAGCCCAAACCGGGAGACTTCGGTCACCCGGGGTTGAGGACCGGCATAAAAGGAAGAGATTCTAGCTGAAGCTTCTGGGAAGGAGCGGCGCAGAAGGTGAAACCCCCGTAAGCAAAAGAACCTCCAATGGGCCGGTATCCAGAGTACCACGAGACACGTGAAACCTTGTGGGAAGCAGGGTGGACCACCATCCAAGGCAAAATACTACGGAACGACCGATAGCGCATAGTACCGTGAGGGAAAGGTGAAAAGGACCCCGGGAGGGGAGTGAAATAGAACCTGAAACCGTATGTCTACAAGCAGTCGAAGCACTTTATACGTGCGACGGCGTGCCTATTGAAGAATGAACCGGCGAGTTAATCTATGTGGCAAGGTTAAGCGGAAGACGCGGAGCCGAAGCGAAAGCGAGTCTTAACAGGGCGCAAGTCACATGGATTAGACCCGAAACCACAGTGATCTATGCATGGCCAGGCTGAAGCTCAGGTAAAAATGAGTGGAGGGCCGAACCCGTGAGTGTTGAAAAACTTTGGGATGAGCTGTGCATAGGGGTGAAATGCCAATCGAACGTGGAGATAGCTGGTTCTCCCCGAAATAGCTTTAGGGCTAGCCTCAGGCGACACATACAGACGGTAGAGCACTGATCGGACGCGGGTCTGTAATGGATACCAACTCCAGTCAAACTGCGAATGGCTGTATGAGAAGAACCTGGGAGTCAGAGTGCGAGTGATAAGACCCGTACTCAAGAGGGAAACAGCCCAGACCGCCGACTAAGGTCCCCAATGCTGTACTAAGTGGAAAAGGATGTAGGACTTCATAAACAACCAGGATGTTGGCTCAGAAGCAGCCACCATTCAAAGAGTGCGTAATAGCTCACTGGTCGAGAGGCCCTGCGCCGAAAATATCCGGGGCTCAAGTACAGAACCGAAGTCGCGGCAGACGCAAGTCTGGGTAGGGGAGCGTTCCAAGGGCGTTGAAGGTTGACCGCAAGGACAGCTGGAGCGCTTGGAAGTGAGAATGCTGGTATGAGTAGCGAAACGGTCAGTGAGAATCTGACCCACCGAAAGCCTAAGGGATCCTGGGCAACGCTCGTCGTCCCAGGGTAAGTCGGGACCTAAGCCGAGGCAGCAAGCATAGGCGATGGACAACAGGCAAAAATTCCTGTACCGCATGGAACCGTTTGAGGATGGAGTGACGCAGCAAGGAGCTTGAGCCGGCGATTGGAAATGCCGGTCGAAGGCGGTAGGCTGGTGAGGAGGCAAATCCCCTCACTGCAAGGCCGAGAACTGACAGATAGGGATTCCTACGGGATGAACGAATTCAAGCGTACTACACTGCCGAGAAAAGCTTCTAACGAGGTGAAATGCGCCCGTACCAAAACCGACACAGGTAGGCGGGGAGAGAATCCTAAGGTGCGCGGGAGAACCCTCGTTAAGGAACTCGGCAAAATGCATCCGTAACTTCGGGAGAAGGATGGCCGGAGCTGGTGAAGTGACTTGCTCATGGAGCTGGAGCCGGCGACAGAAGAGAAGCCCAAGCGACTGTTTACCACAAACACAGGTGCCTGCTAAAGAGAAATCTGACGTATAGGTGCTGACACCTGCCCGGTGCTGGAAGGTTAAGAGGAAGGGTCAGGCGCAAGCTGAAGCTCTGAATTGAAGCCCCAGTAAACGGCGGCCGTAACTATAACGGTCCTAAGGTAGCGAAATTCCTTGTCGGGTAAGTTCCGACCCGCACGAAAGGTGTAACGATTTGGGCACTGTCTCAACGAGGGACCCGGTGAAATTGAAATACCTGTGAAGATGCAGGTTACCCGCGACTGGACAGAAAGACCCCATGGAGCTTTACTGCAGCCTGACATTGATTTTTGGCATGTAACGTACAGGATAGCTGGGAGACGGAGAACCCTGATCGCCAGATTAGGGGGAGTCATTGTTGGGATACCAGCCTTTGCGTGTTAGGAATCTAACTCCGGGATTAACAAAACCGAGGACAGTATCAGGTGGGCAGTTTGACTGGGGCGGTCGCCTCCGAAAGAGTAACGGAGGCGTCCAAAGGTTCCCTCAGCGCGGACAGAAATCGCGCGAAGAGTATAAAGGCAGAAGGGAGCTTGACTGCGAGACATACAGGTCGAGCAGGTACGAAAGTAGGGCTTAGTGATCCGGTGGAATGAGAGTGGAATTGCCATCGCTCAACGGATAAAAGCTACCCTGGGGATAACAGGCTAATCTCTCCCAAGAGTCCATATCGACGGGGAGGTTTGGCACCTCGATGTCGGCTCATCACATCCTGGGGCTGAAGCAGGTCCCAAGGGTTGGGCTGTTCGCCCATTAAAGTGGTACGTGAGCTGGGTTCAGAACGTCGTGAGACAGTTCGGTCCATATCCATCGCGGGCGCAAGATACATGAGGGAGACTGCTCCTAGTACGAGAGGACCGGAGTGGACGGACCGCCGGTGAACCAGTCATGCCGCCAGGTGTGCAGCTGGGCAGCTGCGTCCGGAAGGGATAAACGCTGAAAGCATCTAAGCGTGAAGCCCGTCCCGAGATGAAGTATCTCATAGCATAAGCTAGTAAGACACCTTGAAGAAGACAAGGTTGATAGGGTAGGTGTGGAAGTGCCGTGAGGCATGAAGCTAACTACTACTAATATGTCGAGGGCTTAACTTAATCTAAGATGTTCAACACAAAGTAATTCTTCTGTATAGTTTTGAAAGAGCAATCTTTCAACTGAATATCTGGTGGCGATGCCTGAATGGATCCACCTGTTCCCATTCCGAACACAGTAGTTAAGCATTCAGAGGCCGAAAGTACTTGCCTGGAGACGGGCTGGGAGGATAGGAAGCTGCCAGTTAAGCGAAGGCACCCTGCGGGGTGCTTTTTTGTTGCTGGCACTGCTGGTGGGCGTTCGGGGCATGGGCATGGCAACGCTTCACTTGGAATTTTACCATAGAATCTAAGCTCCCACTGCGCTTTGCTCTGCTTCGCAGAGCGAAGCTTGTGCTCACTAAGATTTATGGTAAAATTCCACACGTTCCGCTTATGCCATACCCATGCCCCTCACTTACTGGCGAGTGAAAATTTCAGTGTCAGGTGATTGCCGAGTTGCAGGCTGAGGGAAGCAGTAACCTCACTTACTGGCGAGAGAAAAAAATCCATGTCAAAGCATTGACAGGTAGGGGCAAACCCTCTATAATAATTACCTGTGAGTGACGTACTACCTGATTCAGTTTAGATCTACCAGCTTTCCTAGATGCTCACATGGTTCACTAGCTCAGTTGGTAGAGCACCTGACTTTTAATCAGGTTGTCCCGGGTTCGACCCCCGGGTGAGCCACCAAATATGGCCCGGTAGTTTAGTTGGTTAGAACGCCGCCCTGTCACGGCGGAGGTCAGGGGTTCAAGTCCCCTTCGGGTCGCCATTATGCCTCGGTAGCTCAGTTGGTAGAGCAGGGGACTGAAAATCCCCGTGTCAGTGGTTCGATTCCGCTCTGAGGCACCACTTTTTAAAGATAATCCGCTTAGGCGGATTTTTTTTATTATGAAAACCCAAGAAATCAAATCCGAAGGACGCAGATTGATTGGCTGTTTTCGTTTAAGGGCAGAGCGACACGAAGTTAGTCCCTTTAGGGATGCAAAACTTTGTTTTGCACGAAGTTTGTATGTGTATTTATTTAGGAAAGCAGAGGTAAGGCAAGAGTGGAAGCATTGTTATCTTCTTTTGGGGTGGTGTTCCTGGCCGAGATGGGGGATAAGACCCAGTTTTTGGTGATGGCCTTTGCGGCCAAGTATCACTGGCGACCTGTACTTGGGGGAATGTTTTTGGGCATACTGGCTGTTCATTCCCTGGCGGTGGCAGCGGGTAATGTGGTGGGCAGTTACCTGAGCCCGGAGCTGATGCAGGGGGTGGCAGGAGCAGCTTTCCTCTTATTTGGCTTCTGGACTCTGCGGGCTGAGGATGAGGATGAAGAAGCTCACGACTCTGTGCACAGCCCCCTATGGACCGTGGCAGCAGCTTTCTTTGTGGGGGAGATGGGGGACAAGACCCAGTTTGCCGCTATGACCATGGCGGCGGCCTATCCCAGTTGGCAGCTGGTACTTCTGGGAGCTGTGCTGGGCATGGTGCTGGCTGATCTCATGGGGGTTATCTGTGGGGCTATTCTCCATAAGAAGCTTCCTGCCAAGAAGTTGCAGATTCTGTCTGGCGGCATCTTCCTTTTCTTTGGTGCAGCAACCCTGTTTCAGTTAGCATGGACAACCTTTTGAAATTTTAATCGAATTTTAATTTACTTTTTTGAAAAAATGCACGATAATATAAATGTAAGGAGAATGTTATCTTAATCAACTATTTGAAATGGGGTTGAAAAGGATGAAGAAGTTCAGGCATATCTTTGGCATGATGAGTATGATGGCGCTGATGCTGGTGATGTTGACAGCTTCGGCTTTTGCTGCAACTAACTGGGATAGTGCTGTAGTGACGGCAGAGGGGACTGGCGTAGCTCCTGCCAATGCCTACAACTCTGTACAAGCCCGCATGCTGGCCCGCAGGGCAGCTATCGTGGATGCTTATCGTCAATTGGCTGAGCAAATCAAAGGTGTCAATGTAGATGCTGATACCACGGTGGAAAACATGATGGTCACCAGCGATGTGGTACGCACTCATGTAAGTGCCCTGGTGCAAGGCGCCCGCATAGTGGAGGAAAAGACCCTGTCTGAAGGCGGCTACAGCGTTACCCTGCAGGTGCCTATGTTTGGCGTTTCCAACTCGCTGGCTAGCGCAGTGATCGAGCGTCCTCAGACGAAGGCGGCCTTCCCCGATGTGGTGGGGGGGGTAGAGCCTTCTGTGCCCCGTCCTGCTACTGACTATGGTTATCCTTCCCTGCCATCCACGACCGTACATTCTACCCAGCCTGTTTATGGCAAAGGCAGCTCTGCTTCTGCCGCTCCTTCCGGCCGCGCCATTGGCGGCTATACGGGGCTGATTGTTGACTGCCGTGGTTTGGGGCTGAAGCCCGTCATGAGCCCGGTGATCAAGAACGCTGAGGGCACTCCCATCTATGGTTACAAGAATCTCGATTATGATAAGGTCATTTCCAATGGCATGGCTGGCTATACTACTGATATTGCCAGGGCTTCCCGTGCTGGCAGCAATCCGTTGGTTGTGCGTGCAGTGAGCCTTGATAACCACAATGGCAATCCTGTCCTTTCCGTGGCAGATGCCAATCGCGTTCTCATTGAGAACGGTGCCACCGGCTTCCTTGATACTGCCAGCGTTGTCTTCCTGCGCTGAGTTTATTTCACTAAATATGAGAGCATCCTGCGGGGTGCTCTTTTTGTGTTGAGGATAATTTTCTCTCAGGTCTTGCGAAGTTGACTGACGTTTAGTACAATATTGATACAACAAGAGAGAATAAGAACTCCCTTACTTCTAAATGAGCGATTAGAAACTATAGAACAGGAGCGTGCAAGCATGTTTTTGGAAGAACGTCAGGAAATCATACTACAGATGCTGGCTCAGGATGGCAAGGTCCGGGTCAGGGAACTCAGCGAGAAATTCAAGGTCACTGAGGATTGTATCCGCAAAGACCTTGGCTCCCTTGAGAAGCAGGGCAAGCTGAAGCGCACCTACGGCGGCGCTGTGCGTCTGCGCGAGAACAGCCACATGGTGGAGGTGAGCAAGCACCGCCACACAGATGTAGAGGCCAAGCAGCGCATTGCCCAGGCGGCTGTGCGTCTGATTCATGAGCATGATATGGTGTTCCTGGACATTTCCACCAGCAATTTGGCTATTGCAGAGCTTCTGGTGAAGTCCGAGCGTGATATCACCGTGGTCACCAATATGATTGACATTCTGGTGGTACTGGCCCGCAATCCCAAGATTCGCGTGGTGTTCGCCGGCGGCAAGATCAACAAGAGCCGCGATGGCTTCTGGGGCGGCATGACTCTGGATTTCATCTCCCGCCTGAAGCCGGATATTGCCTTTGTGGGCGCCGTAGGGGTGGATGTGAAGGAGAACAGCGTCTCCACTTACGATATTGACGACGGCATCAACAAGGCCGCCATTATCCGTCACAGCAAGAAGGCTTATGTGGTGGCAGAGGCCCGCAAGCTCTCCACTGATGGCAATTACAACTATACCACCCTGGACACCCTCTCAGGCCTGATAACTGACTCTCTGCCGGATAAGGATATTCAGGAGGCTGCTGATTCCTATGGCGTGGAGATTATCCTGCCGTGAAAATACCAGCTTTCTTAAGCTGGAGGGAATTTCATAGCGTTACTATGAAGGGACTGAAGGTATTTTTCTTTTACCTGGCAGTCCTTTCCCTTTTTCGGCTTATCTTTATGGCAGGGCTTCATGAATATCTGGGAGAAGGCTCAGGAATCAGCGATGTCTATGCGGCTCTTTTGCGTGGCACAAGGCTCAGCATGCAGACGGCAGGGGGGCTGACTTTGGTCAGTCTGGTGCCTGCTCTCACTGCCCATTATCTCCTGCCCTTTTGGAAGAAAGCAGAGTGGGGGCTGTGGCTCTCTCTGAACGGCCTGTTGCTTACGGCCCTGTCCATTCTCTTTGTGGCGGTGTTCCCCTATTACCGCCTGTTCCACGCCAACTACAATCAGATGGTCTTCAACGGGGTAAATGATGATATAGAGGCCCTGTTCTGGACTTTCGTGCAGCAGTATAATCTGCCCGTGCGCCTGACAGGGGCGCTGCTGCTGGCCTATGCTCTCTACCGTGTCTTGAAGTGGCTGCTGGAGACCAGGGAAGAACTGATTCAGCCGCAAGGCTGGCCCCTGCCTCTGCGGTATCTTCTGCGGACGGCTTATTTGGGGCTGTTGTATTTGGTGAGTCTCTTGGGCATCTTTGGCGGCAGCTTGGGGTGGCAGACGGCAGTGGACTGGGAAAACGCCGGTGTCACCAAGGATGAGTTTTTGAACGAAGCCATCCTGGACAGCCCTCAGGCCATCTATCGGGCTTATGAATTGAATCGCAGGATGCTGGCCTGCAACGGACTGAACTTCACTACGGAGGATATCCGCCTGCTGGCGGCTTATATTTCGGGGCGGCCTGCAGATTCTGACAATCTGGACGACTATTTGCATAGAAAAGCTCAAGGCGCAACGGTGGCCAAACCACGGCAGGTGTTCGTCATTCTGTCCGAGAGCCTGGCCAACTGGCCCTTGCTGCCGGAGTATGACTATCTGCCTGTTGCATCGGATTTGCGGGCTTTGATGAAGCAGGAGGACGCGGACTACTGCCCTGCTTTCCTGCCCAATGGTGCCAGCACCGTTTCGGCAGTGACGGGGGTGGTGACAGGCTTTGCTGATGCCAATCTCTACCTCACCACCATGCCAGAGTCTTTTGCTGCTCCTTATCCCACGGCGGCGGCGCCTCAGATGGAGAAAATGGGCTACGAGACAAATTTCTGGTATGCAGGCCCTGCCACTTGGGAGAGAATCGGTGCCTTTACCAAGGCACAGGGCTTCAGCCATTTCTACAGCCGGGGGGATTTCGGTGAAGTTCCCGGCAGCGTCTGGGGCTGTGAGGACGAGTGCCTTTATGCCAAGGTGCTGGAGGGAGTGGCCAGCGACAAGCCCTCCTTCCATGTGATTCTCAACGCTTCCAACCATTCCCCTTACGATGTGGATGTGGAGGCCAAGGGCTTTCCCAAGGAAAAGGTGAGAGAGGCCCTGCCGGAGAATCTGAGTCAGGATGAGGAGCTTTTGCGGGAGCTGGGCCACTATTGGTACGCTCAGCGGGAATTGGCAAAGTTTGTCAAAGAGGCAAAAGAGAAATTCCCGGACAGCCTTTTCATCATCGTGGGTGACCACGGGGACAGATACAATCTGGAAAAACAGCCAAAGACATATGAAAGGTATGGGATTCCTTTCATTGTGGTGGGCAGAGGAATACACAAGGGCACCCTGTTGAAGGATTCCGCAGGCAGCCAGATAGACATCATGCCCACTATCTATGAACTGATTGCACCGCAAGGTTTTGAGTATATGGCGTTAGGTTCAAGCCTTACTACTACCAATAAAAAGGGCGTGAACTACGGCTTCTTCATAACCAGAAATGCCATCGGCAAAGCCGATACCGTGCCTTTGGTGCCAGAGCCGCTGGTGGATAGCCTGCCGCAGATAGACGACCAGGCCATGCAGGATTACTGCAACGCTATCAGGGCGATATCTTGGTACAGGCCGAAATATGGGGCAATACTTGACGAGGAAAAATTAAAGGACAGATAAAAAATAGCTTTCGCACGTTTGGTAATGTGCGAAAGCTATTTTTTAGATTTCAAATATATCCTTGACAGGAATTTCCAAGTCACTATACAGGCTTATCTTCAAGCTCAGCTGTTGCTGGGCTTTTTCGTCTTCGTCCATGTAGCTCCATTCTTCCTCGGTGAAGTTGTGGTAGACGTTGTCGAGTTCGTACTTGCCGTCTTTGAGGAGATATGTTTCGATTGACTCGTCTTTGGGGTTGATAATCCAGTATTCCCTAACACCGAATCTTTCGTAAGTCTGCTTTTTGATGGCGATGTCGCGCTTGCGGGTGCTGGTGGATAGGACTTCCACTACGAAGTCAGGGGCACCCTTGATACCGCGATGGGTAATTTTGTTTGGGTCGCAGACCACAATCAGATCGGGGATAAAGTAGTTGTCTTCATCGAAATCAACGCCGATTTCGGTGAACAGCTTGCAACGTTTGCCTTTGAGAAAGTTGAAGATGATAGCAGAAAGGTTTCTTTGTATGGCGATGTGTTTGGTATTGGCAGGACTCATATCATAGACAGTACCGTTTATGAGTTCGCTTTTCTGGTAATCCGCTAAGGCTCGCATTTTAGTCACCTCTTAACTTCTTTGAGTGAAACTGTCAGAATTATCCTTGCCTATATCATATCCTAATTGAACATATCCAGTCAAGGTGCCTGTATTGGCGGTGCGGGGGGCATATCGGTCATGTCCTCTGTCAGCTTTCTCTGCCCCAGCATGGTGGTGAGATTATCTCTGTTGTATGCGTAGCTGCGGCTGGCGAAGTCCTGGTATGGTTCGTAGCGGTCGGAGGGGGCGTTCAGGAGGCCGCTGACGGTGTCGTAGAGCATGTCATTGGTGAAATATTCATTCTGGTGTTCCCTGAGGGCCTGGGTGCGGCCCGGCAGGGCCTGCTGGTAGGCGGGGGAGAGGTAGATGAACATGGGGATGCGTACCATGTCGAAGCTGAAGACATCCGGGTTGTGGGAAATCTCCAGATTTTCCCCGTGGTCGGAGAAGTAGACCATGGCCTGCAGGTTCAGGTTCTTCTGGGCATAGGCAAAGACCTGGGAGAGGATGTGGTCGGTGTAGAGGATGCTGTTGGCATAGGACTCAGTGGAAGTCACGGTGGACTGACCTTCTGCGGTCTGGAATTTGCTGAAGGCAGAAGGATAGCGGTTGTTGTAGTAGATATGGCTGCCCATGACATGGAGCACCACGAAATTGTTCTTGGTGGGGTCCAGCTGGGAAAGGTACGGCAGCAGTGCCTCATCGTACTTGTCCGTGAAGGTGTAGGAGTCATCTGTCCATTCGGCATGGTCGGCAGTCTTGGCCACCAAAGTGATGGCGCTGTCGTACTGGCCGTAGCGGCCCTGATTGCTGAACCACCAGGTTTCATAGCCAGCCTTTTTAGCCACGTCGATGATGGAAGCAGAATTGAAGAACTCCTTGCCGTTGTACTGGCTCTGCTCTGTGAGGGCCCGCTGCAATACGGGCACCGTCTGGGACCAGGAGGCGTAGACATTGCGGAATAGCAGGAAATTGTCATTCTCTGCCATGGAGGAAAGCCAGGGGGTGTCTTCATAGGGGAAGGCAGGAGTGTAGGCTTTCATATAGTTGCGGGAGGCGGATTCGCCGATGACGAAAATCACGGTGCCGGGGGCTTTGGCAGCCAGGGTCATGCTCTGGTCGATGGAAAGGCTGTTCAGCCTTTCGTCATGGCCCAGCCCGTATTCCTGGGTCTGCTTCACATAGGTGTCCACATCAAACCAGAGGCTGGCGATGGAGGACTGGGGCAGGTAGACGGACAGAACCCACATGGCACCAATCACCAGGAAGGCCAAAGCTCCCATGCGGCCTGCTGTAGTGTCCTCCTCCAGCTCCCTTGCCAGCCGCAGATGGCATTTGTAGCAGAAATAAAGGAAGGCAAAGAGGGCGGCGAGGATGGCGAGAGCCGGCAGCACGCCGATATTGGACTGGATATAGTCCAGGCTCTCATGGTAGTTGGTGAGATAGAGGGCCATCAGGGAAGCGGGGGACAGGCAGTGCCAGACTGTGCAGTAGTAGATATACTGAATCAGGGGCACCACGATGCCCACGAAATTCAGCAGGGACATGAAAACGGCAATGGTCTTGTGCCAGCCCAGCCGGAAAAGAGAACTCTCCAGGGAGGTCAGCAGGACAAAGAGGGCGGTGCCAATCAGGAAGTCGAAGCAGATCATGGACATATACCAGCCCTGATTGTAAGTCCAGGTGTAGAGCAGGGGGAAAGCCGAGCACCATAAGAGCCCTGTCAATAGATTGGGCAGGGCGGCTTTGGAGAACAGGGGAATGCGGCTGCCGTACTGCATCAGAATCAGGACGGCTATGACGGGAATCAGTATGGGCATAAAATACTGGGCGCCCATATCCTGGCCAATGTCGATGTAGAAGGCGATGAGGCAGAGGAAATAGGCTCCGGCGGCCAGGGTCCAGCGGATGAAATTGTCCTGGCCGGTGGTGGTAATCTGCATAATATATCTTCCTTTTTGTCGAGTTATTTTCATAGGAAATAATCCAGATTTTATTGTACTGTAAAAGTGTGAGAAGTCAAGCCATAGAAGCTGATTCAGGAAGTTGGGGCAGGGATTTTTGGTAACATTGGGCATTGCTATCCGGGGCGTTCTCTGCTACAATATATTCCTGTTGAGATTTGTTAGAAACACAATATATAGTGAAAGGTAGGGAGACGGGACACGCATATAGTATGGGGCAGGGAGGCCCTGTGCTGATGGGGCGTGCCCTTCGCAGCAGCATGAACCTAAAGACAGTGACCAAGCGTTCCGGGCTTATCGTTGATTATGACAGGTCAAAGATTCGCAATGCCATTGCCGGTGCCAACAGGGATTCTGTCCAGCAGATGAGCGAAAAAGATATCGACGCTGTGACGGAGCAGGTAGAGCGCGTCGTAGCGGACCGCGATTCCATCGGTGTGGAGGAAATCCAGGACGTGGTGGAACAGGAACTCATGAAGTTTGACTTCTATGAGGTGGCCAAGAAGTACATCACCTACCGCCAGAAGCATACTGAGCGCCGCAAAGCTCAGAAACACCTGATGGAAAGCTATCGGGATATTTTCTTTGCCGATGCGGTGGACTCTGATTTGAAGCGCGACAACGCCAACATCAATACTGACGCTTCCATGGGCATCATGCTGAAGCTGGGTGCCGAGGGTGCCAAGCACTTTGTGGACAACTATGTGCTGGATGAGGAGTTCCGCGAGGCAGACAAGGAGAACTGGATTCATATCCATGACAAGGACTTCTCCCTTATTACCTTCAACTGCTGCCAGATTGACCTGCTGAAGCTCTTCAAGGGGGGCTTCTCCACGGGGCACGGCTTCCTGCGTGAGCCCAACTCCATCCGTGCCTATGCAAGCCTTGCCTGCATTGCCATCCAGAGCAACCAGAACGATATGTTCGGCGGACAGAGCATCAACTGCTTTGACTTTGCCATGGCAGAGGGCGTGAAGAAGTCCTTCCGCAAGGCCCTGCTGGATGAGGCCTATCGTGCCCTGCGCTACCGTTGTGGCCTGGTGGGCAGGGAGACGGAGAAGGAGTTCAAGCGGCTGCTGAAGGAGAAGCTGGACTTTGAAGTTTGCTCTTATGAGGAGAGCCGGGAGGCTAATGCTGCCCATTACGATGCAGCTTTGAATGAGCTGGGGCGTGCTCTCAATGAGACTGTCTCTGCCATGGTGAGCCTGCCTGCCGGGGAGCTTGATGTGGAAGTCATCTATCAGCTGTCCTGCGAGGATGTGGTGGAGGAGACCCATCAGGCCATGGAGGCGCTGATCCACAACTTCAACACCCTGCACAGCCGTGCTGGTGCCCAAGTGCCCTTCTCCTCTATCAACTACGGTATGGATACCACCCCTGAGGGCCGTTTGGTGACCCGGGAGGTGCTGAACGCCATCTGGGCGGGACTGGGCAACGGGGAGACCCCGATTTTCCCCATTTCCGTGTTCCAGCTCAAGGCCGGGGTGAACTATAACCCCGATGACCGCAACTACGACCTCTTCATGAAGGCCTGCAAGGTCAGCGCCAAGCGCCTGTTCCCCAACTTCGTGAACCTTGACGCACCCTACAACCTCCAGTATTACAAGGAGGGGGACTATAATTCCTATGTGGCAACCATGGGCTGCCGCACCCGGGTCATGAGCAACGTCAATGGTCCGGAGGAATCCGGCAGCCGCGGCAACTTTGCCTTCACCACCATCAACCTGCCCAAGATGGCTCTGGAAGCCAAGGGTGATATGGAGACGTTCTGGGAGCTTCTGGACAAGTACATCCAGGTCAGCCATGATTATTTGCTGGCCCGCCTCAGTGTCATTCAGCAGAAGCATGTTTATAACTACCCCTTCCTTATGGGGCAGGGGGTCTGGATGGGCAGTGAGAACCTGCGTCCCGAGGACAGCATCAAGGAGGTGCTGAAGCACGCCTCCTACTCCATTGGCTTCTGCGGTCTGGCCGAGTGCCTGGTGGCCCTTACAGGCAGCCATCATGGCGAAAGTGCCGCAGCTCAGGAACTGGGGCTGAAAATCGTGGGACACATCAGGGAGAAGACTGATGCGTACAGCAAGGCAGAGCACATGAACTGGACCTGCTTCGGTACCCCTGCCGAGTCCACTGCCGGACAGTTCCAGCGTTCCAACCGCAAGAACTATGGCGTCATCAAGGGAGTTACTGACAGGCCCTATATGACCAACTCCAGCCATGTGCCGGTGTACTATCCCATCAAGGCTATCGACAAGATCAAGATTGAGGCGCCCTACCATGCCCTGGAGAATGCAGGCCATATCGCCTACATTGAAATGGACGGCGACCCCACCAAGAATGTCAAGGCTTTCGAGGCTGTGGTGCGGGCTATGCACGACAACGACATGGGATATTTCTCCATTAACCACCCCGTTGACCGTGATCCCGTCTGCGGCTATACGGGCATCATCGAGAATGAGTGCCCCCATTGCCACCGCAAAGAGGTGGAGACGGGCAGCTTCACAATCAAACGAATGAAGAAATGAAAAATGGCACTGAACTTCGTAAAAAGAGGTTCAGTGCCATTTTGTTTTTTGCGCACAAAAATGGCGGAGAGGGTGGGATTCGAACCCACGGTGCCTTGCGACATCACCGGTTTTCAAGACCGGCTCCTTAAACCACTCGGACACCTCTCCGCAATATTCATATTGTAGCAGGTAGGCGCAGGTTTGTCAAATTGTCCTTTTACTTGACAGATGTCATACGTCTTAGTAAAGTAGAAGTGACAATCGTAATATTGAAGATATGCAATCTGCCTGAGGAAGGGCAGTATTTAGAGGATTTAGGGGGGATTCTATGGGAAGTTTGTTCAAGAGGCTTCAGGAAATCGGCAAGGCGCTGATGCTGCCCATTGCTGTGCTGCCGGCGGCAGCTCTTTTGCTGCGTCTGGGAGCACCTGATGTTTTGGACATTCCTTTCATCACCAAAGGCGGTGGGGCGGTCTTTGACAACCTGCCCCTGATTTTCTCCATCGGCATTGCTGTGGGTATAGCCAGGGATAACAGCGGGGCTGCTGGCCTTTCTGGCGGTATTGGCTATCTGGTGCTGGTGGGGGCCATGGGGGCGATTGATGCCGAACTCAATATGGGAGTTCTGGCGGGAATCATTTCCGGTCTTGAGGCAGGTTATCTCTATAACCGTTTCCACAAAATAAGACTGCCAGAATTTCTGGGTTTTTTCGGCGGTGCCCGCTTTGTACCGATTGTAACTGCAGCCGCTTCCATTTTGCTGGCCTTGTGTTTTGGGACGGTCTGGGGGTCCTGTCAGGCAGTGATACAAGGCGTAGGTGAATGGATTATTGGCGCTGGGGCTGTAGGAACCTTTGTCTACGGCGTCTTGAACAGGCTGCTTATTCCCATGGGCCTGCACCATATCCTCAACAGCTTTATCTGGTTTGTTTTTGGGGAATATACCACGCCGGCTGGCGTGGTGGCCACCGGTGATCTTAACCGCTTCTTTTCCGGGGATCCCCATGCAGGTATGTTCATGGCGGGCTTTTTCATCATGATGATGTTTGGCATGCCGGCGGTGGCTCTGGCTATGTACTATGCAGCTCCTGCGGACAGGAGACCCCAGATTGCAGGGGCGCTGGCATCAGTGGCTTTTACGTCTTTCCTGACGGGCATTACGGAACCCATCGAATTCATGTTCATGTTTATTTCCCCGCTGCTGTTCGGCATTCATGCGGTGCTTACGGGGCTGGCCATGGCTGTGACCTATAGCTTTGGTATCCTGCACGGTTTTGGCTTTTCGGCAGGCTTCATAGATTATATCCTCAATTATGGCTTGGCTACCAGACCGCTCTTTATCCTGCCCCTCGGTCTGGTCTTTGGGGTGGTGTATTATGTCACTTTCAGCTGGGCAATCAGGCATTACGACCTGCCCACTATCGGGCGCTATGAGGAGGAAGAAGGAGAAGCCTTGCAGGAGCCAGCCAAGGCAAAGGATATTGAGACAGAGGAGCGCCGCCATGCCAGGCAGGTAGTTGCCGCGCTGGGAGGCTTTGAGAATCTCCTGACCATAGGCAACTGTGCTACCAGGCTCAGGCTGGAGGTGGCTGATCCTGCGGCGGTGGACGAAAAGGCCTTGAAGGCACTGGGGGCCAGAGGAGTTTTCCGGGCAGGGAAAAATCTACAGGTGGTAATTGGCACCCAGGTGGAATTCCTGGCAGGAGAAATGAGGAGTTTGAAGAATAGCTAAATAAGGTGTTGAGCAAAAGGCAGGAGGAGAGTCAATGTTAGCAATAGTGAATGGCAGGCTTATCCTGCCGGATGAGCGCGTAGGGGGCCATTTTGAGGCTATTTCCGGACTGGCCCTGCTGATAGAGGACGGGCGCATCAAGGATGTGGTGCCTGAGGTGCGGCTGCGGGCAGATTATGCCAAGTACCAGACCTGGGATGCTGGCGGGCGTTATGTATCTCCGGGCTTTATCAATATCCATATCCACGGCTGCTTTGGGGCAGATACCATGGACAAGAAGCCCGAGGCCATCAAGACCATGTGCCAGAATCTACCCGCTCATGGCGTGACTTCCTTCCTGCCTACTACCATTACCGCTTCCATGGATGATATTCAGGCAGCTTTGGATCGGGTGAGGGATTTCATGAAGAATCCCTGGCTGGCCAGGGGGGCAGAGGTGCTGGGGGCCAATATGGAAGGGCCCTTCATAAGTCCTGCCCACAGGGGAAGCCATCAGGTAAGGCATGTTGTCCCCGCTCGTTTCTCCCTGGTGGAGCCTTATGCTGATGTGGTGAAATATATCACGGTTGCCCCTGAGGAAATGGACGGCTTCAGCTTCGTGGATAAATGCCGGGAGGCAGGCATTATCGTCTCCATAGGCCATAGTGGCGCCATCTACGAGGAAGCGGTGGATTTCTTCCAGCAGGGAGTGTCCCATGCTACCCATCTCTACAATGCCATGAGCCCCCTGCATCACAGGGAGCCGGGGGTAGTGGGGGCGGTGCTGGATGTGGATAACGTGGTGGCGGAACTCATCACTGATGATGTCCACTGCCATCCTGCCGCCCAAAGGCTGGCCTGCCGTCTGAAGGGGGACAAGCTGGTGCTCATTACCGATTCCTGCCGGGCCTGCGGCCTGGGGGACGGTGTCTCAGAGCTGGGAGGACAGCAGATTTACGTGGAGGGCGGTCTTGCCACTCTGGCTGACGGCACCATTGCCGCCAGTGTAGCTTCCATGAATGAGGTGGTGCGGAACTTTGCCCGCAATACAGGCCTTAGTCTTCCCCGTGTGGTGGAACTGGTGACCAAAGTTCCTGCCCAGGAACTGGACTGCCTCTGGCAGCGGGGCGTATTGGAGCCGGAGCGCCTGGCCAATATCACGGTGTTTGATGATGATGTGAATATCTTTGCCACCTTCGTGAGAGGGCAGCTTTGTTATGGCAGCTGAAATAGGAAGATAAAAATAAGGCAGACAAGCCGCCGAAAAGGCGGCGGGTCTGCCTCATTTGTTTTTAGATACGCGAAGAGGGACTGCCGCATGCAGCAATCCCTCTTCAAAGCAGGGGTCCAAAATGCCGTTCGCTTTAAATGTCTAAAACCTGCGGATAGCAGGTGGGTGCCCTAAGCCTGACTTCAGCATTTCGCCGTGGCGAACCTCCACCAGGATCAAATCGGATTCCCTATGAAATATGTAGGTTAGACATTGTTAAAGCCCGCGCACATTCCAGGCTTGTCCTTCTTTATTGGTATGATAGCACAAAAAAACACGCCTTGCAAGACTTGACAAGCCTTGAAAAGGCAATATTAGAAAGAAAAATATAAATTTTTCCCAGATTTTTACGATTTGCAAGGCTATATAGCTGCCTGGCCTTTTTGCCTGTGGCAAAACTTGAACTATGGCCTTGAGTTGCGCTATAATAAGGAGGATAAAAGAGAAATTTGATCTTACGCATAAAGGAGAAATCAACATGGCAGTTACCTACAGCGTAGCCATCAGCTACGGCAAGGACCTGGGCTGGATAGATTACGATGCAGAGGCCAAGAAGGCTACTGTAAACCTGAATAACGAAGAAGGACGCAAGCTGACGGAGGAATATCTGAACCAGACCCACGAAATCAACGTGCCGCATCAGACCCTCATGGACTTCACGGCAAAGACCGTTGATCCCCAGGCTGACGAGGAAAGCTTCAAGCTGGCACTTACCCGTCTGTGGAACAAGACCAAGGTACACGTGGACTGGTCCAGGCCGGTAGACTATGTAAAAAAGAATCCCCGTTATTGATTTCAAGGCAGGCAGATTCCTTTGGGAATGCCTGCCTTTTGTGGAGATGAAGCTATGGCTGTAAAAGCACCAAATCCACCCACGCTGCCCACACCTCCCACGGTGCCAGGGGTGACGCTCTCTGAGGGGGGCTCTGTAACCCAGTCCAATGCACCTCCCGCTAATGGAACGACCAGCAAATCCACGGATAATGAGAAGCAGATGGAGGAGCAGGCTAAGGAAGCTGTGGTAAATGGCAGCGGCGGGCTATCCCGCACTACGCATAAAAATCCCACGGCAGAGGCCAAGGCAGCCAGGGAGGCACAGCAAAGCGGCCAGAATCAGGCTCAAGCCACCATTGACACAGGCCGCAGCCAGGCCGCTCAGGCGGCGAATCTGGGGGGGAGTGGAGGAGTTCCTCAGGAAAATGGCAGGAATTTGCAGGGACAGGAAACGGAGGCTGCTTCCCTGCAGGCCAATCCTGCTCCGAAGTTTGACTATCAGGGGCTCACCTATTGGCTGCCCATGCTGGTGGCGGCCTTTGTGGCAGCTGCCTTGCTGGTGAAGAAATTCCTGCACCGGCAGGGTCGGAAGGGCGAGCTGACCAGGGCAGATATAGAGGCTGATGTTTTGGGGGCAGTTGACAGCCGGGAACTGCGGGGGCTCACTCCGGATGAGGTGCTGGCAAGACTGGCCGTTGAAGAACAGCCCCCACCGACCAGGCCGACTGCACCTGCCAGACCGGCAAAGCTCAAGCCCAAAGAAGCAGCCTCTGTCCCCAAGGCAAAGAAAAAGCCTCCTGCTCCTGCCAGGGCCAAGGCGCCTGAGGAGGAGAGGAAGCATTTCGAGGTGCGTATTTAATTTGTTTTTGCCTGGGCCTTTTGCCATTTGGCAGCAGCACGGTCAGCCAGATGCTTGGCTCTGGCCAGCTTGGCACTCTGCTTGCGCCATAACTGCCAGAGCTGTTTTTCCAGTGCATCCCGCTCTGTATCAGCTGCATCAATCCATTCAAAGAGTTCCTCTGCGTCCTGCAGGGGGCCTTTTTTTTCGTTAAAGCTGGTGACGGCGGTGTCGTTTCTTTCAAAGGCTGTTTTCAAATCCTGAAACTCCGGGGTGTCTGCCTTAGCAGTGCAAAGGCGTAGATAATGGGCAGCGTGGCCCTTGGGGGAGTACATTTTGATAAGTTCCTGGGTTTCAGCATCTATCCGTTCATATTCGGCCTGCTTGTCGAGATAATCCTGGTACTCTTTGGTATCATGACTGCTGGAAACAGGCTGGCTAGTGATGACGCTGGGGGATTTTTCGTCATTTGCAGCCAAAGACTGGTTGCCTGCATTCAGAGAGGCGGCTGCCGGATGATTTTCAGCGG
The DNA here is from genome assembly GCF_000702545.1 of Selenomonas sp. AB3002. Taxonomy (NCBI): domain Bacteria; kingdom Bacillati; phylum Bacillota; class Negativicutes; order Selenomonadales; family Selenomonadaceae; genus Selenomonas; species Selenomonas sp. AB3002. The sequence goes on along the minus strand of NZ_JNIO01000008.1, from coordinate 1,885,162 downwards.
CTTCTTCTATGACGGCTTTTTCTTCAATGGCTGCAGTTTCCTTCTGCTCTGGAGTGACTGCAGGGGAAAGCGCGGCTTCGGTATCCAGCAAAGGTGCATAGAGGGAAGCAGAATTGGGGTCCGGGCGTCCGTCTGGCAGTGTCCAGCCGAAGCGGGCATAATCCCTGGCAAGACCGGTCACAGGTTCGTAAGCCTGGGCGGCAAAGATGCTGTCGCTTTTACCTGCAACTCCCATCGCATACAGGTAGGGCTTATAGATGGCCTGGTCGGCAGAGGCTGCCAGCTGCAGGGCCAGGCTGCCGGAGAGACCCTCGCCGCTGACTACGATGCGGTTGGTGTCCCCTGCAGGCAGGCTGCGCTGATTGCGGCGCAGGTAGCGGATGGCTGCCTTGTAAGAAAGGATGGGCTGGGGCGCCTTGCCCAGGCGTTCGCTGGCAGGCGGAGTGAGGCTCTGGGCGGCAGGGACTGCGACCACATAGCCGTGTGCCAGGGCCAGCAGGGCGAGATTGGGCTGGCCACTTTCGTTGCTGGCATCTGCCGGGGCGTCAAAAGTTCCCTCTGCTGCTCCATCTGCGGCCAGGGGCATGAAGATGGGGGCGGTTTTTGCGGTGAAGCGTCCTGTGCTCTTTTTCTGGAAGTAGGCTTCAGGAATGTAGATGTTCAGCTGTTCTTTATAGTCAGCAACAGGGTAAGCTGTGTAGTGGCAGCCTTCAAAGGCGCGGAAAGCCACGGGCTGACCATGCAGATTAAGTGTTTCCCGGGTGTAGCTGTCAGCATCGAAGTTCAGGTCATAGAAGGAAGGGGCAGCTGTTTCTGTGGAAGCTGCCGTGACGTCTTCGGCAGCCCAGGCAGGAATGGAGGAGAAAAGCAGGGAGAAGGTCAGCAGTCCTGCTATTTTTTTCTTGTTCAGATATTTTCGCATATTGAAAGTCCTTTCAAGCCCGTGAGCTATTTTTCATTATAGAACAATAAAGATTATACACTTTTATGGGGATTTTGTCGCGGGAAAATCTTTGCCTTTGGATTGACAATGGTTTTGACGAATGATATGATTAGTCCTGTAAATGAAAAGAGAATATGTTTGGATTGGGTGTCAATGACTTAATAGGGAAGCCGGTATAAGCCGGCGCGGTCCCGCCACTGTAACAGGGAGCGTTTCGCAAAGTATGTCACTGGGGGAAACCTTGGGAAGGCGCGAAGATGCTATGAACTGGAGCCAGGAGAACTGCCCAATCAACAGTCACCGCTTGACCTGCGAGCGATGGGGATGGGGACTTTGCGACATTCGCTAGATATAGCCGGGAAAGACCCGGCAGTACATAGAACTGAATGTTTTTGGCAGAGCCCTTCTTCCCCGCCGAAGAAGGGCTTTGTGGCGTGATTAGCAGTGTCGGAAGGTTTTTCCTTGTGGGGATTCCCATGGGGAGAAAGTTGCTCATACATTTCATTCAGTTCTATTAGCTGCTATTTTTGCGGCTGCCCCGGAGTGATAACCGGGGCTATTTTTTTTTTGACTTTTTGGGCTTGTACTGTCACTGTACTGTCACGGGTGTGGGAGTTTTTTCTGATGTTTTGTCGGTTTTTCCCATGAGTTCGGTGAGGCCTTTTTCCAACCACTGGCCGACTTTTTCCTGCTGGGCTCCTTCGTCGATGTGGGTGTAGATGTCCATGGTGATCTTGATGGAGCTGTGGCCCAGCTGTTCCTGGATGTCCTTGAGGTCGAAGCAGTCGGAGTTTTTCATGCGGCTGGCCATGTCGTGGCGGAGCATGTGGAAGGTGGAGCCTACGCCCAGCTTCTTGCGGATGCGGAGAAAGTAGTTGCTGAGGATGGTGGGGCGGATGGGGGTGCCGTCCCATTTGGTGAAGATGAATCCCTGTTCCTGCCAGTTGGGCACCAGCAGGCGGTGCTCAAGCTGGATTTTGCGGTAGCGCTGGATTTCCTGGCAGTAGTAGAGGGGGAGGGCCAGGATCCTGTTGCCCCGGGCGGTTTTTGTGTCGCCTAGGCAGACAGGGGGACGTGGTTCTCCCTCTTTTTTGGTGCCTGTGTAGAGGGCGTGGCGGATGTGGAGGGTGCCGCCTGTGACTTTGTTGCTGGCGTCGCGGGTGAGGGTGAGGTCTTCCCAGCGGAGGGCCAGAAGTTCGCTGAGGCGGGCACCGGTGATATATTCGGTGAGAATGAGCCAGTACCAGCAGTAGTAGACGTCACTTTTGTGTTCAAGGATTTTCTTCCAGTCCCCGGCGCTGGGCTTGACGAAGCTGCGTTTCCGGGGGCGTTTCGGCAGTTCGAGGTTTTCGGCGGGGGAGTAGCGCAGGAGGTGGCATTTCACGGCCCGCTTCATCATGGAGGTCATGAGCAGGCGGAAGATGGAGGCGGTGCGATATTTGTCCCGCAGAGGGCCGAAGATGATGGCCTGGATGTCCATTTCTGTGAGTCTGGAGAGGGGAATCTGGCCAAGGGCGGGGATGGCGTGCTTCGTCAGAACGCCCCGGTAGAGTTTCTGGGTGCTGGGGCGGACTTTGGGGATGACGTAGACGGAAAGCCATTTTTCAATCCACTGCCCGGTGGTCATCTTGTCTGCTTCAAGGCTTTCGGCAAAGGCGTATTTTTCCTTGAGCTGGGCCAGGGCTTCCAGCGCTCCCTGCTGGGTGTGGGCGTACTTGAATTTGCGGATGGCCTTGCCCTTTTCGTCATAGCCCAGACGGATGCAGGCGGCCCAGAGGTTCCGGGCCTTCATGAAGTAGATGGTTCCTTCGTGGTCGGCGCGTTTGCCGCCGCGTTTTTTGGTGGTTTTCTTTTTGAGGTCGCTAAGATTGGTTGTCATTTTCCTTCCACTCCTTTGATGTTCAAAGTGAGCTTCGGGAACGGTGTGATGTTTCTTTTTTGTGGATAAGTCTGTGGAAAAGCCTGTTTACAAGCTGTGGATAAAATGTGGATAACTTCGGTGTGGGTACATTTGCGGGTACTGATTCGGGTACACTTTCGGGTACAACTGCGGTTCTATTATATCCGCTGTGGACGGGGAAAGCCTTGCGGGGCAAGGGCTTCTGGGCTTCCTAAGATATAGAATAAGACATAGACAAAGACTTTTAGTAACCGTAAGGTCAGCTGCGTTTCTTTTCCAAGAGTTCGTCGATGAGGGCCAGGACGATGTTCCGGGATTTTTCGGACAGGCCCCCCATGCGCTCCATGAGTTCTTCGGCAGCCTGTTTTTTGGACACGCCCAGGAGGTAGTCTGCGCTCACGCCGAAGAAGTCCGCCAGGACGGGTATCTTGTTGATGGGAGGCAGGGCCCTGCCCTGTTCCCAGTTGGCATAGGAGGCCACGGCCACGCCGCAGGCTTTGGCCAGGTCGTTCTGGCGAAGGTCGCGGCTTTCGCGCAGTTCCTTGAGGCGCTTGCCGAAGGTGCTGCCGTAGCTGGCCTTTTCTGGTGAGTCTTTTTCGTTCAAGGTTTGCACCTCACTTTCTTTGCTGGTCCCACCCTTTGAGGCGGGGAGTGTATTCCTTGCTTACATTGTAACACAAGGCGGTACAAAAAGCTATTTGTTTAATAAATTATAGCAAGTTAGACTAGACAAAAGGGAACAATGGTGCTATTATCATAGCTAGTGAAGCTAATAAAAGCCTATATGAGTAGCAAGACATACTATACAACAAACCAAAAGCAAGGGCGGGGCGTTCATCTGAGTGTGTACGTTTGTTTTTTCAGCCTGAGAAATAAGGTCGTAGCCATGTGTACAATATCTAAGAAAATAAGGATTGTTGTGTAGTATGAAAGGACAACTTTAGTTTCACTGTTTCGGGAAGGGTGTGATTTCTGTGGAAGATGAAAAGATTTTGCTGACGGTGAAGGAGTTTGCGGCTCTTTCGGGGCTGGGGGTGAACTGTGTGCGGAGCCTTGTGCATGTGGACGGCTTCCCTGCCCTGAAGAATGGCAGGAAGTACATGATTCATCGCCGGGCCGCCTCTGACTGGCTGGAGCAGCAGGCCCGCTGCGCTTCGGTGGGCTGATGGATACGGTGGGCGGGTGGCTGAATGAAATCCGCTATTTCTACAAGCGTCAGGTGGCAGCTCCTATCTCACCTCACGCCCAGGCGCTCTGGCATTGGCTCATGTGGCGGGCCAACAATGTTTTCTGGCAGTTTCCGCTGCGGCTGTCGGTGCCGGAGATGGCCGGGGGCACGAAGATGAGCACGGCCATGGTGAAAAGGGCCAGGGCGGAGCTGGTGCAGGGAGGGTATCTTTTGCATGAGGCTTACGGGGGCAACCGTGCCGGGGGCTACTGGCTCATGTCCTGCGTGTGCCCCGGCAAGGCGCTGGCGGCAAAGTGCAGGATCAAGGAAGATGAAAAGGATTGAGAGGAGGTATGCGGTTGGAAATGTGTTTTCACGGGGGATACTAGAAAAGAGGGATACCAATGTTTTCAAAGGCTGACCCGGAGCTTGTCGGGGCTGATTTGATGGAAAGTCTTTTGCTGCTTTGCATGGCAGATTCGTCCGCTGTCTTTGAGCTTGATGAAAGAGGCGCGGGGCTTGATGGGAAATGTATCGTCCGCCGCGGGGATTCTGCGGCAGAGAGGAAGGGAGATGGCGGAAATGGGGAGTGCGTTGCAGGCAGGGGCGGAAGTCCCCGCAGGGCTGGTGGAAATGCGGCTGGACGCGGTGCAGGTGCTCACCCTTGACCGGGCGCTGGGGAAAGTGCCGGGGCGGGGGCTTATCCGTGCCAGCTGGTACAGGCTTGGCCTTGAGCACAGGCGGGAGCTTATGTCGGGAAAGCCTGTAGTGCTCACACTGCCCGCCCTGATGGGGGCGCCGCCCAGGGGATTGGGCGTGTTGCCTGACCTCAGGGCCGAGTGGCTGCCTGTCTTTATCCATGCGCTGGAGCAGGACGGAGAGGAGCGGCTGGCAGGGCTTCTGAGGGCGGTCTATGAGGCCGTGGCGTGGGGCTATGCGGAGGAACTTTATTTCTATGACGGTATCTTTGACCTTGCCACCATTGGAGGACGGCAGAGGATTCAGAGGCGGCAGAGGGTCATGGAGGAAATGCACGGTCTGCCCGCTTTGCCTTGCGGGCAGGGACTTGTGAAGGGGGCCTAAACAATGCTGTCGGAGAAAGCGGAAAGGCTTTTGCAGGATTTTCGGAAGAACGGGGGCGGGGCGCTGATGGAGTGGGAGATTCTGAAGCGCACGGGGCTGTCCCACGGCACCTTCAGCACTGCCAGAAAGGAGCTGGTGCAGGCGGGGCTGCTGGTATTGGGCAAGGACGGGAAGCAGACGGTCTACACGCTGAGGGAGGGCTGAGCATGAAGGTGTTCGTGAATCCGGGACACGCCCCAGGCGGGGAGCCTGACCCGGGGGCGGTGAATGGAGAACTGGGCCTGCGGGAGTGCGACCTTGCCCGGGCCATCGGGGAACGTGCGGCAGAGTTTTTGGAAATGGCAGGGTGTGAGGTGCGCTTGCTCCAGTCACATAATCTGGCGGGAGAAAGCCCGGGCTACCAGAATGTGACGGAGTGCGCCAACAGCTGGGGGGCGGACCTCTTTGTGTCCATTCACTGCAACGCCTCCAGGCTCCACAACGCCAGGGGCTTCGAGACCTTCTGCTATGACGCCGACGGGGAAGGGGGCAAGGCGGCCTTCTTTATCCAGCAGGAGATTTTCAAAGGAGTGCGGCCCTTCGACCCGGGCTTTTGGGACAGGGGGGTGAAGGTTAACCGCAGCTTTGCCGTGCTCAGGTGTACGGTCATGCCCGCGGTGCTGGTGGAGACTGGCTTTATCGACAACCCGCAGGACGCAAGGCTGCTGGTGGAGCACAGGGAGGAATTTGCCGCCGCCATCGCCAGAGGGGTGACGGACTGGGGGCAGGTCAAGGCTTGAAGCACGGGGGCGCAAGGCCCCTTTTTCCTTGCCTTTTCATGGGCAAAGTCATAGAATATAGGTAACGAAACAGGAGGAACCCACATGGCAGCATTTCGCATAAACCGCACCAATGACGCGGTATTCAAAGCAATTTTCGCAAAGTACCCCAAGATTACCCTGGCCCTTATCAACGCTTTCCTTGAGTTCCAGGGCACGGAGCAGCTGGTGGACATTGAGTTCATTGACCGGGAAATTGATTCTGACGAGTACGACGGCAAGGAATCCCGGCTGGACATTCTGGGGATTACCGCCAGTGGCGTGAAGGTCAATATCGAGATGCAGGTCAACTCCCTTGCCGCCATGGGCGAGCGTTCCCTGTTCTACTGGGCAAGGAATTATGCTGATCTGAAGCGTGGCGATGAATATGACCAGCTGAAGCGCACCATTGCCATCAACATTCTGGGCTTCAACCTTTTCAATGCAAAGCAGTACCCGGATATGCACAGCTGTTTCGGCATTTACGACATCAAGACAAAATGCCAGCTGACGGACAAGCTGGAAATACACTTCCTTGAACTGCCAAAGTTCAGGAGCAAGAGCGTGAAAGACATGAACCGTATGGAAAAATGGGCGGCCTACTTCTCCCCCAGCACCACTGATGAGGAACTGGAAGAAATCGCCGCCGGTGAAGAAGCCATTCGGGAAGCGATGGAGGTGGAGGACGTGTTCACCAAAGATGAAGTGGCAAAGAGGTCTTACGAGAAGGCCGAGAAATTCCGCCGCGACCAGGCGGCGCAGCTGAGCTTTGCACGACAGGAAGGCAGGAATGAGGAGCGGGTCAAGGCTGTTGCCATGCTCAAACGCCTTAAACTCACCAAAGACGCTGCAATACAGGAGATTATGGAAAGTTATTCCCTGCCCGATAAAGAAGCTGCGGCGCTGGTGAACAGCAACTGGTAAAATCCCCCTTGCAATCATAATGTCAACCTGCTAGGATAAACTCAACAATAAAACATTGCTGCGTGGAATGACAGCAACCCCATACTACGGTATCACGCCCCTGCAGACAGGGGTTGATATATTTGGTTGTCATTCCGTCAGAGGCCCGGGGCGAAGTGGCAGCCCCGGGCCTTTGGCATTCTATGGAATTCCCAGAAAGGAGAATCACGATGGCAGCAGTAGCAAATGGCAGCACCACCGAGCTGAAGCTCATGGTGGAAAACGGTATCGGCAAGTCCGGCCAGCCCCTCTATGCCACCCGCAGCATTTCCGGCATTTCTCCGGCACTCACGGACGATGATGCCTATGACATCGGCAAAGACCTTGCCAGCCTCCAGAGCCACACTCTGGGGAGCGTCAAGCGTATCAATGCTTATACCCTGATTGAAGCGTGAGGAGGGCTAGACCATGCGTACACTTACCATGACGTTCAAGCTGGAAGCAGGCGGCACCAAGACCTACTCCCTGCAGGATCCCGTAGAGGGTCTGACTGATGCAGAGGTCAGAAATGTTATGCAGAGGATGATTGACAAGAAAGCCGTGGTCTCCGGCGAGGACGTGGCCACGGAAATCAAGGAAGCCTATATCCGCATCAGCGACCGCGAGGAGCTGGCGTGAATTAGGAAGGGATAGCAGGGAGGCCCCGAGGAATCGGGGCTTTTCTTGTACGGGGGTGAGGAAATGGAGCAGACAGCACTCACGGCGATTTCCACGGTGGGATTCCCTATCGTGGTGACGTTCTACCTATTGACCAGCTTTCAGAAGTCCATGGACAGGCTGAGCGGGGAGATTGCAAGGCTCACGGAGTTCTTGCAAGTGATGGAGCGGGAGCACAAAGCAAAATAACGAGGCCGGGCAACCGGCCTTTGATTTTTATAGCCCTTAAAAAGACTTATCAAATGGTTCCATTCCTCCGATATATTAACTAGAGGGATTCTGTACGGAGAAAATCCAAGGAGGAAAATGCTATGTTTGAAGGAATCGGACGCATAGGTGCTTATACAGCACAGCAACAGCTGAGACTGGAAGCCAAATACAAAATCAAGAAAGGTCAAAGCCTAAAAGAAATGAAGGAGAGTATTGACCGAACCACAAGAGAAGCCTTGACTCCCAAAACCAGGAAAGCCTCTATGTCGGACTCCACCAAGATTTCAATTATAAGGCAGAAGCTTCGCCAGGGGCACAAGCTATCTGCGAGTGAACTGAAATTCCTCAAAGACACAGACGAGCGACTTTATGAAAAAGCAAAGAAAGCCGAAGAAGCCAGAGAAGAACTACAACATGCCCTGAAACATGCCAAAAGCAAAGAAGAAGCCCGCAGAGCGTTGGTACAGGCCCAGATGAAAGTGGCGTCTGAAGCCCAGCTGGACGCTAAGGGCGCAGGTGGCAATGTCAGCTTCGGTAGCGGAGGCGCAGGAGATTTTGGAGCAGCCTTGTCAGGTGCAGGGAATGAAGCAGCTTCCTTTGAAGGCGACAATATAAATGCCCAGACAGGCGGAGAAGAAAATGCTTCTGTTACTGTCCAAGACGCAACCGCCAATGCCAATAATAGCAGCACCGCGCCGAATGATAACAATGCCAACAATCTCAACCAAGCCAACCCAAACCTTGAAGCAAGATCAGACACGGCAGAAAAATATTCAGAAGAGAGCGCCCCAAAATCATCATTCAAGGAAAGTCCTATCGACACTGACCACAAATCAGACGGAGAACTCCCAGGAGAAAAATACCTCTTCATGTTGGCTGCTATCCAGGACGAGTGGAAAAAATTTGTCAACAGCAATGAATACGATGAACTGCAAGAATGGGATATAAACATGGACGAAGAAAAGAAGCAATCCGGGAAATCGCGCTACAGAGAAGAAAAAGCGGCAGCCGATAATATCATAAGCTATCGGAACAGTCCCATAGATTTGCTACCTGGAGACTTATTAGATTTACGTGTGACAAAGGATGATGAATAGCTAGTAGTACGCAATATCTTCCCATTGGCGTGGCTTTCTGTACTGAAACATGGGCAACATCTGTATTCGTACTGTCCCTGCCGTGAATATCAAAGATGACAAAGACAGAAACACAGGAGCACTTGTTCTTATAATGGCTATTGACAGTGCTGCTTGTTGGGGAAATGATACATCTAAAAGTGACTGTGAAGGCCAGGGCGTGGTGGTGCTTTAGGACAAATGGTTGAAACTCACACCGAAAATTTGTATGTTGGTGCCAAGCTACTTAAGTTTTTGCGAATTTTTCCGATATATAGAATAACGGTTAGAAGATTTTGGTATGTATATGTCGTAATAAAGAGAAGCGTCATATTGATATGAAAGCAGCTTCACTAGGCAAAAGCCCTGTTCGAGTAAAGTATTGACATGCCATTAAATGGGACGAAATCAAACAAGGAGTAACAAACTATGGTTACTATTCAAAGCATGGGAAGCGGTTATTATAATTACTACCATGATAAACATCGTTATGAAACTCCTGATGGAAAGGCCAGCGAAGTATGGTATCACCGCGATTTGTCCAAGGAAGAAATTGCAAGCACCAATTCAGGGGAGTGGAACCGCGAATCGAAAAACGCTGACCTGTTCAGAAAGTTAGAGTCCACCTACGCTGACATTGCTGTACGAAATCGGGCAAAATATCAAACGGTTGATGAACTGTATAGCGGAGTTTATTGGAAGTACTTCGACAAGGACTCTTCTTACTCTGGTTACAGCCATGAAGAAAAAATGGCTATGTTTAATAACGAGATGAGCATGACTAGATGGGGAACCATAAGAACTGAACACACGGACATTCCCACCTTGCTGAAAGACCCGCATTTGAATGGTGAAGTAACAACTAACAAGTCCACTGATACACGCGAGTTTAATTCCAGAATGCTTAGTGCACAGATTGGCAATGTATTCAAGAACAATGGCATTGACCTGTCGTTGTTAGGCAATAGTTCTTTTCGTTTCTCTGTCAACGGTATGACCAATATGCTTACGGTGTCTTTGCTGTCCGGGAATACAGGAAGTACAGCAGATGCCAATTTGTTGAAAAAGATGACAGAAGCGTTAAATTCAAATAACAACGCCCAAAAACTCTTTTACAATTTGTTGTATGACGGTACAAAGCAAGGAACAACCCCGAAAGACCAACTTGCAAAATGGGGGTTATGGAACAATTTCCAAAGTGTCACAGGCGAAGATATTCGCACTTATCAGCAAACCGCGGATGGTTTTGTGAACAAAAATGGCGAAAAGGCACGGGATATTTTCAAAGAAGGATTGAAAACAACAACCACGGTACCTGCACAGTTCAAAGGTGCAGCTTATGACTATTTCCTTGAACAGGAGAAAAAGGCAATGCAGTATGACATAGCCAGTACAGCCGATTTGACTTTCTCCATGATATATCAAAATGCAACGGCTATCTTGTCACCTTCATCAGATAGCCAATTTGAAGCCTTTGCTTAAAGCGAGGGGGAGTATGATATGAGTAATGCTTGCACCTATTACAGTGGAATTAACGGACTTAGTTCCATGCAGAATGTGGTATCGAGTTTGCAGAAGAAAACCGAAAATATTGTGGGTAAAGTATCTTATAAAGACATATTAGCTTCTTTGCAAACAGAGAATACTTCTAAAGTAGACGCTGTAAAATCTACTGCTGAAATGACCATGGAGGAATATCAAACCTACATTTGGGAAAAAATAGATTCCTTCCCGTTTAGTCCAACCCGGCCCTATGATGAAGAAACAATCAAAATATCCGATAAATGTTGGGAACGTATGAAAAATGACCCTAAGTATGAAGATAAAATGATGAACATCATCAAGGATGGACGCATGTACCAGGATCCATTCTTTGGCACGGGCATGAATAGTGGCGGAGTTTATTGGATTTTGGAATTTGATGGTGGCGAAGGTTGCTACTCTCACGGTTTTAGCAAAAATTTTGGTGGAAGTGCTTCGTCGGCTAGAAGCCAGTTTGACAGAGAATCAGAAGGTGGTTTTTGGAGCACAAGAAGCCAAAAGAGAAAAAAGCAAGCCGAAATGGATGAAATACTCTTTGCAAAACGCAAAATGTTGCAGGAAATAAACAACGAGATTGCCTATAATCGCCATATAAATCTAAAAGCAGCTTCTTTGGGAGAAAAATCGGAATATATTATTAGCGGTATGCCGGCAAAGTTTTTGTTAGATGGATTGATGGGACCATTATAATGGTTGCCCTCTTCCATGAGGGCATAGTATCAATAGTGCCCGTCCTTGGGCACGTCCGTCCATGGTGGCCTGTGGTGCCCCCGTCCCTGGGGGCACGCTGACGCACACCGCCACGCTTCTCACCGCAAAGCCTGGTCCGCCTCCGTCCTCCGATAATGTCCTTACGGCTATCATTGCCGGAACACAGAAGCGGAGGGGAGAGGGGGCAGCACCCGTCACCGATAGCCAACATTATCGTAGGACTAAAGGCGCTTCACGCTTAGGTTAGCCCTGCGAAGCCCACCGGCCCGCCATCACGGCGGGCCTTTTCTGCTGGCTGCGTTTCTTGCCGGACAGCACCCCAGCCATGACAGGGCTCCGGCGGCAGCATCGCTGCCAACTGCGCCCCGCCACGGCTGGCGTGCTTGCCGTATTTCACCCGGTCGCCTTCCTTCCGGCTTCGGTGGCCTGCCTGCCCGGGGGCTCCTTTGTCGCCCTCTTTCCGGGCAGGTAGGCCGCCTCCCCCTCCAGTCAGGTCTCCCTCATTACCCCTGCTCACGTTACCAGGGCACCGGTTCAGGGTGGGGTTCTGTCTCCGCTTCGCTACGCCATTCAGCCCACCATTCACCCGTGCCAGTACGCACCATCTTTCTATTGGTCGCGCATCGGCAAAGCGGGGAACGCTGGCCCTGCTGATCCAGAACGCCATAAAACTGATAAGCCCGGCGGAGGTGTCCGCCGGGGGCAGACCAGCTTATAGGTTACGGAGGCGAGAGGGGCGGGACCGTCAAGGGCTGCGCCGCCATTGGCGGTGGCTTTCAGCCACCCTTGACCGCCCCGCAGTTTCCCATAGATAGGTAGCGGCAGGGGGGTGAAATCACCAGCAAACCCTTGAAAAAAAAGGCTTCTGACATATTGACAGAACAAATGAAACCCGCCACCCTCACAAGGCGGCTCACCGCCATCGGCACCGTCCACGAAGAAGCGAAACTGCAAAATCCCGTCCATGCTTCCATCGTCCGCCTGACGCTGGCGGGCATAAAGCGGGAGAAGGGAACGCGGCAGACCGCTAAAGCCCCCATCAGAGTGGAAGACCTGCGCCGCCTCATGGCCATGAATGTTTTCCACGGCTTAACTGGCCTGCGGGACAGGGCACTCCTGCTCCTGGGCTTCGCGGCAGCCCTTCGCCGTTCTGAGCTTGCCAATGTGCGGGCGGAAGACCTGACCTTCACCGGCGCGGGGGCGGTGTTGCTCTTGCCACGCTCCAAAGCTGACCAGCAGGGGAAGGGTACGGAAATCGCCCTGCCATACGCTGAAGACCCAGCCCTTTGCCCCGTCCGCGCCCTCATGGCGTGGATGAGCGCCGCCCACCTCCAGCAAGGTCCCATCTTCCAGTCCATCGACCTGCGGGCCAATCTTAGCGGCAAGGCCATCAGCCCCCGCACCGTAGCGGAGATAGTGAAGCGCTACGCCGCAAAGCTGGGCTACGATGAAAGCCAGTTCAGTGGTCATTCCCTGCGGCGCGGTTTTGCCACCGAGGCCTCACGAAGCGGAGCCAGCCTTCCCGCCATCATGCACCACACCCGCCACAAGTCGGAAAGGCAAGCACTGAGATATGTGGAGACGGGCAGAAATTTCATGGATAGTCCCCTTAAAAGGATTATATAACCCCTTAGATTTGCCACCCTTTTCCTGTGGGTGGCTTTTTCTTTGGGCTGGTACCCCGCCCCCAGCCGAAGCCTTACAACGAGCCGAGCGGAGCGGTCAAGGGTGGCGTAGCCACCGCCAGAGGCGGCTTGCCCTTGACGGCACCGCCCTCCCCGATAGTAACGAACCCAAAAGCTATTTTGAACCCGGCGGATACCTCCGCCGGGCTTATCAGTTTTATGGCGACCTTCTGAGCCGTGCTCACAGATCAGCACAAGTGCCCCCTCTCCCGTCCCCCGATGGTGCGTATTGGCACGGGTGAAGGGCGGGCTGAATGGCGTAGCGAAGCGGAGACAGAACCCCGCCCTGAACCTGTGCCCGGCAACCTGTGAGTGCAGCTGAGTGAGACCCTCCTGCAGTGGGAGGCGGCCTACCTGACTGGAAAAAGGGCGACAAAGGAGCCCCCAGCCAGGCAGGCCACCGAGCACGGAAGGAGTGCGAACGGAGCAAAAACGGCAGCACTCCAGCCGTGGCGGGGCGTAGTTGGCAGCCATAGCTGCCGCCGGAGAACCGTCATGGCTGGTGTGCTGTCCGGCAAGAAAGCCATGAGGGAAGCCAGCAGGGAGAAACTGCAATGAGCACGGCAGAGGCCCGTCGTGATGGCGGGCCGTATAACTATGCGGGGCAACCTCAAGCGTGAAGCGCCAGCCGTCCGCCGATAATGCTGCCTATCGGGGGCGAATCGTAACTGGCCAGCGAAAGCCCCTGCACTCCCGCCTCTGATAGGCGTAAAGGCATTATCGGCGGACGAACCACAAAGCCGTGACGCGGAGGGAACTGCAATGCGCCGCCGCAGCCCCGTACCCCGGAGGGCATGAGGGCAAGCGACTGGACAGCAAAGCTGTCCTCAAAGTACGCCGTCATGCCCGGAGGCGAACTCCCGCCCTCCGAAGCGTGGCTATCGGCAGGGCTGTGACGGAGCGACGTGGGCGACGTGCCCACCAAAGCCCCGTGACAGCCCTGCCGCGGGCCAGCTGCGGGCCGTGCACCCCTCACCCGCTTCGCTCAGGAAGCGACTCACACACCGCTAAAGCGGTGGTTCGCTGCTTTACGGACGGGGGCACCAAAAGCCGTCAAGGATGACCGTGCCCACGGATGGGCACTATTCATAATCGCCCCTCAAGGACGAGGGCGACCATCGAACCCCATAGCGGGAGGCAGCTTCCCAAGGTGGTGAGATTTGGTAGGCTTTATTATGGTAGGTATTTATTGCATGGAGTGCTTCTTGCATAAATATTCAATAGACCTTTGTTCAAAAGAAAAAGGGGCTGTTGCACGTAATCCAAACGTGCAGCAGCCTCATTTTTTATGCAAAAAGATAATCCCGGGACATTCAAGCCCCGGGATTAGGTGTAGAATTTAGGTATGCAAAAACCAAATTCACAGAAAGAGTATACGTCTTTAGGAGAGAATTATCAACTGTTTCTCCCCTTAAATCTTGAATTTCAGGTTAGCAAAGATGACCCCGTCCGCCTGCTTCGCCACTGCATTGGAGGTATGGATATAAAGTCACTGGAGGAGACCTATCAAAGGATAGATCGAAATCTGGCGTCGCCCAGGCAGATGCTGGCCATCCTTGTTTATGCCGGAATGAACCATATTTTCAGCTCACGCAGGATCGAGACTGCCTGCCGAAGGGACATCAACTTCATGTACCTGCTGGAAGGCAAGCCGGCCCCTGACCATGTTACCATCTCAAGATTCCGTTCCAAACATCTGGCCCCCTGCATCAAGGAACTGTTTGCCCAGATGGACTTCCTGCTTGAACAGTTCGGTGTCATTTCCCTTAAAGACATCTTCATTGACGGAACAAAGATTGAGTCTTTCTCCAACAAGTATAAATTTGTCTGGAAGAAGGCTGTCCTTAAAAACAAAGCCAAGCTCATGGCAAAGCTTCCTGCCTTTGTCAGCAAAGCCAGGGAAGCGTTCACGCTTTCTCTGCATTACGGCGATGAAATCCATGTCAGGCACCTCAAAAAGCTCCGCCGCAAGCTCAAGGCATGCCAGAAGGCGCAGGACATCATCTTCGTCAAGGGAACGGGCAAGCGCAAGACTGCCCTGCAGAAAACAATGGAGCAGCTGGACGAGTTCATTGCCCGGCTCAAAAAATACAATACATATCTGCACATTCTAGGCAACCGCAATAGCTTTGCCAAGACAGACACGGATGCCACCTTCATGCGCATGAAGGAAGATGCCATGAAGAACGGCCAGCTTAAGCCCGCCTACAACATCCAGTGCGGTACGGACTCTGAATTCATCACATGGGCATCGGTCGGTCCCCAGCCTACAGATACAACCACACTCATTCCTTTCCTTCAGGATATGGAGAAACATCTGCAGCGCCGCTATCCCAATGTGGTTGCGGATGCAGGATACGAAAGCGAAGAGAACTACCTCTATCTTGAGACCAACGGGCAGCGCGCCTTCATAAAGCCCAGCAATTATGAGAAGAGCAAGACAAGAAAATGGAAAAAGGATATCGGGCGCAGGGAGAATATGACCTATCTGCCAGAAGAAGATGCCTATTTATGCGCCCAGGGCAGGAAGCTTGCAGCTGCAAAGGAATTCGTACGCAGCAGCCGGACAGGATTCAAAAGAAATATAACCCTTTACAGTTCTGCGGATTGCGGCAATTGCCCGCTGAAGAGCCAGTGCATACACGGAAACCATTGCAAGACCCCGCTGGAGGAGAGAACCAAGCACTTTGAAGTATCCAAACAGTTTCTGCGCCAACGTCAGGAAGATTTGGAACGTATAACCTCAAAAGAAGGAGTACAACTGCGCATAAACCGAAGCATACAGGCAGAAGGTGCATTTGCAATGATGAAGGCGGACATGAATTTCCGAAGGTTCCTGAGCCGCGGCACAGCAAATGTCCTTGTTGAGATCATGCTGGTGGCTATGGCTTACAATATTCAAAAGCTGCACTGCAAAATCCAGTCAGACAGAGCAGGCCAGCACCTGTTCCCTGTGAATAACGCAGCCTGAATACAAAATAAGAGCACAAGAAAAAAGGCGATTTTTAGACCGCCTGGTATCTTGTGCTCATTTTTAGTGGATTTTACAACGAATAGGAACTTCTTATACATCAACAAGGAAAAGGGGCTGTGCATAAGTGGAATTACACTCATGCAACAGCCCCCGTATATACATAACACCGTTTCCGAAGCAAAACCTGTACTGTCAGTGTACTGTCACCGACATATTAAACCATGTGAAAATGAGGTAAGCAATAAATTTAGAGATAGGTAAAAACCTACTGAATAAGGTGGGGCGGGAAGTGATAATAAATTACGTGACCTACAGAGTTAGCCCAATCAACAGTCACCGCTTGACCTGCGAGCGATGGGGATGGGGACTTTGCGACATTCGCTAGATATAGCCGGGAAAGACCCGGCAGTACATAGAACTGAATGTTTTTGGCAGAGCCCTTCTTCCCCGCCGAAGAAGGGCTTTGTGGCGTCATTACTTGTGTCGGAAGGTTTTTCCTTGTGGGAATTCCCATGGGGAGAAAGTTGCTCATACATTTCATTCAGTTCTATTAGCTGCCCATTTGGCGGCTGCCCCGGAGTGATAACCGGGGCTATTTTTTTGGACTTTCCTGGGAAAACTTGATATAATATAAGCTATGTGATTATTTATCCCCTGGCAGGGATTTATTAAAATATGGAGTGTGAGTATCGTGCTGGATATTAAATTTGTGCGTGAGCATCTGGAAGAAGTCAAAACCATGCTGAAGAATCGTTGCAACAGCCTGGACCTTTCTGAGTTCGAGGGACTGGAGCAGAAGCGTCGTGAGCTTTTGCAGGAGACTGAGACTTTGAAGGCCCGCCGCAACACTGTTTCCAAGCAGGTGGGCCAGATGAAGAAGAACGGCGAGGATGCCTCTGAGGTCATGGCTGAGATGCGCGAGGTGGGGGCCCAGATCTCTGCTCTTGACGCTGACCTGAAGGATGTGGAGGAGAAGCTTCGCGACATCATGCTGCACATCCCCAATATGCCCAAGGAAGATGTGCCTATCGGCAAGGACGATACGGAAAACCCCGAGGTGCGCAAGTGGGGCGAGCCTAAGTCATTTTCCTTCGAGCCCAAGGCTCACTGGGATATCGGCGTGGATCTGGATATCCTGGATGCTGACCGGGCAGCCAAGGTGGCTGGCGCCCGCTTCATGTTCTACAAGGGTCTGGGTGCCCGTCTGGAGCGTGCCTGCATTGCTTTCATGATGGATATGCACGCTGACAAGCATGGCTATACGGAGATGCTGGCTCCTTACATCGCCAACAAGGACAGCATGGTGGGAACCGGCCAGCTGCCCAAGTTTGCCGAGGATATGTTCAAGCTGGAGGGCCTTGACTACTATCTGGTGCCCACCGGCGAGGTGCCCATGACCAACTATCACCGCGATGAGATCCTGGACGGCAGCAAGCTCCCTGAGCGCTACAGCTGCTACACTGCCTGCTTCCGGGCCGAGGCCGGCAGCGCTGGCCGTGATACCCGTGGTCTCATCCGCCAGCACCAGTTCAACAAGGTGGAGATGATCAAGTTCACCAAGCCTGAGGAGAGCTGGGACGAGCTGGAGAGCATGGTGGAGGCTGCCGAGGATATTCTGAAGGCCCTGGAGCTGCCGTACCATGTGGTGATGCTCTGCACCGGTGACATGAGCTTCACCTCTGCCAAGACCTATGACCTTGAGGTTTGGTTCCCCAGCCAGGGCAAGTACAGGGAGATTTCTTCCTGCTCCAACTGCCTTGACTATCAGGCCCGCCGTGCCAACATCAAGTTCCGCCGGGATGCCAAGTCCAAGCCCGAGTTCGTTCACACCCTGAACGGCTCCGGTCTGGCTGTGGGCCGCACGGTGGCTGCCATCCTGGAGAACTACCAGCAGGAGGATGGCTCCGTGGTGATTCCGAAGGCACTGGTTCCCTATATGGGCGGCGTAGAGGTCATCAGGCCTGCAGAGTAAGCATACCTGTTAAGGCGTTCGGGCCACAGGCATAGCAACGCTTCACTTGGAATTTTACCATAGAATCTAAGCTCCCACTGCACCGCCTGTGGCGGTTTGTGCTCGCTAAGATTTATGGTAAAATTCCACACGTTCCGCTTATGCTATGCCTGTGGCCCTCACTTACTTACCGACTATAATAAAGGGGACGCTTTGAGCGTCCCTTTTCCTATAAATATTTAGCGAGCACAAGCCGAGGGGGCAATGGGGCTTGCTGTAAATTTGCGAAGGAGATATGAATGGCAAAAAAAGTTTATGCGGTGAAAGTGGGACGGCAAACGGGGCTTTTCAATACCTGGGCGGAATGCGAAGCTCAGGTGAAAGGTTTTATGGGGGCTAAGTTCAAAGGGTTTATGACAGCCCAGGAGGCTATGGCCTGGTTGGCAGGGGAGGAAACACCTGCGGCTGTGCCTTTGGGTGAGCAGTTCCTCTTCAGCCCGGGGGCTGCTCCTGTCAGGAAAAAGCCTGTTGCCGGAGTGAAGGAAGCTCCCGCTTTCGTGGGGGAAGCCGACTACATCATCTACACAGACGGCTCCTGCCTGCGCAATCCTGACGGTCCCGGGGGCTGGGCGGCGGTGCTGACCAACCAGGCTACGGGACATGTGCAGGAGCTCTCCGGGGGTGACTCTTCCACTACCAACAACCGCATGGAGCTTACGGCGGCCATCAAGGCCTTGTCTGCCGTGCCGGCAGGTTCAAAGATCGCCCTTTATACCGACAGCCAGTACATGAAGAACGGCTTTACCAAGCACTGGCTGGAGGGGTGGAAGAAGAAGGGCTGGATAACTTCCAAGGGGACACCGGTGCTGAACAAGGAACTTTGGCTGGCTCTTGATGAGGCGTTCCACGCTAGGCAGGTTGAGTTCCACTGGGTAAAGGGCCATGTGGGGGTGGAGGCCAATGAGCGCTGCGACCAGCTGGCCAAGGCGGAAGCTATGAAATTTATGTGATATTCAAATAGTAAATAAGACTTTACTATTCGGGATAAAATTGCTAGAATCGAAGGGTGAGAATGTGGAGGGAGGCCGGGCATGGCAACCAGGATACTTGAGACACTAGGTGCATTTATCATCAAGCGCTGTGCCGAGCTGGGCACTATGGTGCTCCTCTATGTGAGCATTGTGAGGCAGCTCAGGGGCCGCCTGCGCTGGCGTTCCATTATTGCCCAGATGTCACATCTGGGGGTGGACTCCCTCACCATCGTGAGCCTGACCCTGCTTTTTACCGGGGTGGTAATCACCCTGCAGACGGCGGCGAAGTTCATCGAGTTCGGCGCCCAGAGCACCATCGGCGGCGTGGTAGCTATGGCCATTGGCCGTGAGCTTGGTCCTGTGCTGGTGGGTGTGGTATGTGCAGGTCGGGTGGGGGCTGCCATTACGGCGGAGATTGCCACCATGAAGGTCACGGAGCAGATAGATGCCCTGAGGGTCATGGCGGTGAATCCAGAAGGATATTTGATCCTTCCCCGCATGATAGCCTGCATGGTGGTGGTACCCATCCTCACGGTTTTCGGAGACATCATCGGGGTGGCAGGAGGCTGGGCTACGGCGGTTTATTACTCTGGCATCAGTTCCTACACCTTTATGAACGGCATCCACACTTTCGTGGAGGTTTTTGACCTTACGGGGGGCATGGTGAAGGCCGTGTTCTTCGGCAACGTCATTGCTGTGCTGGGGTGCTATTACGGCCTTACCTGCCCCGAGGGGGCAGAGGGTGTTGGCCGGGCCACCACCCGCACGGTGGTGACTTCCATCATCGTCATCTTTATGCTCAATGCCGTATTGACTTTCATTTTATTTTGATGGATGTAAGTTATCATGATAGAATTAGTTGATGTCTGCAAGTCTTTTGACAAGAATATGGCTCTCTCCCATATAAATCTGAATATCAGGGAAGGGGAAACCCTGGCTATCATTGGCGGTTCAGGCTCTGGCAAGAGCACCCTGCTGCGGCTGCTGATCGGCCTTATCCGCCCCACCTCCGGCCAGATTCTGGTGCGGGGGCGGGATGTGGCAAATCTCAGCGAAGCGGAGTGGGACAAAATCCGCCTGCGCATGGGCATGGTGTTCCAGTATTCAGCTCTCTTTGACTCCATGACCGTGGGGGATAATGTGGCCTTTGGCCTTAGGGAGCACACGGATAAGAGCGAGGCAGAAATAGGCCGCATCGTCAGGGAAAAGCTGGCTTTGGTGGGCCTTGAGGGCGTGGAGCAAATGATGCCCAATGAACTTTCCGGTGGCATGAAGAAGCGGGTGGGCCTTGCCCGGGCTATTGCCTGTGAGCCTTCGGTGATTTTTTACGATGAGCCCAGTTCCGGCCTTGACCCCATCATGACGGCCCGCATAGATGAGCTCATTGTGAGCACCCAGCGGAAATTGGGTGTTACTTCGGTGGTGGTGACCCACGATATGGCCAGCGCCTGCCGCATTGCAGACCGCATAGCCATGATTTATGCAGGAGAACTCATTGCCGTGGATACGGTGGAAAAGTTCAAGAAGATACAGGACGAAAGGGTGCAGGCGTTCTTCAGAACACTTAGCACTGCGGAGAAGGAGGGGGCGGCATGAGTACAGAGGCCAAGGTGGGAGCCTTTACACTGGCGGGACTGGCACTTTTGGTGTCGGCGGTGCTGCTCCTCTCCGGCGTGAGTCTGGGAGGAAGCAAGGGGTACGCCCTCTATGCCGGTTTCCGGCAAGTGGTGGGCATAGAGCCACAGTCTACGGTGCGTCTTTCCGGTGTGCCGGTAGGCTCTGTGCGCAAGGTGGTCAATGATGGCGGCGGTGTCACTGTCACCATGGATATAAAGGGGGATGTGAAGATTCCCCGGGGGTCCCGGGTCACCATTGGTTCGGCAGGCGTCATGGGAGAAAAGTTCATCAATATCCTGCCTGCCGGGGCAGAAAACGGCTGGGTCTCTGATGGAGACTATCTCATCGGGGAAGATGAGAAGGGCATGGACACTCTCATGGCGGGCATAGACAAGACGCTGGCCCAGGTACAGGAGCTTCTGGGGTCTGTCAATGACGTTCTGGGCAACAAAGACCTGCAGCACTCCCTGGTGCAGAGCATGGTGAATATCCAGGATGTGACCAAGCGCATTGACCGCACCATGGCGGTGCTGGAAAATCTGGCTGTGAGCAATCAGGGACAGGTGAATGATATCATTTCCCAGCTGAACTCGGCCACGGCGGGCATGGACCGCACTATGCAGAGCGTGGAAGCCATGGTGGCTAATCTGGAAACTGTGGGAGCCGACCCCCAGACGGCTGAGAATCTGCGGCAGACCCTCAGCAATATGGCGGATGCCTCTGCCCGGGTGGTGCGCATCACCCAGGGGCTGGAAAATGTGGTGGCAGATGAAAAGACCCAGGAGGATCTGAAGGCGACCATCAGCAATGCCAGGAAGCTCACTGAGCGGGCCGATGGCATGCTGAAGAAGGTGAGCGAGATAGAGGTGAAGCCACAGGTTGATGTGCTCTACAGCGGCGGCGCCCATGACTGGAAGACTGATTTGAATGTAGATGTGGGCAAGAAGGATGGCCCCTATCTGAGGCTGGGGGTTGATGACATCGGTGATGAGAACAAATTCAATGCCCAGATTGGCAAGAAGTTTTCCAAGGGGCACTTCGGTGTCCGGGGAGGCGTCATAAACGGCAAACCCGGGGTGGGCCTTGATATTTATGGAGGCAAGCGCTTTCAGCTGGCGGTGGACGGATATGATCCAAATGACATGCAGCTGAGACTGGACGCATCCTACGATATTACGGGCAAAGGCACTGCCTTGGCAGCCCAGTGGGATCACGTCAATGATCATGAGCGTCGTCGTGCCTACTTCGGCATCAGGCAGAGTTTTTGAACATGATAATCCCGGTCGGCAGGAACCGGCCTTTTTATAGAGAACAATAAAATTGCAATCATTACAGTAATTCAAGGGAGGACATTGTCTTGAATAACAAGAGGAATTTCCATAAAAAACTTACGGCCCTGGTACTGGGCGGGCTGATGGCTATCAGCACTTCCCCTGCCCTGGCTGCCGATACGGTGCAGCTTGACCTGAAGGATACTGTGCGCATGGCCCTGGAGAACAATCTCACTCTCAAGCAGTATTATGCCAATGTGGACAATGCCCGTTGGAGCTTGTCAAAGGCCCGTCGCCAGATGGGGCCGACCCTTACCTGGAATACCGGGGCTAACCGTATCGGTGGCAGGGCGTACAGCGGCGCTTATGATCCTGCTTATGACTATAATTTCAGCAACACGGGCAGTGTTACCGTGCCCTTGTATAACGAGTCACTGCGGGCCAGCCGCGATTCTGCCAAGTATGCTCTGAATGCAGCAGATATGAATCTGGAGGACACCAAGCAGACTACTGTAAAAACTGCTACTACTCATTACTACAATATCCTGCAGTGCCGCAATCTCATCAAGGTATATCAGGATAATGTGGAGACCCTTCAGGCCCACTTGGATCAGGTAAATGCCCAGTACCGGGTGGGGACTGTGGCCAAGTCTGATGTGCTGGCCTCCGAGGTGCAGCTGGCCAATGCCCAGCAGTCCCTGGTGACGGCTCAGAACGATTACGATGTGGCAATGGCAACCCTCAATAACTATCTCGACCTGCCTACGGACACAGTGCTGGAAATCAAGGATGAGCTGAAGTACACCAAATATGATTTTGACATTGATGCCTGCACCAATTTTGCTCTGCTGAACAGAGCAGACGGTCTGGCTGCCTACTACAACGTGAAGCAGGCTGAGGCAGGTGTGAACTCTGCCAAAGCTGGCTTCCTGCCTACGATAAACGCCAGCGGCAGCGATGCCATTGCCGGTGAGCGTCCCTTCAAGACCAACCACACCAGCAGCGATGTATGGTCCGTGGGCCTTACTGCCACCTGGAATATCTTTGATAATGGCGTGACTTCTGCCAATATCCATGCGGCAGAGGCCAGCCTGCTGAAGGCACAGGAGGCATCTGCCCAGACTGACGAGCAGATCCGTCTTGATGTGCGCAAGGCTATTCTGAGCCTACAGGCAGCTGAGAAGAATATCCAGACTACCAAGGTATCCGTTACCAAGGCTGAGGAAGACTACAAGATTGCCCAAGTAAGCTATAATGCAGGTGTGGGCACCAACCTCAGCGTCATGGATGCAGAGGAGAAGCTCACCTCTGCCCGTACCAACTATTACACTGCTCTCTACAAGTACAACGTCAGCAAGGCCGAGCTGGACAAAGCTATGGGCATTCCCGTGGATCTTGATACAGTGAAGTACAGTGATGCTGCCATGGCCGGCGAGACGGCTGTCAAGGCACGTGAAGCAGGCCGCCTCAACGAAGGCGCTGTCTTTGAGACTCCGAAGGAGATCATCAAGGATGTATTGAAGGAAGGCCGGGCAGAGCGCAAGGCCAGGGAAAAGGCTGCCAAGGAGAAGTACAAGGAAGAAAAGGCTGCGGCCAAGGCCAAGAAGCAGAAGGAGAAGGCTGAGGCCAAAGAGGAAACCGTGGAAGAAAAGCGGGCAGAGGAAGCCAAGGCTATGGAGAAGAGGGCAGAGCCTGACACCGCAGAGATTGTGGCTGAATCCATGGCCAAGTAAGAGATGATGGCAAAAAGGGTGGGTTTATGAAGGGGTTATTGAAAGTCGGGATTGGGCTGGCCCTGTCTGCTGCGCTTTTAGGGGGAGGCGTGTTTTTTGCCGCCCGCACGGAAACTTTCATGCAGGAAGCAGGAAAGGCAGCAGGCAGCATAGCAGCCGACTCCCTGGGGACTGTGGCAGAGGTGGGCTCTGTTGAAGTCAGCTCCCTTCATGAACTTACCATACGCGACATAGATATTTATGACAAGCAGGCGGAAACCATGCTCCATGCCGATGAGGCGCGGGTGGGCTTCCGCCTGCTTGACGTATTTGAAGAGCCTGCTGAAGGTGTGAGCACTGTAACCCTGAAAGGCGTGGAGGCTGTGCTCACGGAAAAAGATGACGGCAGCTGGAATGTGCAGGAGCTAGTTTCCTCCACCGGAGAGAAAAAGAAATTCACTGGCAAGGTGCAGGTGGAGGATGCCCGTGTGCAGGTGAAAAGCTTCCACCTGCCCGAGGCACTTTCCTTTACGCAGGTGACGGGCTCTCTAGACTTTGGGGAATATCCTGTGCTGCAACTGGAGGGCAGGGCCTGCCAGGGAGAAACTGACTTGGAGTTTGCTGGCACCATTGGCAGCGACCGGCAGATTATCCGGGTGAAAGCAGGAGAGGCAGAGCTGGATAAATACCTGCCCCTGTTGCCGGCAGGACTTTTGCCCGAAGAAATAGAGCTTGAAGGCGGACATCTGAACCGGGGCGAGGCTGCGGTGGTCTATCAGGGGGGGCTCATAAGCCTTACTGGTTCCGCTGACATCAAAGCAGGCAAGCTGAAGGCTCTGGGTACGGAAGTGGAGGACATAGAAGGCACAGCCTTCTTTACCGACAGCCAGGTGATGTTTGATGCCAAAGCCCAGGCAGCAGGACAGCAGGCCAGGGCTCATGGCAAGGTGACCTTCCTTGAAGGAACTCCTTATCTTGACATAGAGGCATCCTCTGATGCCTTTGATCCATCTGCCATCCTGAAGGATATTCCCTGCCATGGCACGGCTGCCTTTGAGGCCAGGATTTCTGGTACGGCAGCCGCTCCGCTGGTAAACGCCCGGATAAGCAAGGCTTCAGGCGAGGCCTATGGCTTCTCTTTTGAGAATGGCGGCGCTAAAGTGCGCTACGAAGATGGCAGGGTCTATGTGCAGGAAGGGAAGGTCAGCTCCCTGGGGGGCACGGTACAGGGGGAACTGGAACTCAGTGCTGCTGACTGGTCCTTTACGGGACATGCCAAAGTCCAGGGCGTAGATCTGAAAAGTGCCGCCGCTGCCTTGCCGGAAGTTGCTGTCCTCAGGGACCTTACGGGCAGGGCCTCCCTGGATGTGGGCTTCAACGGCAAGGGGACTGACTATGAGAAAATGGCATATTATGGCAGCCTGAAGCTGGAGCAGGGTTCTTATCAGGGGCTGCCCATAGAGAGAGCAGGGACTTCCTTTGCCCTGCTGGGGGATGAACTCACCATTGATGCCCTCAGTGTACGTCTGCCACAGCATGGCGATGTGGGGCTGGAGGGAAAGATAACAAACCTTTACGGTGACTCCCGGCTGGAGATGGAACTTTACGGGGGACATGTGGAGCTGTCGCTCCTGCAGGCCCTTCTGCCTCAGGCAGATGTGAGCGGCTTCTCTGATTTCAAGGGCACTCTTTCCGGTACCCGGAGCAACCCCGACCTTGACCTTTCATTTTCTGCCACCCGGGGGGAGCTTTTCAAGCAGCCCTTTGATTCACTGCGCTTTCATGCTCTGGGGAGCCTGGACAGGGTAGCCATAGAAGACTTCTCACTGGAGAAAGATGGGAAGCAGACATGGTATGTGGATGGCTTCGTGGGCCTTACGGGGGAAAAGAAAATCAACCTTCGTGCCGATACGGTGGGTGTGCGCATGGAGGATCTGGCAGCCCTGGTGGCCCCGGACCAGCCCATCACCGGTAATGTGGACAATACCATCAGATTCACCGGCACGCTGGACAATCCCCAGGCTGTTGGCTACATTCATTTCTATCTGGGCAGCTATATGGGAGTATTGCTCTCCGGCATGGATGGCGACTACTATCTGCAGGATGGCAAAGTGCGGCTGCAGGATTTCCACATCTACTCACCTATGGTGGATATGGATGTAAACGGCATGGTGGACAGGTCTGGCAATCTTGATTTGCTGGCCCAGGTGCATGACATTGACATGAAGCGCATACAGCACAAGCTGCCTTATGAGGTCAGCGGTCATGGCACTTTTGACGGCAGCATCAGGGGCAGCCTGTCTGCGCCTGTTTTCCATGGCACCCTGAATGCGCCCAGCCTGACTTTGAACGGTCAGGAAATAGACAAAATCCACGGTTTGGTGGAATATGCTGCGCACAGGATATCCCTGTCGGAGTTTGGCTTTTTCCAGGGGGAGAATGGCTATTGCGGCCTGGAGGCCTCCTTCGGCACCGAGGATGAAAGCCTTTCCGGCAATGCCGTGGTTCAGGATTTTGACATCGAGGCCCTTTGCGACCTCCTGAATCAGCATAATGACAAGCTGGCAGGAAAGATTTCCATGGGAGTGAAGCTGGGAGGCTCATTGGGAAATCCTGATCTTACTATGCAGGGAGAAATTGCCCAGGGCACGGCAGCGGGCTATGATATCAGCAATGTGATTCTCAAGGGACATTTGCAGAACAGGGTGCTTTCCCTGAAGGAGCTTTCCGGCTCACAGGGGGAGGGCACGTTCTCTGCCAGGGGAACGGTTGATTTCAATCATGACGGTGAGATAGCTGCCAATCTTTCGGCCCAGGATCTTTCCTTGGGAATGTTTTCCAAGCTGGGGGGAATCAAGGCTGATATCACAGGTCGGGCTGATATTAAGGCGACTTTTGGTGGCTATCTGCATAATCCGTCCCTTGATGCAGAAATCAAGGGACGCGACGGCGGTGTGGCAGGTTCCACCTTTGACACGCTGGAGACAGTGCTGCAGGTGCGCAATGGACTTTGCGACATCAAGAGCATGCAGGTGCAGAAGACCGTGGGGGAGAGAACATATCAGGCCAGTGCCCGGGGCATTGTGCCCTCCAGGGCCCTTCAGGTGGATGATCCCGCTGCCCTGAATGACTATGAGCAGATAAGGCTGGAACTTTCCCTGGACAATGCAGATCTGTCCCTGCTGCCTGCCCTTTACAAGCAGGTGGATTGGGCCATGGGCCCCACCCAGGGCAAACTCCTTATTACAGGTACGGCAGCCCATCCCTTGTTTGATGGTGCGATGACCATCACTGGCGGGGCTGTGAAGCTGAAGGAGCTGCGCCTGCCTATCACCGAGATGACGGCGAAGCTTGATTTTAATGGGACTCAAATGACAGTCAGTGACTTTTCTGGTAAAATGGGCGAAGGGAGCTACCAAGGCTCTGGAGGCCTTCAGCTGGAAGGCTTGACGCCTGTTAATTACAATTTTGATTTTACGGCCAGCAGGCTGGATGTTCAAAGCAGTTTCTTCCAGGGACCTCTGGACGGGGAGCTCCACTTGCAGGAGGGTGAGATTTACGGCATGGTCATGCCCAAGCTCTCGGGCAAACTGGATCTTCATGACTGCACCGTCTCAGTGCCCACCATCCCTGATACCGAAGGGGAGCTGCCGGATGTCATTCTCGATTTCCAGCTGAATGTGAACAAGAAGGTTCATTTCTACAGCTCTTATCTCTATGATATGCACCTGAAAGGCGCTGTTCATTTTGGCGGCACCACCAGGCACCCCAGGACCAGCGGCAAGGTGGAGGTAGAGAAAGGCGGCACGGTCAGCTATCTGAAGACCCCCTTCAAGATACGCCAGGGAGTGGCATATTTCAATCAGGTGGATTCCTTCCTGCCCAGTCTGGACTTCGTGGCTGATGCCACAGTGGGGCGCACAAAGATTTTCCTGAATCTGGATGGTCCCCTGGGGGAGATGGAGCTGAAGCTTTCCTCCTTGCCGGAACTGAGCCAGACGGAAATCATGCAGGTGCTGACTCTGGGGCGTGACTACGAGGCGGGAAAGCGCAATATCACCGCCGGGGATATGCTTTCCCTGGGCCTCCAGCTGACGGTGCTTTCGGAGCTGGAGCAGGCAGTGAGGAATGTCTTTTTCCTTGACTACTTCAGCATACACCGGGGCGGGCCTATGTCCGATTTCGTGTCTTCGTCTTCTGAGAGCAACAGCCGGGAAGATGAGTACAGTGTGGAAATTGGCAAGTACGTCACCAAGGGACTTATGCTGAAATTCAGCCAGGGCATCGGCGCTGCTCACAAGCAGCGCTACGGTGTGGAGTATGATGTCAATGACCATTTCAGCCTGGTGGTAGAGCGTGAAGGCCACGATACTGTGGTTGGCTTTACCAGCCGTTTCCAATTCTGACTTTGAGAGAAAGGAGCAGGCTTATGAATTTCGGAGAATATCTGTCAGCTATCGCTGATGTCAAGCTGCTTGCTCCTGAGGAGGAGCGTCAGCTTTGGCGCCAGTGCAAGGCAGGAGACAGAAAGGCCAGGCAGCGTCTCATAGAATCATATCAGCCTTTGGTCTGTCGCGAAGCTATGCCCTGGCGCAGCCGTCCTGATATCATGGACGCTGTGCAGGAGGGGACGGTGGGGCTGATTGAAGCGGTGGAGACTTATGACCCTGAAAGGGGCGTGGCTTTCAGCCTTTATGGCATGCACCGCATCAGAGGCAGGATACTTGACTTCCTGAGGAAAGAGGGCGGGGCAGATACCCCCTGCCTGGAGTCCCTCGCCACAGAGGAGGGGGAAGAACTTAACCTCAAGGAAAGCCTGGCTGACAGATCTGCGCTGACGGTGCCTGAGCAAGTGGAAAACGCTGTTTTTTCCGAGCGCCTGCACCATGCCCTCGACCGGTTGCCAGGTAATGAGAAAGCGGTACTGGAAGGCATGTATCTGGGGACGGCTGATGCCAGGGAGATGGCGGCTGATCTCAGTGTCTCGCTGGCTCATGTCTACAGGCTGAGGGATAAGGGCATAAGAAGAGTCAGGGGAATGCTGGCCCGCTTCAAGAGCGGCTGGACATGAAAAAAGAAGGAAATGTGTTGTTTAGGCAAGAATAAAATAGTTTTCGCTGCCAGATAGAGCGCAAAGCCCGGATATGCTGATTTTTGCTTTGCAAAATCACTTTTGCTCCCTGGGATTATATAGATGAAAGGGGGCGGGAGCATGGATAAGGAAAGCAAGCGTGCGCGTATACAGGCGGCCCGGGACTGGCTGGGTCAGGCTGATGATTCGCTGGAGCGGGCCGATGAGCTGCAGGGGGACCTGAAGCTTATGCTGGCCAAGGCAGAGCTTGAAGGAGCTTCTCCGGGCAGGAAAACCCTCAGACTGCGCAAATGGTTATCCAGGGGGGCGGCCCTTGCTGTGGCGGTGCTTATAGTGCTGGCCATAGAAAACTGGCCCTTCGGGCTGGAGCCCGTGCAGGAAGATATTTCTCCGCCGGTGCCTGTCAGGAGTCTGGAAAGCCAGCCACAGGAGGATAAGACTGTTGCAGGGCAGGCTGAGGAAGAAATACATGGCACAGGGGAAAATCCCCCCTCCCCGGGGGAACCGGTGGAGGAAAGTGCTGCTGTGCCCCTTCAGGTGCAGGAGCGTGCTGAAGCAAGGGAGGGCACCTTTGAGGCTGGCACCCCCCAGTCTGCAGCCAGTCCTCACCTTACTTATGCGCCCTCAAGGGTGCCTTCTGCTGACCAGCAGAGATTGATGCAGGAGGCGGGGGAAGTATTAAGGCGATAAAAAGTTCTTTGTATTTCCAAGGAATTTTGATATATTATTATTGATTGCAGGGAGCAAGGGGAGAGAAAGGAAAACTTTTGGCCCCAAGGGAAATGTTTAGGAGGTCTGACTTTTGAAGAAAAAGCGATACAGATATTTGGCTGCTGCGGTGGCTATGGCCACTAGTGCAGCTGTGCTGCCCGGTTATGCCTATGCAGCGGAAGAAGTGGCTGCCCAGCAGGAAACGGTACCTGCAGAAGGCAGTGTTCAGGCTGATAATGTGGCTGCTGATATGGCAGCTGTCAGTCCGGAAGAAGCTGTGGAGACAAAGGCAGCAGACGGGGCTGAAAATGAGACGGCCGCAACGGAGGAAAGTGCTCAGGCACCGGTTCAGGTAGACGAGCGCACCGAAAATTGGAATAAGAACCGCCCGGATGAAAAGGCTATAGAGGACCTGCTGGGCCAGTTCGAAGGCCAGACAATCGTGGATATCCGCTTTGAAGGAGCTACGGAAAAGACGGAGCCCACGGCCAAGGCAGCTGTGTCCATGCATGCAGGTGATATGTTCACCTCAAAATTGCTCTATGAGGCCAGGGACACCATTTACAACACGGGCTATTTCTATGATATTTTCCCCTCTTTTGAGAAAGTGCCGGAAGGTGTCATTGTCACCTTCCATGTGCTGGAAAATCCCGTGCTGACGGATATTGAAATCACTGGCAACACCGTGGAGAAGTCTGAGGAACTCTATGATCGCATGGGCGTGAAGAAGGGGGAAATCCTCAACAGCCGCATCCTGCATGAAAATATCCAGGCCATTCAGGAGCTTTACCATAAGGATGGCTACATACTCATGAAGGTCTCCGATATGAATATAGATCCTTCTGGCAAGCTGGTCATCAAGATCAATGAGGGCAAGCTGGAAGGTTATGCAGTCAAGGGCAATAAGAAGACCAAGGACAGGGTTATCCTGCGTGAAATGCGTCAGAAGCCTGGTGAGCCCTTCAACTCCAAGCTGGCCCGTCGCAGCGTTCAGCGCGTCTACAACCTGGGGTTCTTTGAAGATGTGAACATCAAGATGAATCCAGGCGTGGAGCCCAACGCTGTGATCATGGAAGTGGATGTCAAGGAACAGCGCACGGGTACCTTCGGCGTGGGTGCCGGCTACAGCAGCTCTGATGGCATACTGGGTATGATAAATGTGGGGGACAAGAACTTCCTGGGCACTGGTGATGCTGTTACCCTTACTTATCAGAGGTCTGGCAGCGAAAGCGATGCTCAGGGCTTTGTGTTCTCTTACAGGCGTCCCTGGATTGATAAAAAAGAAACTGTGGGTACCCTGAAAATTTATAACCGCACTTATGAGTATTCAGATTATGATACTAACGGTGATAAGAAAGAGAGCTATATGCGCAAGTATGCAGGGGGAGAAATCACCTTTGGACGCCCTGCCAGCGAGTATTCTACCAATTACCTCACACTTAGGAACCGCAAGGACACATATGTAAGGCATGAGGATGACGGTAACGTGGTCTGGACAAATCCTGATGGCAGCATCCATTGGGGCTATCATGATGAGGCATGGAAGGAGTACAACTTCGGCACTACCCGTTCCATTACTTTTCAGCATGTGACGGATACCCGCGACAATGTCTATAACCCAACCGAGGGCGGCAAGGTCAGTCTTACTGCTGAGGTGGCAGGCTTTGGCGGAGACTTTGACTTCCAGAAGGCTTCCATTGAGGATACCCGTTACTTCAAGGTGAGCAGCAACCGCGTTATTGCTGTCCGGGGCATGTATGGCTACGGCCATGGGCATCTTTCTGAGTTCAACCAGTATCGCGTCGGTGGTCAGGATACCCTGCGCGGTTATCGTGATGACCAGTTCCGCGGTGACCGCATGGCACTTTTGTCCATAGAGTACAGATTCCCTCTGGCCAACAAAGTCCAGGGTGCTGTTTTTGCTGATGGCGGCGGTGCCTGGAGTGACAGATTCCTGCCGCACTCCAACGAGCTTCACGCCAGCGTGGGTGTAGGCATTTCCTTCAATACGCCTATCGGTCCTGTACGTCTCGACTACGGTCGTGGCGATCAGGGCGGCCGTGTCCACTTCACCGTAGGCGGTGCCTTCTAAGGCGGTGAATAGAGCCGTGCCATTGCAGGCGATAAGGTTATTTTGCGTTTGCCTTATGTTGGGCGTACTCCTTGGCGGCCGGGGGGAGGCTTCTGCCCGGGTGGAAACAGTACGGGCAGAGGTCACGTCACCACATTCCCTGCCGAAGCTTGCCGGGGAGCGCATGGAAAAGAGCGTAGAGGCCATTGCGGTTCAGCTGCTGGCAGGTCAGGATATAGCAGAGCTTCAGGGGAGAAAAGCTCAGGATGAAGCCCTGATCATGGAGGTATTTGACAAGGTGCTCATAGGCTACACTGTTGTGGGGGCAGCCATTGAGCCGGGAGAAAATACCGTTGTCAGGATAAGCCTGGTCCCCTGGGACGCAACTATCGAAAACGTGGAACCAGTCATCGCTGTGGAGGGGATGCCTCCCATGGTGGAAGAACTGGTGCGCCAGGATGCTGCAGGGCTGGGGGAGGTCTTCCAGCAGGCCCTGCTGGGGCTGCCTGTGGCGGCAGGTGACTGGACTGCGGGACTTATCCGGCAGGAAGTCAAAAGATATTTGGACAAGCACCTGCCGGAGTTCAGGGCGGATTTTGAAGTCAGCCCGGGCAGACAGACCAGGGTTGAGATTGTTCTTTATCCTCGTTTGCCGGTGGTGCGTACCATAGACCTTGCCATGCGCTCAGATACCATACCCAATATGACCTTGCTGGCCCATCGCAGCGAAATGCAGGATAAATGCAATATGCTGGTAGGGGTGCCCGTGAACTTTGTCGCAAGGCACAGGGATACTTTTGAAAAGGCCCTGGCCCGGGATTTGGACGCAAAGGGCGGCCTTGGCCGCTGGAAACTTGCCACCCAGGTTGAGATCCAGCCTGGGGAAAACACCCAGATAATGAGCCGTTCCAACACGGAACGATACAGGGTGCGTCTGGAAGGCTGGCTGGATGTGGGACACAGGACAGAGAAGGACCGCAACAGGGATTTGACCCTGCGGCTTCATGCGGGAGCTATGCTCTCAAGACAGGACGAGGTCTTTACCCTGCTTGATGTCTACCCGGAAAAGCCTGACTGGGGCTGGCAGCTGGGCTATGGACGCGGCCTGAGCTCCAAGGGGCGGGCAGAGATACGCTATGATATGCGTGACCATAACTGGCTCATGTTCGCAAGCCAGCAGCTGTCCAAACGCTGGCTCCTGCGCTATGAGTACCGCTGGGGAAGCCGCGTGTGGGAAACTGCCCTGCGCTACCAGCTCCATGATTTCATGGCTTTGGAGTATGTGGTGGACAGGAATGACAGCTGGGTAAGGGTGATAGGATATTTTTAGAGCACGAAACGCGTGTGAGGCTGCATTTGCCACTGGCAAAATTTCCTCACATGAGGTATAATATCCTTGTTTCTGTGCAAGTTTGATGGAAATTTTGCAGCCCTCAAAGGGTAAAGGAGAAATGAAACATGGTTAAATTGGAAAAGAAACAGGTTAAGATTGTAAGCGTACTTATCGCTTTGGCTTTCATCGGCTCTGTGGTGGCTCTGGCCCTGACCCAGTCCGGTTCCGGCCTGGCTTCCGCTGCCAGCTCCAGCGTGGGTGTGATTGACTACCGCACGGTTGCAGCTCAGCATCCCCAGCTCCAGCAGGCTGAGCAGACCATGCAGAACGAAGTGCAGAATGCTCAGAAGGATTTCGAGGAGAAATCTGCCAGCATGAACGATCAGGAGAAGGGCGACTATTATCAGCAGACCCAGCAGCGTCTCCAGCAGAAGAACAACGAGCTCATGGAGCCTATCCGCCAGAACATCGAGGAAACGGTGAAGAAGGTGGCCGAGGCCAAGGGCCTGCAGGTTGTCCTTGACAAGGGCGCTGTGGTTTATGGCGGCCAGGACATTACCCAGGACGTTGTGTCCAAGCTGGGCAAGTAAGGAAGATAGCCGAATGGCATAAGAGCAAATACCGGGCCTTGGTGCTCGGTATTTGTCGTAGTGGGTGCAATCAGAGGAGGGCAGGCTTTGAAGGATAAAGAAGATTCATCCCTCAAGGGAAGTTCTCCGGGCAGTGAGGAAGAAGTAAGTCTCAAGGGGCTTTGGCAGGAACACCGTCGCCAGGTACTGGCAGGGGCTGCTGTCCTCGTGCTGCTGCTGACGGCAGGCACGGGATTGGTGCTTAAAAGTGTGCTGGACAGAAATGAACCACAGGAAAATGTGGAGCCGGTCAGCGAAATAGCATTTGCGGATGCCCGCAAGGTGTGGCCGGCCCATCCGGATTACGAAAGGCTGCAGCAGCTCCGGGCACAGGCCCTCAGCCTGGAAATGGAACTGGAGGACTTGCAGGAGCTGCCATTGCTCACAGTGCAGCCCCCGGAAACTGACAGTCAGCCCTTCAAGGATTCTGTCTGGCAGAAGAACGCCCAGACCGTCATCGGCGGCCGGGTGCAGCTGGACAGGGAGCGCAAGGCCATAGAGCAGGATTATCGGGAATCGACCCGTGCTGCTTATGAGGCTCAGCGGGCAGCCCTTGATGATGAGTATCTAAATGCCATCCTCAACATCAATCTAAAGCTGGATAACCAGCAGCAGATGCACCATCCCTGGACCAAACAGGAGGAACTGGATGAGGAGCGGGCGGCCTGGGAGCAGGAAGCCCTGCAGCTGAAGCAGGAGCGCGGAGAGCGCCAGTATCAGCTGAAGCTCGCCTGGGACAAACAGGTGCAGGATTATGTGGATTCTGTCATGGCCCCCAAGCTGGCTGAGTGGGACAAGAAGTCCAAGGAGGCCCTGGAACAGCAAAAGGCTGAGGCTGTGGCTGCCGAGGCAGCGGCCCAGGCCAGGAATGCGGAGCTCATGTCAAGGCAGATGGCTCTTTCCCTGCAAGTGCAGCAGCACTTGGAAAAGCAGCGGCAGCTGGTGCAGGTGAAGCAGGAGCTGGCGGCGTTGGAAAACCACATAGCCAATGACATTGAGGGCAAGGGAGCGAAGGTAGCAATCCTTCACCACTACACCATGATACTTTCCGTGCCTATGCCCAAGCTGCAGGGGATTTTCCCCGGTGCCCTGGGCAGGGATTTTTCGGAATCCTTCTACGGAGAAGTCACGGGGAATCCTGATGATGTGACTGAGGAACTGGCGGCCGAGGTCCGTACCCTTGAGAGTTCGAGTAAATAGTAACAGATAAAGGAAGCTGAGCAAGAGATGAATTTGAAGAAAAAAGCCCTGCTGGCAGCAGGGATCCTGATGGCATCTGCCCTGCTGGGCGGCTGTGGTCAAGCCAAGATTGGTTATATAGATGCAGAGAGGGTGCTGAAGGAAGCTCCCCAGATCAAGGCCCTTGACGAGGAAGGAAGCCAGAAGTACAAGGAAGCTGTAGAAGAAGCAGAAAAGAAGCTGCAGGAGAGCCAGGACATGACACAGGAAGATGCCCAGAAGGCACAGATGGATGTGCAGAGGAAACTCCAGGGCATCAACCAGTCCTACGCTTTGCAGATGCGCCAGAAGCTGGATGTAGCTCTGGGCGACATTGCCCGTGATGAGAAATTGGATGCCGTGGTGCAGAATGTTCCTGATCAGCCTGTAGCAGTATCTGGCTGCATCGACATCACGGACAAGGCCATCGAGAAGTTGCAGTAAGAGCCACGGAGGAGCATGCCATGAAGAAGACTTTGCAGGAGATTGCCTCTCTGGTGGGGGGCCGGGTGGCAGGTGATGGGGAAATCCTCATTTCCGGTCTGGATAATATAGCCGGGGCCGGGGAAAGTGACCTGACCTTTGCTGTTGACCCTCATATCGAAGAAGCCAAGGAATCCCGTGCGGCAGCAGTGATGCTGCCGGAGGGGGAGGCTGCGGCGAAGGACTTCCCCAAGGCTGCCATCTATGTTGAGGACCCCAGGGCGGCTTTTGCGAAGCTGTTGGAAATTTTCACCCCGAAGCTGGATTTCCCTGTGGGAGTAAGCGATAAGGCGCATATCGGTCAGGATGTGAAAATCGGAGAAGGGGTCATCGTCATGCCCTTCGCAGTGGTGGATGACCATGCTGTGCTGGGTGACAGGGTTGTTATCTACCCTCACACTTATGTGGGGCAGTATGCTGAGATTAGCGATGATACAGTTATCTATTCTTCCGCTACTGTGCGGGAATATTGCCGGGTGGGCAAGCGCTGCGTCATTCATGCTTCTGCCGTCATCGGTTCCGATGGCTTCGGATTCACCACCAAGGATGGCATACACACCAAGGTGCCCCAGGTGGGCAATGTGGTGCTGGAAGATGATGTGGAGATTGGCTCCCATGTGGGGGTTGACCGTGCTGCTATGGGGTCTACGGTCATTGGCAAAGGCACGAAGATTGACAATCTGGTGCATATCGGCCACAACTGCAAGATTGGGGCAAACTGCCTTATTGTGGCCCAGACGGGCATCTCAGGCTCCACGGAAGTAGGACATAACGTGACCTTCGGCGGCCAGACAGGCACTGTAGGACATATCAAGATCGGTGCCAACTCTGTCTACGCGGCCCGCTCAGGTATCATCAGCGATATGCCCGAGGGACAGTTCTGTGCAGGTTTCCCGGTGCAGTCCCACACGGAATGGTTGCGTATGCAGGCAGCCATGAAGAAACTGCCGGAGCTTTTGAAGAAGGTCAAGAAACTGGAAAAAGAGCTGGCGAACAAGTAATTGATAAAGGAGCTGCCCGGGGCGGCTCCTTTTTTGAA
Source organism: Selenomonas sp. AB3002 (assembly GCF_000702545.1). Taxonomy (NCBI): domain Bacteria; kingdom Bacillati; phylum Bacillota; class Negativicutes; order Selenomonadales; family Selenomonadaceae; genus Selenomonas; species Selenomonas sp. AB3002. Next base: position 1,849,256 of record NZ_JNIO01000008.1, on the reverse strand, counting down.
GGACGGCGGAGGTTGCTGCTGCCGTTGTGAGTTGTAAGCACTGAGGTTGATTATGTTAGCATATTATCTGGTAAAGGCGTTAAGCCATATCCTGTGCCTTGTTCCCCAGGGTATGAGCGACAGCCTGGGCAGGGGGCTTGCTCTGATGCTCTGGCCCTTTGTGCCGAAGAAAAGGAAGCTGCTGGCCAAACAGCAGATCATGGACTGCTTGCAGGTGGATGAAAGGGAAGCAGAGCGCATTGCCAAAGAGAGCACCCTGCGTTTCGGCCCTATGCTATTTGAGGTGCTGCGCTCCCCTGTCATCAAGGAGCGTATGGACGAATATGTGACCCTCACCGGGGCGGTGGACGAGCTGAAAGCCCAGGCCGCCTCCGGGCAGGGCTGTGTCTTTGCTACCTCCCATTCCGGCAACTGGGAACTGGAGGGAGGAGCCCTGGCCCATCATGGCATACCCCTGGTGGCGGTGGCCAAGAAGCAGACCTCCCGGGGCATGGATAAGTTCATCAATGAGTACCGAGCTCTTATGGGCATGCACGTCACCTACAGCAAGGGGGTGCGGGAAATGTACGACATGCTGGGTCAGGGCTGGTTCATCGGCCTGCTCTCAGACCAGGACCCCAGCCGCAAAGACGGCATGGTGATGGATTTCTTCGGCCGCCCCACCAACTGCGTGGTGGGAGCCGCCACCATGGCCCGCTTCAAGGATGTGCCTGTCTTCATGGTGCAGATCCACAAGGAAAAGGACGGCCGCCACACCCTGCATATCTATCCTCCCCTGCGGGTGGAGAGGACCAAAAACAAGAAAGAGGATATCAGGAACACCACCCAGCAGTTGAATCACATGCTGGAAGAGCATATCCGCCGCTATCCCGAGGACTGGTTCTGGCTCCACGACAGATGGAAGTCCATGCGGGAGGAGTACTGAAAATATGAAAAAACCGCTTTCCCGAGTGAGGGAGGGCGGTTTTTTAGCAGGAAAATCCATTGTGTACTTGTGTGGCGCACAATGGATTTCGGCTACCATATCAAATCCCTGCTATACTTTTTCAAAATTTTCATGTATGATAGAATTGTCGTTAAAATATATTTTTAATAGCATTTTATATGGGTTCTCTGCCATGCGGGCCTGGGGAGGTCAGCTCGGCTTGTGCAAGAGAGGTCAGGTTCCAAGAAAGGATGTGGAGGTAATGAGGAGATTTTCGAGGCTTGTTTCCCTGTTGGCAGTAATGGCGGCGGTGCTGGTCTTTTCCGTGGCCAGCGTGCTGGCATCTCCGGCTGACAGCTTGAACTGGCAGGATTCCACCATCACTGTGACAGGCATGGGGGCACCCCCGGCCAATGCCAGGAACAGTGCCCAGGCCCGCATGATGGCCCGCCGGGCAGCTGTGGTGGACGGCTACCGCCAGCTGGCAGAAATCGTGAAGGGCGTCAATGTGGATGCTGAGAGCACCGTGGAAAACTTCATGGTTACCAGCGATGTAGTCCGCACCAAGGTCAGCGCCCTGGTGCAGGGCGCCCAGGTAGTTAGCGAGCGCGCCACTTCCGATGGGGGCTATGAAGTCACCATGAAGATCGCCATGTTCGGCGTGAGCAACTCTCTGGCCGAAGCCGTCATGCCCAAACCTCCTGTGCAGGAAGTTTTCCCGGAGCCGGTGCAATCCGTAGCTCCTTCCCAGCCTGCTTATGATGCCGGGGCTTCCGTCAGCGTGCGCATTGATGTGACTGCCAAGGCGCCTGCTCCCCCCGCTGCCAATTCCAATGCCATCGGCGGCTACACGGGCCTGATCGTTGACTGCCGCGGCCTGGGCCTCCGGCCTGTCATGAGCCCGGTCATTAAGAATGCTGGTGGCGAAAACATCTATGGACATAAGAATCTGAATCCTGATTTCGTCATTGCCAACGGCATGGCCAGCTATACCACGGATATTGCTAATGGCACCAGGCGTGCAGGCAGCAATCCCCTGGTGGTGAAGGCAGTTTCTCTGGATAGCCACAACAGCTATCCTGTGCTTTCCGTGGCAGATGCCAACCGTGTCCTCATTGAAAACAAGACCGCAGGCTTCCTTGAGAAGACCAACGTGGTGTTCATCCGCTGAGTTATGCTTCCCGCCTCCCCCTTTTTGGGGGAGACGGGATTTTTCCAAAAACGGGGCTGACCTTCCCAAGCTCGCATGATTATCACAAGGACGTATGGATGGCTCATTCCGAAAGGGGGATAAAGATGTACGCGGAAATTATTGGCAAAAAAATTGTTTCGTTGACAATGGCTGCAGCCTTGTTGCTGACGGCTCAGACCACCCTGGCCCAGAGCAGGGTGGACTGGGAGCGGCAGGTGGTGGCTGCTACAGGCACGGGCATAGCGCCGCCTACGGCCATAAATGCGGCCCAGGCTGAGATGCTGGCCCGCCGGGCAGCGGTGGCAGATGCCTACCGCCAGCTGGCCGAGGAAGTGGCCGGAGTGCAGGTGGATGCGGAGAGCACCGTGCAAAATTACATGGTGATGTCGGATGTGGTGCGCACGAAAGTCTCTGCCTGCGTACAGGGGGCAAGGGTGCTGGAGGAGAGAGCTATACCCGGCGGCGCCTATGAGGTGACCATGGAAGTGCCTATGTTTGGTGTGAGTAATTCCCTGGCCGCTGCCGTGCTGACCAGGAATACGGTGCGCCAGCCCTTCCCTGCGCCCAATTGGGGCTATGAGGAGGACTACGATTATGCCGGTCCTGCCGTGCAGCAGCCTGCAGCCGGTTCTGCTGTCAGCATAGAGGTGAATATCAATCAGACACCGCCTCTGGTCATGAATGCGGCAGCTTACGGCACTGGAGCTTATGGGGACTATGGCACTCCCTCCTCATCAAGCTACAGCCAGCCCCAGTCTGTCACGAATCCTGCCGCAGGGCAGACTGCTGCCATCAAGAAGAAAAAGAAGGAAAAGATGCCAAAGATTGAGGGGGACTACACCAGCCTGGTGGTGGACTGCACAGGCCTTAGCCTGCGCCCGGCCATGAGCCCTGTCATCAAGAATGAGCAGGGAGAGGCCATCTACGGCGCCAGCAATCTGGACTATGACCTGGTCTCCACCAAGGGCATGGCGGCCTATTGCAGGGGACTGGATGTTTCCGGGGTGTCGCGGGCAGGGGACAAGCCCCTGCTGGTGAAATGCGAGTCCCTGTCGGGCAACGGAGTCAATCCCGTGTTGGCCCTCGCAGATGCCAATCGGGTGCTGCTGGAAAATGAGCAGAGCCATTTCCTCGATTACATGAATGTGATTCTGGTGCGGTAACTTCCACGCTATTGCCAATCTGGGGGACGAGGGCGCCATATTTTACTGTCAATGACAGGTGATGTCGTATTCCTCTATCAGACATTAATGATGGCGGGGTTACTTGTCGCAGCTGACTCCTACGGCAAGAATCATGCCGGTGTATTTTTCAGCGCCTTGCCGTAGCGGCGGTCTTTTATTTGCCGCAGAGCTGCTGCCACATACAGGCGGCGGCTCTGCTTTTTTGCGGGCAGATGGCATAAGTGCTTGCATTTCTCATGGAAGTCTTATAAAATATATACGGAAAAATTTCGGATTTAATGGACACGCAGGGGCACCTGCGTGTTTTTATAGCAAGTCGGGAGGAATTACTGTTGCAGAAGCAGACAACGCTGGCCAGTGAGGCTGCCTATACGGGGGTGGGCCTTCATTCCGGGCGTGAGGTACATATGGTGTTATGCCCGGCCGGGGCGGATACGGGACTGGTTTTTGTGCGGACGGATTTGCCAGGGCAGCCGGAGATTCATGCGCTGGCGGAGAACGTCACTTCTACTCTGCGGGCTACCACCGTGGAGGAGAAGGGTTGCAAGGTATTTACCATCGAGCACCTCATGAGTGCCTTCCATGCAGCTGGCATTGACAACTGCCGCATTGAGATGGACTCGGAGGAGCCGCCGGTGGCGGATGGTTCAGCACTTGCTTTCTTTGAGCTTATCCAGGAGGCCGGGAAGAAGGAGCTTGATGCTCCCCGCCATGAAGTGGTGGTGGACAAGGTCTACCGCATTGACGATGAGAAGAAAGAGCGCTTTGTCATGGTCGTGCCTTACGATGGCTTCAGAGTGAGTTTCACCTCTGTCAATCCCCACAAGCTCATTGGTATCCAGTATGAGGACTTTGAGATTGACGAGGAGACCTATCATAAGGAAATCGCTCCTGCCCGTACCATTGCTTACGAAAAGGAAATCGAGGCTCTGCGGCAGATGGGACTGGGACTTGGCGGCACCATTGAGAGTGTCATCGTCTACAATGACGACGGCTGGGTGAATCCCCTGCATTTTGAAGATGAGCTGGTTCGCCATAAAATTCTTGATGTCATCGGGGATCTGCGGCTGGCAGGTCCTGTCCGGGGGCATGTCATTGCGGCAGCTTCAGGCCATGCCCTGAATACGGCTTTAGCAAAACTTCTTGCGGCAGCGCCGCGAGGCTGAGTATAGAAAGAGGGATATGTTTATGGAACTCGATATCAATGAAATCATGAAAATCCTGCCCCATCGTCCGCCCCTCCTGCTGGTGGACCGCATTGTGGAGATTGAGCCTTTCAAGTCTGCCACTGGCATCAAGTGCATCACCATGAATGAGCCCCAGTTCGGCGGCCATTTCCCGGGGCATCCCATCATGCCCGGGGTCCTGCTCCTTGAGGCTATGGCCCAGGTGGGCGGCGTGGCTATGCTCTACCCGAAGGAGCACCGCGGCAAGCTGGCTTTCTTCGGCGGCATGGACAACGTGCGCTTCAAGCAGCCCGTGGTGCCCGGCGATGTGCTGGTGACCAAGGCTGAGATCGTGAAGGTGCGTGGCAACTTCGGCGTGCTTCATGCTGACGGCTATGTCAATGACAAGCTGGTGGCTCAGGCTGACTTCAAGTTTGCCTTGATTGAGGATGAAAACCATAAAGCAGAATCCGGTGAAAGCACGGAAGCCTGAGCCTTCCAAAGCGCAAAACAGAGGATTTTGTTGTAAATAACTGATTTTAGCAAGTAAAACAGACCTAGTCTTTGTTCAATTCGAAGAATGCCCGGATTTGCTGTCATATTGCATACTAAGATTGAAAGTTTATTTGGGAGTATAAATAAAAGATGAGCAAAGCCGTTGGTGTCGGGAATTGCTCACCCTGGCACGTGGGTTTCGGGAACAGAGGAGTTGGAGCAGATGAGCGCTGAAAGCAAAGTAGTGGCTTATATACATGATACTGCTGTCATAGCACCGGGGGCACGGATTGCCAAGAATGTGGAGATTGGGCCGTACTCGGTGATTGGGGAGCATGTGGAAATCGGTGAGGGCACGAAGATTGGCCCCCATGTGGTTATCACTGGCTGGACCCAGATTGGCAAGGATTGCAAGATTTTCCAGGGGGCTTCCATAGGCGAGGAACCCCAGGATTTGAAATTCAAGGGTGAGAAGAGCTATGTCTTCATCGGTGACCGCACCACCATACGTGAGGGTGTCACCGTCCACCGCGCCACCGGCGAAGGGGAGGAAACCCGCATCGGCAATGACTGCCTGCTGATGGCACTCACCCATGTGGCACATAATTGTGTGATTGGCAATAATGTCATCATGTCCAACCTGGCCAGCGTGGCGGGTCATGTGGTGGTGGAAGACCGTGCCGTCATCGGCGGCATGGCAGGTGTGCATCAGTTCGTGAAGATTGGCCGCAATGCCATGGTGGCAGGTATGTCCCGCCTGGTGCAGGATGTGGTGCCGTACACTATCGTCGCTGGTCATCCGGCGAAGGCTGCGGGCCTCAACAGCGTGGGCATTGCCCGTGCGGGCATTCCCCTGGATGTGCGCCGCAATATCAAGCGGGCTTACAAGATACTCTACCGTTCGGGGCTGAGCCTCAAGGAAGCTATTTCTGTCATTGAACAGGATGTGGATTCCTGTGAAGAGATCGAGCATTTCCTCCGCTTCCTGCGCAATGCGGATCGGGGAATTTGCAGAGGCCGTCGGGATGGGGATAAAGAGCTGGACTAAAATTTAGAGATAGGGAGCAAAGTTTATGGAAAAGATTGGACTGCTGGCAGGCGTAGGCAAGCTGCCTGTGGAATGCGCAAGGGCTGCAAAGCTTTTGGGCTATGAGGTTTATGCTGTGGCCCTGCTGGACGAGACGGACCCTGAGCTGGACGAGGCAGCTACTGAGTGTGCCCATATCAGCATTGCCAAGCTGGGTGAACTGCTGGCTTACTTGAAGGAAAAGCAGGTAGAGAAGGTGACCATGATTGGCAAAGTCACCAAGGAACTGCTTTTCTCCGGGAAACTCATCCCGGATGCTATGGCCATGCAGCTTATCATGTCTCTGCCGGACAGGAAGGACGATACCATCATGCTGGCTTTCGTCCAGGCGCTGGCCCGGGCTGGCTTCACTGCCTTTGACCAGACAGCCCTTATCCATAAGCTGATGCCCCATCGCGGCACCCTCACCAGCCGTGAGCCGGATGAGCGGGAGAAGAAGGACATGGAGTTCGGCTTCCGCATGGCCAAGGAAATCGGCCGTTTGGATGTGGGACAGACCGTGGTGGTGAAGGAAGCCGCTGTCATGGCCCTGGAGGCCATTGAGGGCACCGATGCCTGCATCAGGCGCGGCGGCGAGCTGGCCCGTGGCGGCGCAGTGGTGGTCAAGGTGGCCAAGCCTGAGCAGGATAACCGCTTTGATGTGCCTACGGTGGGCAAGGCTACCATTGAGTCCATGATTGCTGCAGGCGCTACGGCCCTGGCTATCGAGGCTGACAAGACCCTGCTGGTAGAGCGGGAAGCTGTGGTAAAGCTGGCCGAAGAACACGGTATTGCTATCGTGGCTATGTGAAGATGAAGATATGAGATGCGGCAGTTACTTCGGTCTGCCGCATTTCTTTTTTGCGGGCTTCGGCGTTATATGATAAAATGATAGATTGATGGACGGAGGGATGGCCAGTGAAGATTATGCTCTCAGCAGGAGAGGTTTCGGGGGACTTGCACGGCAAGAAGCTGGCAGAGGCCCTTTTAAGCATTGACCCTTCCGTGCAGCTCATGGGCTTTGGCGGCAGGGAAATGGAGGGCGCCGGCGTGCGCCTGCTCAGAGACTTTGCCGACTACAATGTTATGGGAGTCTGGGAAGTCCTGAAGAATCTGGGCAGGATACTGGGGCTTTTGCGTGAGCTGGAAAATGCCATGCGGGAGGAAAAGCCAGACCTGCTGGTGCTCATAGATTACCCGGACTTTAACTGGCGGCTGGCGAAAAAGGCCAGAGCCCTGGGGATTCCGGTGTTTTCCTATATCCCACCTTCTGCCTGGGCCTGGCGCAAGGGACGAGCCAAAGACTGCGCTATGATCGCAGAGGAATTTGTGGCTATCTTTCCCCATGAGCTGCCGCCTTATGAAGCGGCCGGGGCGAAGATTTCCTTTGTGGGCAATCCCCTGGTGGATACGGTAAAGGCAGAGATCCCTCTGCAACAGGCTGAACGGGAGTTTGGCCTGCAGGAGGGAGAAGTGCCTATCCTGCTGCTGCCCGGCAGCCGCCGTCAGGAAATAGAGATGCTCCTGCCTGATATGCTGGGGGCGGCGAAGCTTTTGAGGGAAAAGCGGCCTGAAAGCCGCTTCTACCTGCCTGTGGCAGATGAGGGACTGAGGGAGCTGATAGAAGATAAAATCGCTGCGGCAGGTGTGCCAGTCACCCTTACGGGCACGGAACACCGCTATGCTCTCATGGGCATGGGGGCGGCGGCTATGGCCACCTCAGGCACGGTGGTGATGGAGGCGGCCCTTATGGGACTGCCCTGTGTGGTGCTCTATCGCTTGTCCAGGCTGTCAGCCTTCATTGGCAGGCGCCTGGTCCATGTGGATAATTTCAGCCTGCCCAATATTCTTTTGGGAGAAGGCTTCCAGCCGGAGCTGCTGCAGGAGCAGGTGACACCAGAGAATATAGCAGGAAAGATGCTGCCGCTCTATCCCGGTGAAGAAAAGAGGCAGGTCACCTGCGAAAAGCTCAGGGAAGCCTGCGCAAAGCTGGGGGCACCCGGGGCGGCTTATCGTGTAGCGGAAAAAGTAATGGCCTGTGCCAGACGATATATTTCATAGATTTTGAGGGAAGATCATCCATGAAGAATTACAAGCGGCTGCTGCAATATATGCGGCCTTATACAAGGCGTTTTATCCTGGCTGTTTTTTGCATCATCATGGCGGCAGCCGCCAATCTTTACTTGCCTTGGATCATCAAGGACATGGTGGACAAGGTGCTGACGGAAAAGGATATGTTCATGCTGAATGTCATTTCGGCAGGCATTGTCATAACCTTCCTCATCAGGGGTGTTTTCTACTATGGCCAGTCCTATCTGGTATCCTACATTGGCGAGCGTGTGATCATCGACGTCCGCGAGGTCATGTTCAAAAAGTTCCAGCGCCTGCCCATGTCTTATTTTGACAGGCATCAGACGGGCGAGACCATGAGTTATATCACCAACGACGTGGCGGCTATCCAGTCCGCTCTGGTGAGCCAGCTCATAGAGATGGTGACGGAAGGATCAATTCTCATCGGTTCCCTGGTCATGATGTTGTATCTTGACTGGAAACTCTCCCTGCTGACACTGGTGATTATCCCGCTGGTGGGACAGGCTATGAAGATTTTCGGCCGCAAGCTCAAGCGCAATGGTACGGTGATTCAGGAGCGCATGGCAGACATTACCTCCCTTTTGCAGGAAAGCGTGTCTTCTGTGCGGGTAGTTAAGACCTTTGTTCGTGAGGATTACGAAATCAACCGCTTCCAGAAGCAGAATATCCTGAACTTCCAGGCCGCCATGAAGAATGTGCAGCTAACCAGCTTGCTGACGCCGACGGTGGAGTTCCTGGCGGCGGTATCAGTGACCTTCATTGTCTGGTTTGGTGGTTATGAGGTGTTGAATGGTGAGCTCACTGCTGGTGCGCTCATAGCATTCCTTACTTACGCTGTGAATCTGGCCAATCCCGTCAAGCGCCTTTCCCGTGTCTACGGCTCCATGCAGAAGGCCATGGCGGCAGTGGACAGGGTGTTTGAGATCATTGACCTGCCTGAGCCACTTTCTGACAAGCCAGAGGCCAAGCCACTGCCTGAAATTCAGGGGCATGTGGTAGTGGACCATGTTTCCTTTGGCTATAAGAAGGATGTGCTGGCTCTGGATGATGTGACGCTGGAGGCAAGGCCTGGGCAGATGATTGCTTTTGTAGGGCCGTCAGGGGCAGGCAAGTCCACCATTGCTAATCTATTGCCGCGCTTCTATGAGATAGATAGTGGTTCCATCAGCATTGATGGCTATGATATACGGGATGTGACCATCAAGTCCCTGCGGGAGCAAATTGGCATTGTTCCACAGGAAACCATGCTTTTTTCTACCACGGTGCGGGAAAATATCCGTTATGGCAGACTGGATGCAACTGACGAGGAAGTGGAAGCAGCAGCCAGGGCAGCCAATGCCGATGGCTTTATACGTGAACTGCCCCAGGGTTATGACACTCCTATTGGGGAACGGGGACTTAATCTTTCTGGTGGTCAGCGTCAGCGCATGGCCATTGCCCGGGCTATACTCAAAAATCCTCGCATCCTCATCCTGGATGAAGCCACTTCGGCCCTGGATACGGAGAGTGAGAAAGTGGTGCAGGCGGCCCTCGACCAGCTCATGGTGGGGCGTACTTCCTTTGTCATTGCTCATCGCCTTTCCACCATTTTCAATGCCGACCAGATTTATGTCATTGACGGAGGCAAAATCAAGGAGCATGGCACACATGAGGAGCTTCTGAAGAAGAACGGGCTTTACAGTTATCTATATAATATTCAGTTTAGCAAGAAGAACGTTGAGTAAAGGGGATAAGACATGCAGTTGCTTTATAACATAGCGGCCATCATCGTCGTGGTGCTCATCATCCCGATGTTTATGATCCGCGCGGTGCGTGAACGGGGGTTCGTGGAGCGCATCAAGCAGAGCCTGGGCATTTTCCCGGACCATGTTCTTGAACCGGTGGCGAAAAAGGGCTGTATCTGGGTTCATGCGGCTTCGGTAGGGGAAATCGTAGCTACCAGCCCCCTGATCAAGGAATTCCGCAAGGAGTTCCCCACCAGCCCCATTCTTGTTTCTGTAGTCACTACCAGTGGCTATGAGATGGCCAACCGCATCATCAAGGATGCAGATGCCATCATCTACTTCCCCTTGGATCTGCCCTGGCTGGCTTCCCACGTCTTCAGGCGCATCGGGCCACGGGTTTTCCTGCCGGTGGAAACGGAGCTCTGGCCGAATTTCCTGAAGACCGCCCGCCGCTGCCAGGTGCCCGTGATGATGGTGAACGGCCGCATCAGCGACAAGAGCGTCAAGCGCTACAAGTATATGCGCGGCCTCCTGCGGGACATGATTGGCACGGTGAAGAAGTTTGCCATGCAGTCCCCCATTGATGCCGAGTATATCCAGCGGCTGGGCGCCCCTCCGGAACTTGTGACGGTGACGGGCAATACCAAGTTTGACCAGACCTATACAGATGTAAGCGCAGAAGAAAAGGCACAGATTCTCCAGGAGATGAACCTGGAGGATAACGGCGGCATCTTCCTGGCAGGTTCCACCCATCGCGGTGAGGAGGAGTTCGTGCTGCAGGCCTTCAAGGAGGTCAGGAAGAACCATCCCAGGGCCAGGCTGGTGATTGCCCCCCGCGAGTTGCTGCGCACTACGGAAGTCACGCATATTTGCAAGCGGGCAGGCTTCAAGGTGGCCCTGCGCACAGAGCTGCAGAAAGAGCAGCAGCACGGAGAGCCGGCTGACATTGTGATTCTCGACACCATTGGCGAGCTGGGCAGAGTTTACAGCATAGGCGATGTGGTGTACGTAGGCGGCAGCCTGATCACCCACGGCGGCCACAACATCCTTGAGCCGGCGGCTCATGGCAAGGCCATCATCGTGGGCCATTATATGTTCAATTTCAAGGACACCCATGCCCTCTTCAGGAAGCGCAATGCCTGCATTACTGTGGAGAACGCTGAGGGGCTGGCCAGGGAAACCGCCCGCCTTTTTGATGAGCCCGAGGAACGCCACCGCATGGAGGCGGAGACTCTGGCTATCGTGGCCGAGAACAAGGGGGCTTCCCGCAAGTCTGCCCTGATCCTGCGGGAGACCATCGAGCGCTTTGAGCGGGAGCAGGCTTCCAAGGGTTCCAGCGTCAAGTCCACCCAGAAGATTGCCAACCTCCAGACCTACTTCGTGGATCTGGTGCACAGCAAGGATGTGGACGGCATAGGGCAGAACATCCTCATGGGAATCCTCTATCTGCTGTCCCTGGTTTATCGCGGGCTGGTGAATTTCAAGCTGGCGCTTTTCAAGCTGGGGGTATTCCGCACCAGGAGCCTTGACTGCTTTGTCATCAGCCTGGGCAACATCACCGTGGGCGGCACGGGCAAGACGCCTACCGCCCAGAGATTGGCCCGGGATATCCGGGATATGGGCTACCGGGTGGTAATCCTCAACAGGGGCTACCGGGCTAAATGGCATGGCAAGGTGGGCATTGTGTCTGACGGCAGCAACCTGCACATGAGCGCTGCTGAGGCAGGCGACGAGGCCTTCATGCTTGCCAAGCATCTGCCCGAAGTTCCCGTGCTGATCGGTGCTGAAAGAGCTGAGACTGGCCGCTATGCCATCGAGCACTTCGGCGCTGAGGTGGCTATCCTGGACGACGGCTATCAGCACTGGCAGCTGGCAAGAGATATGGACATCATCCTCATTGATGCGGTGAATGTCTTCGGCAATGGCTATATGTTGCCGCGAGGCACTCTGCGCGAGCCTATGCCTCACCTGAACCGCAGCCATGTCTGCCTGATGACCAAAGTGGATCAGGCGGCGGCAGGTTCCCGCGAGTATATCCGGGAAACCATGGAGAGCTATAATCCTGAGGCCAAGATTGTGGAGAGCATCCATCAGCCCCGCTGCTTTATCCCCCTGCCGGACTGGTATGTGGATATTGCAGGTGATGGCATTCCGGTGACGGAAATGAAGGGCAAGCGCATCGTGGCGGTGTCAGCCATCGGCAATCCCGCTTCCTTTGAGCAGACCCTGGAGGATCTGGGCACGGAGATCATCGAGAGCCTCCGCTATCCCGACCACCACGATTACACCATGCAGGAAATGCAGGATGTGCTGAGGCGCGCTGAGAGCCAGGGAGCTGAAGCCATTGTCATTACAGAAAAGGATGCGGTGAAGATTCCCGCAGAAGTCATACAGTCCCGCTGGCCCATTCCCGTCTACGTCATCTGCGTGGAGGTCAATTTCCAGGAAGGCGGGGAGGAGTTCTACAGCCTGCTGAAGGCAAAATTGCAGGATAAATTGGGGAACCGCTAAAGGAGATATCAGTTATGAAGGTACTTTGCGTGATACCAGCCCGCTACGCCTCAACCAGGCTGCCGGGCAAACCGCTGAAGGATATTGCGGGCAAGCCCATGGTGGTGCGGGTCTACGAGAGGGCAAGTCTTGCCAGCCTGGTTGATGAAACCATGGTGGCAACCGATGATGAGCGCATCAAGAGCGCTGTGGAGGCCGCCGGCGGCAAGGCCATGCTCACCAGAGCTGACCATGCCACTGGCACTGACAGGCTGGCAGAGGTGGCAGAGGCTTACCCGGAGATTGACCTGATTGTCAATGTGCAGGGAGATGAGCCTTTGATAGAGCCGGGACTCATAGACGAATTGGCGGCGCTCTTCAAGGATGACCCGGCCCTTGCCATGGCTACGGTCAAGACCGAGATGAAAGACGCTGAGGAGCAGAAGAATCCCAACAATGTCAAGGTGGTCTGTGACAAGGAGGGCTACGCGCTGTACTTCTCAAGGTCGCTTATGCCTTATCCGCGCAAAAGCGGCTGCCCGGTTTACAAGCATATCGGCATTTACGCTTACCGCCGGGATTTCCTGCTGAATTATGCCAGGATGGAGCCGACTCCGCTGGAGCAGGCTGAGTCCCTGGAGCAGCTTCGCGCCCTGGAAAACGGCTATCGCATCAAGGTAGTGGAGACTCATGCCAGCTTCGTGGGCGTGGACACGGCAGAGGACCTGGAAAGGGTCAATGAAATTTACAGGAATATGTGATAAAATAAACACTAGGTTTGTGTTTATGAAATAATGGAAGGAGAATCATCATGAATAAAGTCAAGGTCGGCAGCTTCGAGATCGGCGGCGGCGAGCCTTTGGCCCTGCTGGCAGGCCCCTGCGTGCTGGAGAGCCTGGACCGTTGTCTCTACATTGGCCGCACCATCAAGGATATCTGCGGCAGGCTGGGGATTCCTTATGTGTTCAAGGCTTCCTTTGACAAGGCCAACCGTTCCTCCTTCCACAGCTTCCGCGGCCCGGGTATGAAGAAGGGCCTGGAGATGCTGGAGACTATCAAGAAGGAACTGGATGTGCCGGTGGTGACTGATATCCACGAGCAGAATCAGGCCAAGCCCGTGGCGAAAGTGGCTGATATCCTGCAGATTCCCGCCTTCCTTTCCCGTCAGACTGACCTGCTGCACGCTGCTGCCCAGACAGGCCGGGTGGTGAATGTGAAGAAGGGCCAGTTCCTGGCTCCAAAGGATATGCGCAATGTGGTGGACAAGCTCCACGAATCCGGTTGTGACCAGATGATGCTTACGGAGCGCGGCGCTTCCTTTGGCTACAATAATCTGGTAGTGGATATGCGTTCCCTGCCCATCATGCGTTCCTTTGGCTATCCCGTGGTTTTTGACGGCACCCATAGTGTGCAGCTTCCCGGTGGGGCAGGCACCACTTCTTCTGGCAACCGGGAGTATGTGGAGTATCTGGTGCGGGCTGCTGTAGGCGTGGGCATTGACGCACTCTTCCTGGAAGTCCATGACAATCCGGAAGAGGCACTGTCCGATGGTGCCAATATGGTATATCTGGACAAGCTGGAAGACCTCTTGAAGGATGCTCTGGCTATCCATGAAATCGTGCGCAAGAAACTTTAAGATATAGTCCTGTCATAGAAGGAGACACAGCCATGTCCATGATAACGGAGAAAGCTATAGAGACCCTTGAGATAGAGGCAGGGGCAGTGGAGGCTCTGAAGGAACGCATCGACGCTGAGTTTGAGGCAGCAGTCCAGTGCATACTGGACTGCCAGGCCAGGGTGGTGGTTACAGGCATGGGCAAGTCCGGCCATATCGGCAGGAAGATTGCCGCCACTCTCGCCAGCACCGGCACCCCCTCTTTCTTCATGCACCCCGGTGAGGCTTTCCACGGAGATCTGGGCATGGTGACGGAAAAGGACGTTGTCATTGCCATTTCCAATAGCGGCGAAAGCTCTGAGGTAGTGAATATCCTGCCCATTATCCGCCGCATCGGGGCCACCATTGTTGCCTTCTGTGGGCGCAGGGATTCCAACCTGGGCCGTCATGCCGACCATTTCATTGATATCGGTGTGGAAAGGGAAGCCTGTCCTCTGGGGCTGGCTCCCACGGCCAGCACCACGGCTACCCTGGCCATGGGTGATGCCATGGCCATGGCCCTTATGAGCGCCCGCAACTTCACCAGCCAGGATTTTGCCATGTTCCACCCTGGCGGGGCTTTGGGCCGGAAGCTCTTGCTGAAGGTGGAGAATGTCATGCACACTGGGGAGGACAATCCTATCATCACGGCGGACAAAACGGCCAAGGATGCCCTGTTCATCATGACGGACAAGGGCCTGGGGGCTGTTTCTGTGGTGGACGCAGATGGCAAGTTCATCGGCTTGATTACAGACGGCATTATCCGCCGTGCTCTGGCCAAGGATTACAAATTCCTGGATGAGCCGGTGAAGGCCATCATGTTTGAGACGCCTCTTACCATTTCCAAGGACAAGCTGGCGGCTGCAGCCCTCTCCGTCATGGAGAAGCACAAGCCCCGCCCGGTTACGGTGCTGCCGGTTATCGACAGCGACAACACACCTGTGGGCATTGTCCATCTGACGGATTTGCTGCGCCAGGGCGTTGTGTGATAAGTCTTGGTTACGCTAAGGCGTTCGGGAAAGGGGCATGACAACGCTTCACTTGGACTTTTTCCATAGAATCTAAGCTCCCGCTGCACTTTGCTCTGCTTCGCAGAGCGAAGCTTGCGCTCGCTAAGATTTATGGAAAAATTCCACACGTTCCGCTTATGCCATGCCCCTGTCCCTCACTTACTTTGGATAAGCGAGGCATAAAGCTATGGAAATAAAAGCAGAAGCTCTGGAAAGGGCAAAGAAAATAAAGATCATCATCTTCGATGTAGACGGCGTTATGACTGATGGCGGCATTTATGTGGGGGCCGAAGGGGAACTTTACAAGCCCTTCAACTGCAAGGATGGGCTGGGCATTACCCTGGCTCATCGCTCCGGACTGCGCACGGCCATAATCACCGGGCGCGAGTCTAAACAGCTGGCCTATCGGGCTGGCGAGCTCCATATAACGGAAGTCATGCAGGGGCACCGCAACAAGCGGGGGGCCTACAAGGAGCTCAAGGACAGGCAGGGGCTGAAAGATGAGGAAATCGCTTATGTTGGTGATGATCTCATTGACTTGCCCGTCATGCTCCAAGTGGGCTTGCCTATGGCTGTAGCTGATGCCGTGACTGAAGTGCAGGAGGCTTCACTGGTGATTTCCAGCAAGCCGGGAGGGCACGGTGCCATCCGCCAGCTCTTGGAGTTCATTTTGAAGTCTCAGGGAAAATGGGAAGCTATTGTGGCGTCCTTTCAGGATGTAAATGAACAGATTGATAATATTGCAACCCCTACGGAGGCGTTGCAGCAGTGATGGGAGAGTTCGGTCCATGCAGTATAAATTGGTAATGTTCATGAGCAAGGTCTGCTGTCACCTCCCCTATGGCCTGCTTATGGCAGTGGGAAGGGTGCTGGGGAACCTTTACTACCTCCTGATAAAAAAACAGAGGGAGCGTGCGGTGGCCCAGATGATGCCCGCCCTGGGAATAGATGAGGCGGCGGCAAGGCGTCTGGTCAGGGAATCCTTTGTGAATCTGGCCAGGAACGTGCTGGAAATCCTCTACATGCCTGCGCTGAAGAACAAGGAGAATTTTTCCAGGTTTGTGGAAATCGATCATCTTGAGCGTATGCAGGCGGCTATTGCCGAGGGCAAAGGTGTGGTAGTTCTTACTGGGCATATCGGCACCTGGGAGTGGCTGTCTGCTGCCTTTACCATGAATGACCTGCCCGTCACTGCCATTGCCAAGCCCCAGCCCAATATCCAGTACACCAATGCGCTGGATGACCTCAGAAAGACCATCAACGTGCAGATTTTTTCCCGTGGCACCAGCGAGCTCATGGCGGCAGCCAGGGCTTTGAAGGCTGGCAAGATTCTGGGGTTCCTGGCCGATCAGGACGGCGGCCCGGGCGGAGCGCTGATAGATTTTTTGGGAAAGCCTGCTGCCACTCCTATGGGGCCTGCGGTCTTTGCCCGGAAGTTCCATGCTCCTGTACTGCCAGCTTTTATCATCAGGCAGCCGAATGGCAAGCATAAGGTCATTATCAAAGAAGTCATGCGCTATAAGGATACGGGGGATCCTGATAAGGACCTCTATGATTTTACCGTTGAGATGACCAGGATCTTGGAGAGTGTCATTCGTGAGAATCCCACCCAGTGGCTCTGGTTCCAGAAGCGCTGGAACACTGCCCCGGAGCAGATGAAATCAGGCAAGCACCACACGTCTCTGTCCAAGGAGGAAAAGGCATGAATAATAAAGCCAAGGCTCTGGTGGCAGTCATTGCCATACTGGCAGTGGGGCTGATTGTGTGGGCGGTGGCCACGGTGCCGGAGGTACCCAAAGAAGTGCCCAAGCCTGAGAAAAAAGTTATGAGTTATGATGGCAACACCATCAGCGAGGAAAAGAATGGCAGGAAGCTCTGGGATTTGACCTCTGAGCATATTGAAGTGGATGTGGATACCCAGGATGTGACCATGCAGGGCATCACTGGCCACTTCTACGCCGAGGACGGCAAGGTGGCGGAGCTGAAGGCCGATGGCGGTGTCTATGGAGGCAAGTCTAGAGACGTAAAGCTCGCTGGCAATATTGTTATCACTTACAGTGACGGTGCCATTCTCACCAGCAAGGAATTGGAGTGGAAGAATAAGGAAGAGATCCTTACTGCTCTGGGAGATGTGAAATCTGTCCGTGAAGACCTGCTGATCACCGCTGACAAAATCGAGAGCAGCGAGAGCTTCAATAAAGTAAAGGCCATAGGTCATGCCCATTTGGAACGCAATGAGGAAAAGGCCAAAGCTATGGCGGAGGAAATGAAGAAGTCGGGAGGCAAAGCTGATGAATAAAATGAAAATAATAGGAGCAGGGCTGGCCTTCAGCCTGCTGGCAAGTTCCCTGGCGCTGGCGGCAGACAACAAGGAGCCTGCTTCCCTGGATGCTGATACCGTGGAATACGATATGCGCACCGGCGAAGTGGTAGCCACGGATAATGTGCTGATGAAGCGCGGTGATGCCAAGGTTACGGGAACAAAGGCCACCTACAATATCAAGACCATGGCCGGCTCTGTCATCGGCAATGTCATTGCTGTCAAGGGTGATATGCGCATTACCTGCGACCAATTGATTTCTGAGGGACAGGATCACATGATGGCAATGGGCAGCGTTCACGGCACACAGCAGGACAGGGAGTTCAAAGGGGAAAGGGTAGATTACTATCCCACCCAGAATGATTACATCAGGCTGGATAATGGCGGCACTGCCAGCAGCAAGGATGGCTTCTTCAGGGCAGATTTCCTGGAGGGCTGGCTGAAGGATGAGCACTATGTTGGGGTAGGCAATGCCTATGTCAACAGTCCTACCAAGGATTTGGAAGCCGGCGGCGACCGGGTGGATTATTATGGCAAGGATGAAGGCAAGGCCGTCATGACTGGTCATGCCTGGGCCGTGCAGGATAACAACACCCTGCGTGGCAACAAGCTGACCCTTTACATGGCAAAGGACGGCTCGGCCAAGGCAGCACAGTAACAGTATTGGAGTGGAGGACTTAGCTTTGCATATCGAAGCCAAGAACCTGGTGAAAAGGTTCAAGGACCGTACCGTAGTTGACCGTGTGTCCCTGCGGGTGGAAAAAGGCGAGATAGTTGGTCTTTTGGGCCCTAACGGTGCCGGCAAAACCACCAGCTTTTACATGATAGTGGGCCTTGAGAAGCCCGATTCCGGAGAGGTGAATCTGTCCGGGGTCAATATTGCCGGTATGCCCATGTACCGCCGTGCGCGGCTGGGCATTTCTTATCTGCCTCAGGAGGCGTCTATTTTCCGCAAGCTGACGGTTGAGGAAAATATCATGGCCATTCTTGAGACCACAGAACTTTCCAAGGCAGAACAGCGTCACAAGTACGAATCCCTTTTGGAGGAATTCCATATCGGCCATGTGCGGGAAAGGAAGGGCACAGAGCTTTCCGGTGGTGAGCGCCGCCGGGTGGAGATAGCAAGGTGCCTGGCCTTGGAACCGCAGTTTATCCTGCTGGACGAGCCCTTTGCGGGGGTTGACCCCCTGGCTGTGGCAGATATTCAGGAGATTGTCCAGTATCTCAAGCAGCGGGGCATGGGCATCCTCATTACGGATCACAACGTCCGCGAGACACTGCAGATTGTGGACAGGGCTTACATTCTCAACAACGGCAAGATCCTTCTGGAAGGTGACAGCGACACCATAGCCAACAGTCCCATCGCCAGGAAATTCTATCTGGGCGATAATTTCAGTATGTAAGGAGAGGCAGGATGAAGCTGAGAATATTAGACAAATACATATTCAGGGAGATCTTCCTGTCCTTCCTCTTTGGCATCTGTGCTTTTTCTGCCGTGTTCATCGGCTCAGGCACGCTCTTTAAGATTGCCAGGTTCATTACGGATTATGGTGCTTCCCTTTCGGCGGTGCTGAAAGTATTTGTGTTCAGCATGCCCAGTGTCATTATCTGGACATTTCCCATGTCCATGCTTTTGGCTACGCTTTTGACTTTTGGCAAGCTGTCCGGTTCTTCGGAAATAACCGCTATGAAATCCTGCGGTGTGGGCTTTACACGCATTGCTACCCCCGCTATTCTTATGGGGCTGGTGGTGAGCATTGGCGCAATTGCCTTCAATGAATACGTGGTGCCTTGGGCCAACAGCGCTTACCGCAATGTAATCTACTATGAGATTGAGGGCAATACTACCTTGCAATCCCAGGAGCACGTTATCCTGAAGGAAATCAGGGACGGTAAAATACAGCGCCTTGTCTATGCCCGCCTTTATGAAGCTGAGACGGAGCATTTGACAGGTGTCACCATGCAGGAATTCGGCGTGGACGGCAAGGTAACCCATGTGGAGAATGCTGAGTACGCTGAGTGGAATGGCCAGGAGTGGACCATGCACAACGGCATTATCTATGATATGGCCGAAGGCGAGGACAAGAAGGCGCATACCCTGCGCTTTGACAAGCAGACCCTGCCTGTGGCTTCCGCTCCCAAGCAGATAGTCAGGGCACAGAAGGAGCCTTCAGAGCTCACCATGAAGGAGCTGCGGGCTGAGATTGACATTATGAAGACCCAGTTTGTAAACACCAACAAGCTGGAAGCAGAGCTTTATCAGCGCGTAAGCGTGCCCATGGCGA
Organism: Selenomonas sp. AB3002; assembly: GCF_000702545.1. NCBI lineage: Bacteria > Bacillati > Bacillota > Negativicutes > Selenomonadales > Selenomonadaceae > Selenomonas > Selenomonas sp. AB3002. The sequence goes on along the minus strand of NZ_JNIO01000008.1, from coordinate 1,829,654 downwards.
GCCTGGTATTTGCCCTGGTCGGCATACCGCTGGGGCTGCAGCCTAACCGCAATTCTTCCTCTGCCGGTTTTGCTATGAGCGTCATCATCATCTTTTTCTACTATGCGCTCATGACTATGGGCAATGCCCTGGCAAGAAGCGGGGCTCTGGCTCCCATGCTGGCAGTCTGGATACCGAACATCGTGGGCCTGCTGGCAGGAGGATTCCTTATCAGGCGGGCTTCCAAATAACACAGCAAGATAAGCAGCAGGAAATCTAACCAGGAAAGGTGGCAATAGCAGATGTATGGCGTATTTCTCATAGCAGTCTTGATACTGACAGGTGGGGCTATTGCCTTTATTGGCGACAGACTTGGCACCAAGATAGGCAAAAAGCGCTTGTCTATTTTTGGTCTGCGTCCCCGGCACACCTCCATCATCGTCACCATCATCACCGGGGCCCTGATTACCACCATGACTTTTGCAGTATTGGCGGCTACCTCTGAAAATGTCCGCACGGCGCTCTTTGGCATGGAAAAGCTCAAGCGTCACATGGCGGAAATGCAGGCGGGCATTGAGCAGGCTACAGGCGAGCTGCAGGCTGCCCGGGTGGAGAAGGAAGCAGCTGACAGCGCTCTGGATAAGGCCAAAGTGGATGTGGAAAAACTCCAGAACCAGCAGAAGGAATTAGAGGCTGTATCCCGTGAACTGCAGGCAGGCAATGATCTTCTGCAGCAGGAAAAGGAAAACCTGCAAAGAGAGAGGGACAGCCTGAGCAGTGAAAACCAGTCCCTATTGGCAGATAATGACAGCCTGGCAGAGAATAATGAAAAGCTCAGCAAGGATAACAAGAATCTTGAGCAGAATGCAGAGCGTCTCAGGGATGGTCTCATTACCATGCGTGAGGGTGACATAACCTTCAGGGCAGGGGAAATCCTGGCCAGCGGAGTAATCCAGGGGGGCCGCAGCGAGGAAGCTGTGGAGGCAGACCTTCAGTCGCTGGCCCAGCTGGCTAACCGCAATGTGTCTGCCCGCCTGGGCATCAATCAGACAGATCAGGGCCTTTGGATATATCAGCCAGAAGCTGAGGCAGCCATCAAGGCTATTGCTGAAAGTTCCCAGGATATGGTAGTGCGCATCGTTGCCGCTGGCAATCTGGTGCGCGGGGAAGTTGTCCGCGCTTCTCTGGAACTTTATAAGAACAGCATCATCTATGGCAGCAAGGAGCTCATTCTCGCCAAACCGTATACTCTCAGGAAGCATGATGAGGAAGAGGCAGAGATGGTGGCCATGGATTTCTTGATGAATGTCAATCAGGCAGCGGTGGCCAAGGGCATACTGCCCGATCCTATCCGCGGTTCCGTAGGTGTCATCGAAGGGGCGCAGTTCTACAATCTGGTGGAAAACCTTCGGAGCTGCACTGACCACATCGTGCTTACTGCCTATGCCCGCGATGCCACGGATGCCCTGGGGCCGTTGAGACTTGACTTCAAGCTGGAGCCTGCCCAGGACAGTGATGGTATTTATACTGCAAAATGAAAGGTGTATCGAGCATGAATATCATGGCACTGGATCCGGGTCGGGATAAATGCGGTCTGGCAGTATTGAATGACCAGGGGGAAATCCTTTGGCGGCAGGTGATTGAAACAAAAGCCTTGGAAGAGTTTGCCATAGCCAGGGCCAGGGAACATGATCCTGTTTGTTTGATAATGGGCAATGGCACCACCAGCAAGGAGGCGGAGGGGCGCTTGAAGAAAGTTTTGCCGGGAATGACTCTGAAGGTGGTGGATGAATACCGCACCACGGAGGAAGCCAAAAAGCTTTACTGGCAGGTAAATCCGCCTAAAGGATGGCGACGGTTCCTGCCTGTCACCATGCAGGTGCCTCCGGAGCCAGTGGATGACCTGGTGGCGGTGATACTTGCCCGCCGGGAAATTGATAAAGGACCTGTGTGAGGAGGAAGCCAAATGGGAGAGCAGCAGAGCCGTCCTGACTGGACGGAGTATTTTCTTGACATTGCCAAAGCGGTTGGCCGCCGTGCCACCTGCCTGCGCCGGCGCTACGGAGCCATCATAGTCAAGGACAAGATCATCATCAGCACCGGCTACAACGGCGCCCCCAGAGGCGAGGCCAACTGCATCGATACGGGTCTCTGCGAGCGCGAGCGGCTGAAAGTCCCAAAGGGGCAGAACTACGAGCTCTGCGTGGCTGTCCACGCGGAGCAGAACGCCATCATCAATGCCGACCCGGCTCTCATGGAAGGTGCCACCATCTACATCGTAGGCTACAACGCCGACGGCACACTGGCCTCCGGCAAGCCTTGTCTCCTTTGCAGGCGCATGCTGCGCAATGCGAAGCTTTCCCAGGTGGTCTACTACGAGACAGACGGCAGCATCATCACTTGCAGGCCGGATGAAATTGCATAAGGAACTGTTCATAAGAATCTAAGGGAGTCCGCAGGACTCCTTTTTATATGCTTTCAGCTTTTTTTCATGCTTGTCAAGGGATAAGATACATTATTGACACTGCCATGGGCATGGGGTAGAATAGGATTGTTATTTAGGCAGGAGTGCCTTTTCGTTTGAATTTGAAGGAGTGCGACTTAAGTTATGCCGGATTATATGTTGGCGTTCATCATTGCCGCCGGAATGGCTCTGCTGGTGACGCCTGGGGTTATCTTTTTGGCAAAGAAAACCGGGGCTCTTGACAAGCCCGATGCCCGCAAAGTGCATAAGAATCCCATTCCCCGCATTGGGGGGCTGGGCATTTACCTGGCCTTCATGGCAGCTATGACGGCTGTGCTGGTGCTGGTGAGCGTGGATGCTGAGGTACAGCAGGAAATCATTGGCCTGATGGTCAGCGGCACGCTGATTGTGGTCATTGGCCTTATCGATGATTATACCAATTTGCCTGCCAAGGTGAAGCTCTTGGGACAGATTATCGCCGCCTGCGTGCTGGTGATTGGCTTTGATGTGAGGATTGATTTCATTACTGACCCCTTTGGGGATTATCTCTTCCTTGAGTATCTGGCTGTGCCTGCTACCTTGTTCTGGATTGTGGGCCTGACCAATACGGTGAATCTGATTGACGGCCTGGACGGCCTGGCAGCGGGGGTCTCCTCCATTGCGGCTGTCACCATCTTCCTGGTGGCCCTGCAGCAGGGCTTCATGCTGGTGGCCGTGCTGACGGCGGCTCTGGCCGGGGCTGCCTTTGGCTTCCTTTACTATAACTTCAATCCTGCCCGCATCTTCATGGGGGATTCTGGCAGCATGTTCCTGGGCTTTATGTTGGCTGGCATTTCCGTCATCGGGGCGGTGAAGAGCGCAGCTACCATCGCCCTCATCGTGCCCATCCTGGCATTGGGGCTGCCCATCATGGACACCACTTTTGCCATTGTGCGCCGCTACCGTGGGGGAGTGCCCATCTTCAAGCCGGACAAGGGTCATCTGCATCATCGTCTGCTGGATCTGGGCTTCACCCAGCGTCAGGCAGTGCTCTTGATGTACGTCATCAGCGCCCTGCTGGGTCTCAGCGCTGTGGCTCTCACGGAGGTCAGCCCCCAGATGTCCATCGCTATTGTGTGCGTGGTTATTTCGGCAGTGCTCTTTGGGGCCAAGAAAATCGGTATTTTCCATTTGAATGATTCTGCCCAGCAGCACTGAGCAGTTAATAGGGAATCCCAATGAAGGCAGGCTCGTTCCCTGCCTTTATCTGTATGGGGAAAGGTGATAGATTTATGGCAAACAAGAAAATCAAGGTGATGACTGTATTTGGCACCCGTCCGGAGGCCATCAAGATGGCTCCTATCGTGCTGGAACTCCAGAAGCACCCGGAGGAGATTACGCCGGTGGTGGCTGTGACAGCCCAGCACAGGGATATGCTTGACCAGGTACTGAACCTCTTCGAAATCAAGCCGGACCACGATCTGGACATCATGTCTGCCGGCCAGACCCTTTTTGACATCACCTCCAAGGCCATGATGGGCCTTGACAAGGTGCTGCAGGAGGAGAAGCCGGATATCGTGCTGGTACACGGTGATACCACCACTACCTTTGCAGGCGCCCTGGCGGCCTACTACCACCAGATTCCCGTGGGCCATGTGGAGGCAGGCCTCCGCACCCACAATATCTATTCTCCCTTCCCGGAGGAAATGAACCGCAAGCTCACGGGCTGCATCGCAGCTCTGGATTTTGCGCCCACGGAGACTTCTGAGCGCAATCTGCTGGCAGAGAATGTGCCTGCCGAGCAGATTTTCGTCACGGGCAATACGGTTATCGATGCCCTGCACCATACGGTGCGGGAGGATTTCCAGTTTGAAGATGAGCTACTGAAGAAAATCGACTTCCAGAACAAGCGCATCATCCTTGTAACTACCCATCGCCGTGAGAATCTGGGTGAGCCCATGCGTCATGTGTACAAGGCACTTAAGCAGCTCACCGAGGAGTTCGCCGATGTGGAGGTAGTCTTCCCCGTGCACAAGAACCCCAAGGTGCGGGAAGTGGTCAATGAAGAACTGGGGGGGCTTGAGAAAGTACACCTTATCGACCCCTTGGATTATGAGCCCTTTGCCAACCTCATGAGCAGGGCGCATCTGATCCTCACGGATTCCGGCGGAGTTCAGGAGGAGGCTCCGGCTCTGGGCAAGCCTGTGCTGGTGCTGCGGGATACCACCGAGCGCCCCGAGGCTGTGGCCGCAGGCACGGTTAAGCTCATCGGCACCGACCGTGAGCGCGTCTATGAGGAAGCAAAACTTCTCCTCACCGATGAAAAAGAATACAGCCGCATGGCTGAGTCCTGCAATCCCTATGGTGATGGCGAGGCCAGCCGCCGCATCATCCAGGCTATCCTCTATCATTATGGCCTGGCTGACGAGCGCCCGGACGTTTTCATGGGCAGCGATAAATAAGGTTCACTGGCTCCCTGCCCGGCAGGGGGCCTCTTTGTTGTGGAGGGAAAAAGATGAGCGAAGAACCCGGAAAGAATGAGGGCCTCAGGCAGGCTGTCAGAGCCTTTGCCCTGCTGTCCGGTGTAGGCATTTATTTTGTCGTGTTTGTGGGCATCTGCCTCTGGCTGGGCAATCTGGCTGACGAAAATCTTGGATTGGGGTACGCAGGGAAGCTGGTGGGAATCATCATAGGCTTTCCGGGGGCTATTTATACCCTTTACCGGCAAATCAAGGAAAACGGCGTGGTTTGAATTATGCTCATTTTATGTCAGGGCGTGTTGATTAATTCACTCACCCCATCTTTACTGGTCTTGACTGTCCCTGCTGCGTTGACAAATCCTCGACATAGCACCGCTATGCCTCCGGTTTGTCGCCTTGCAATGGACAGCCTATCCCAGCAAATCTGGGGCAAGCTCATTTAATCAACACGCCCTAGTTATGATACAATAGGAATAATTCATGGCGATTATGATAATCTTCACTTGCGATAAACAAAGTAATATCTTATAATAAAAACTGCGTGCAAGTGGGAAAATGCTTATTTTCTTTGCTGCAGGCAGGAATAAAGTGCATTGTGTAGAATAATGCACTTGTGGGAGAATTTGCGAATGGATACCTCTGTTTTGAAAGAAGCACTGGGAGAAATCAAAAGGCCCTTTTGCCTGACCCTGGCGGTCTTCACGGCCATGCTCTGCCTGAGCCTCATGGCATCCGGCGGGGCGCAGCTGATAGGAGCCCTGTTCATCGGGTATCTGGCAGCGGGAGCCTACCTTTGGACTTTGGTCTACCGCACCTTCCGCAGCGCGGGGATGAGCGCGCAAGGTGCCAAGAAGGAAATGCTCTTTGGCCTTATTCTGAGGCTTCTTACCCTGGCACTTATCTTTGGCGTAGCGGCCAGGATCGGCACCCAGGTCTTTGCGGTGACGGTGCTGGGATTTCTCACGGTCTATCTGACGGCTCTGGTGTTGATGATAGGCAATAATCTCAAGAAGGGAAAACGGAGCTGAAAGGCGCCGGTTCTCATAAGGAATTGAAAGTAAGTAAAGCAAAAATTTACGGACAGTTCCAAATGGCGGAGCAATCCGCCCTAAAAATATTGGGGCAAAGCCCTGGAGGAGGTAGAGGTTTATGCATGAAATCGGTGTTCGCGAAGTTGTGCAATGGGCTGGTATGACCTTTAACTGGGAAACCCTCTGCATGACTTGGCTCACCATGGCGATCGTCCTCATCATTGCCTTCCTGGCTGTTCGGAACCTTTCTTTGGTACCCAGCGGCTGGCAGAATGTGATAGAGATGGTCGTTGAAGGTCTGCAGGCGCAGATGAAAGGCACCATGGGCAAGGGCGGCATGTTTTTGGCTCCCTTCATCATCTCGCTTTTCATGTTCCTGCTGGTGTCAAACTGGCTGGGACTCATCCCTGGGATGGCGTCTCCTACCAATGACCTGAACACCACTTTGGGCCTGGCCCTGCTGGTCATCGTGATGGTGCACGTGCTGGGTGTGGCAAGGAAGGGCGGCCATTATATCGGCCATTTCTTCAAGCCAACGCCGGTCTTTGTCATCATCAACGCCATTGAAGAGATTGCGAAGCCAATCACATTGTCCTTCCGTCTCTTCGGCAACATCCTGGCAGGTGAGATCCTCATCATCATCCTGCTGAAACTCATGCCGATCTGGATGCCGGTGCCGTCAGTTATCTGGTTGGCTTTCAGTATCTTCATCGGTGCCGTGCAGGCGTTCATCTTTACGATGCTGTCCATGGCGTATTTCGCCAACGCAGTCAAAGAGGATGAAGAGTAATTTTCTTATCTTTCATTATTTAAGGAGGATTTTTTCATGGAAAACGCAATTATGGTAGCCGCTGCTCTGGTTGGCGCAGGTATTACGATGGGTCTTGCCGCTATTGGCGCTGGCGTAGGTGATGGTCTTGTCACCAGCCGTTTCATCGAGGGTCTTTCCCGTCAGCCTGAGGCAGGCAGCAAGCTCTTCACCAATACCCTGATCTCCGTCGGCCTCATCGAGTCCATGGCCATCATCGCAACGGTCGTGGCTCTGATCATGCTCTATGCTAACCCGCTGATCAAATAAGACTCTTATCTTGTTTGATGATTGAAGGGAGGCATAGGAATTGATAGATCTGAACATGACGCTGGTTGCGCAGATCCTGAACTTCCTGATCCTGGTGGCCCTGCTCCACTGGCTGGCTTACAAGCCGGTCGTGAGCATGCTGAAGGCCCGTGAGAACCGCATTGCCGACAGCATTCAGCGTGCTGATGACGATGCGGCAGCTGCTGAGGCTGTGCTGGCTGACTACAAGGCAAAGCTTGCAGAAGCCAGCGCTCGTGCCCAGGAGATACAGGCGAGAGCCGAGGAACGTGCGGAAGAGTACCGTGCAGCCCGCAAAGCCGATACGGAGCGGGAGATTGAGCAGATGAAGAAGGCCGCCAAGGCTGAGATCGAGCGCGACAGGGAGCGTGCAGTGGAAGAGCTGCGCACCCAGATGGTGGCTCTGTCCATGGCTGCTGCTGGCAAAATCATCTCCAAGAACCTGGACGCTGCCGAGAACGAGCAGCTTATCGGCGATTTTGTGGCAAAGCTCGATAAAAATAAGATTGGTGATTTGTCATGCTGAATTTACAGTTAGCGCGCAAGTACTCCAAGGCTATGTTCGAGCTGGCGCAGGAAGAGGGAAAGCTCATCCCCTACGGTGAGGAGCTTGCCTCTGTGCGAAAGGACCTGGACAGCGCTCCGCAGCTGAAAAGCTATCTTGCCAATCCCCAGATTCAGAGGGAGGACAAGAAGGAACTGCTGCGGAAGCTTTTTGACGGGGAACTTTCCAAGACTGTACTTAATTTCCTCTACCTTTTGGTGGACAAGCGTCGCATAGAGCTCTTCGAGGCTATCGAGGATATCTACCGCAGCCTGTCCAATGAGGCCCGGGGCATTGTGGTGGCTGATGTTACCAGCGCCCAGGAGCTGACCTCCTCACAGCAGGAGAAGATCCAGAAGAAGTTGGCTTCCGTCACGGGCAAGGAGATCACTCTCCGCACCCACAAGGACGAGAGCCTGATCGGCGGCGTGGTGGTGCGCATTGGCGACAAGCGCATTGACGGCTCCGTGAAGGGACGCCTGCAGGAAATGACAGCACAGCTCCTAGGAAGCTGAAATAAATAACGTGCTAGATATGCGCAGGATAAATTTTCTCAGTCAAGGCGAAGGAGCGAGACGTAGCGGTGCTACGTCGAACGACGACAACGCAGGCTGAGGAGATTTAGACAAGCATAGCAGCAGGTTATTTATGGAAGGTTCCGTGGCCAATTGAACTGTTCGTGTTTTGTGCGGACAGAGGATAAAGAAACTGGGGTGACAGCGAAATATGAAAATGAATCCGGAAGAAATAACCGCGATCATCAAAGACCAGATCAAGAACTACAATGTAGATCTGAATGTGGATGATGTTGGCACGGTTATCGAAATCGGCGACGGCATCGCCCATATCCATGGCCTGGACAAGGCTATGGCAGGCGAGCTCCTCGATTTCGGCAATGATATATATGGTTTGGTCCTGAACCTTGAGCAGGACAACGTCGGTGCCGTTATCCTGGGCGGCGACGTGGAAATCAAGGAAGGCGACACCGTCAAGCGTACGGGCAGGATCATGCAGGTGCCCGTGGGCAAGGCCATGATTGGCCGCGTGGTGGATGCCCTGGGCCGTCCCATCGACGGCAAGGGCCCCATCAAGACTACGGAGTCCCGCCCTGTAGAGTTCAAGGCACCGGGCATTGCAGACCGCAAGTCCGTCCATGAGCCTCTCCAGACCGGCCTCAAGGCTATCGATGCCCTGGTGCCCATCGGGCGCGGCCAGCGCGAGCTCATCATCGGCGACCGCGGTACCGGCAAGACGGCTATCGCCACCGATACCATCATCAACCAGAAGGGCCAGAACTGCATCTGCGTCTACGTGGCTATCGGCCAGAAGGCCTCCACTGTAGCTCGTGTGGTGAAGACCCTGGAAGACCACGGCGCTATGGAGTATTCCATCGTGGTGGCAGCTACCGCTTCTGACAGCGCACCGCTGCAGTATCTGGCACCTTATGCCGGCGTAGCCATGGCTGAGTACTTCATGTACACCAAGGATGAGAATGGCCACGGCGGCCACTGCCTCTGCGTGTACGATGACCTTACCAAGCACGCTGCAGCTTACCGTGCCATGTCCCTGCTGCTTCGCCGTCCCCCCGGACGTGAGGCATATCCGGGCGATGTCTTCTACCTCCACTCCCGCCTCCTGGAGCGCGCAGCCAAGCTCTCCGACGAGCTGGGTGCAGGTTCCATCACGGCGCTGCCCATCATCGAGACTCTGGCAGGCGACGTTTCGGCCTACATTCCTACCAACGTCATCTCCATCACCGACGGCCAGATCATGCTGGAGACGGATGCTTTCTATTCCGGTATCCGCCCGGCTATCAGCGTGGGCCTTTCCGTCTCCCGCGTAGGCGGTTCCGCCCAGATCAAGGCCATGAAGCAGGTGGCTGGTACCATGCGTCTGGACCTGGCCCAGTACCGCGAGCTGGCAGCTTTCGCCCAGTTCGCCTCCGACCTGGACAAGGCTACCAAGGCACAGCTGGACCGCGGCGTGCGCATGGTTGAGACCTTGAAGCAGGCCCAGTATTCACCTCTTTCCGTTGAGGATCAGGTGCTGACCATCTTCACCGCTGTCCGCGGCTTCCTGACGGATATCCCCGTGGACAAGGTCGTGAAGTTCCAGGATGACTTCATCAAGTTCATGCACACTTCCCATCCCGACACCGGCAAGAAGATTGCAGAGCAGAAGAAACTGGATGATGCTCTTGAGAAGGAAATCTCCCAGGCTATCGAGGAGTTCAAGGAAACCGTGGACTACAAGATGGCGTAAGGAGGGATTTTCATGCCTAGCTTACAAGACATCAAGCGCCGTACCAAGAGCGTCAAGAGCATCCAGCAGATCACCAACGCCATGGACATGGTGGCTACGTCCCGTATGCGCCATGCCAAGGAGGCAGCCCAGGCCAACCGTCCCTATGCGGAAAAGGTGTCTGAGGTGGTGAAGGAGATTGCCGTGACCGTGGGTGGCGAGTTCTCCCATCCTCTGCTTGAAACCCATGAGGAGGGACACCGCCTGGTGCTGGTGATGGCAGCTGACAAGGGCCTGGCTGGAGCATATTCCAGCAATGCCTGCAAGGAAGCTCTCCAGTCCATCGAGGATAAGGCGACCACCGAAGTAGTCACTGTGGGCCGCAAGCCCCGGGATTTCTTCAAGCACAGAAATTATAACGTGGCCGAGACCTTCACGGGCTTTTCTGAGAAGCCTCATTTTGAGCATGCCCAGAAGATTGCCCGCCACATCATAGAGAGATTCGAAAGCGGAGAAATCTCTGATGTGCAGATGGTCTACACCCGCTTCGTATCGGCTATTTCCTGCGTGCCCGAGACAGTGCAGCTGCTGCCTTTCGTGGCACCGGAGGGGGAAGCCGGTGAGGCGAAGGGCCCCGGCACCGAGTACATCTATGAGCCTTCGGCGGAGGCGGTGCTTGGGCACATGCTGCCCCAGTACCTCTACACTACTGTCTATGCAGCCCTGCTGCAGGCGGCAGCCAGTGAGTTGTCCTCCCGCATGAATGCAATGAGCAACGCTACCGACAATGCGGCAGAGCTTATCTCCAAGCTGGAGCTGCATTACAACAAGGTACGTCAGGCAGGCATCACCACGGAGCTCAACGAGATCGTCAGCGGCGCAGAAGCCCTGAAGTAATTACGGTGCACAATATTATCCTCAGGAGTGGAAACTCCGGAAGGAGGAGGTTTTACATTGGCAAAAGGTAAAGTCGTACAGGTCATCGGACCTGTCGTAGATATCGAGTTCCCGGCAGGCGAGCTGCCGGAGATACTCAATGCAATCACCATCAAGGGCAAAGCCGACAAGGTGGATATCGACCTGGTGGTAGAGGTCATGCAGCATCTGGGTGACAGCGTCACCCGCTGCATCGCCATGAGCTCCACCGATGGTCTCCAGCGTGGCATGGACGCTGAGGATACCGGCGCTCCCATCAAGGTGCCCGTGGGCAACGAGTGCCTGGGCCGCGTGTTCAACGTGCTGGGACAGACCGTTGACCACAACCCGAAACCAGTTGGCAACAAGGAGTTCTGGCCCATCCATCGCCCGGCTCCGAAGTTCGACGAGCAGGAGACTGCCACCAGCATCCTGGAGACAGGCATCAAGGTGGTTGACCTGATTGCTCCCTATTCCAAGGGCGGCAAGATCGGCCTCTTCGGCGGCGCAGGCGTGGGCAAGACCGTGCTTATCATGGAGCTGATCCACAACATCGCCACCGAGCACGGCGGCTACTCCGTCTTCGCAGGCGTGGGCGAGCGTACCCGTGAAGGCAATGACCTTTGGAACGAAATGACCGAGTCCGGGGTTATCGACAAGACGGCCCTCATCTACGGCCAGATGAATGAGCCCCCCGGAGCACGTATGCGCGTGGGCCTCACGGGCCTCACCATGGCAGAGTACTTCCGCGATGTGCAGCATCAGGATGTGCTGCTCTTCATCGACAACATCTTCCGTTTCATCCAGGCAGGTTCCGAGGTGTCCGCATTGCTGGGCCGCATGCCTTCCGCAGTTGGTTATCAGCCCACCCTGTCCACGGATATCGGTGCCCTTCAGGAGCGCATCACCTCCACCAAGGAAGGCTCCATCACTTCCGTGCAGGCAGTATATGTGCCGGCAGACGACCTGACTGACCCGGCACCGGCAGGCACCTTCACCCATTTGGATGCCACCACGGTGCTTTCCCGCCAGATTGCAGAGCTGGGCATCTATCCGGCAGTGGACCCCCTGGATTCCACTTCCCGTATCCTTGACCCCCATGTCATCGGCGAGGAACATTACGAAGTGGCCCGCGGTGTGCAGGCTGTGCTGCAGAAGTACAAGGACCTGCAGGATATCATCGCCATCCTGGGTATGGAAGAGCTTTCCGACGATGATAAGCTCACCGTGTCCCGCGCCCGCAAGATCCAGCGTTTCCTCTCCCAGCCCTTCGCTGTGGCAGAGGTCTTCACCGGCACCCCAGGCAAGTACGTGCCCCTGAAGGAGACTATCCGCGGCTTCAAGGAAATCCTTGAGGGCAAGCATGACGAGCTGCCCGAGGCTGCTTTCTACATGGTAGGCGGCATTGACGAGGTCATTGAGAAGGCCAAGAAGCTGAAAGCGGAGGAGGCCTGATTTAGATGGCGTTAGCTACAACCAGGCTGGAGATAGTTTCCCCTGACAAGGTGGTCTATTCAGAGGACGTCCGCATGGTCATCGTCCGTTCCACTGGCGGCGAGCTGGGCATCCTGCCCAAGCACGCCCCCCTGGTCACCGGCCTTGAGCCCCACGCCCTGAGGGTGAAGTTCGAGGACGGCAGGGACGAGCAGCTCATAGCCTGCGCCGGCGGCTTCATGGAGGTAACTCCTGAAAAAGTCACGGTACTGGCAACGGCGGCAGAAGCCCCCGTGGACATTGACGTAAACCGCGCCCAGCGGGCTTTCGACCGCGCCAGGGAGCGTCTGGAAAAATTCAAGACCGGCACTCCCGAGGTCAAGCAAAGCATTGACGAAAAGCGCGCCGAACTGGCTCTCATGAGAGCCATGGCCAGACTCAAGGCCAGCGGAACTGAATATAGCCTTTAAGACGATTAAAATGGCTGTTGCATAATAATTGCACAGCCATTTTTTAGTGGAGAAGTGTTGTTTTTCAAAAGGCAAAGTCATAAAATAAAAGAAGAAATGGGAGGAATGACCATGGCGGCTTTTCGCATCAACCGCACCAATGATGCGGTTTTCAAAGCAATCTTCGCAAAGTATCCTAAGATTACTCTTGCACTTATCAATGCTTTCCTTGAGTTTCAGGGCACTGAGCAACTGGTGGACATTGAGTTCATCGACCGGGAGATTGACTCTGATGAGTATGAGGGCAAGGAGTCGCGCCTTGACATACTGGGGCGTACGGCTTCCGGCACTAAGGTCAATATCGAAATGCAGGTCAATGCTCTGGCTGCCATGGGGGAGCGTTCCCTGTTCTACTGGGCGCGAAACTATGCCGATTTGAAGCGCGGCGAGGAATACGACCAGCTAAAGCGTACCATTGCCATCAACATTCTGGGCTTCAACCTGTTCAATGAAAAGCAGTACACCGATATGCACAGTTGTTTTGGCATCTACGATATCAAGACCCAGTGCCAGCTGACGGACAAGCTGGAAATACACTTCCTTGAACTGCCGAAGTTCAAGAGCAAGAGCGTAAAGGACATGAACCGCATGGAAAAATGGGCGGCATATTTTTCTCCTGCTACCTCTGATGAGGAACTGGAGGAAATAGCCGCCGGTGAAGAGGCCATAAAAGAGGCAATGGAGGTGGAAGACATGTTCACCAAAGACGAAGTGGCCAGAAGGTCTTATGAGAAGGCAGAGAAATTCCGTCGCGACCAGGCAGCACAATTGAGTTATGCCGAAAAAAGGGGCGAAGAACGAGGCGAAAAGAAAGGCATCAGGGGCACGGTAGTTGCACTGAAAAGCCTTAACCTGGACAAGAAAACCATTGCCCTCAAGTTGGCAGAAGTTTTCGGACTCGATGACAAAACGGCAAATAAGTATGTGGAAGCAAATTGGTAAGGCAAGTCGGTAAGCGAAAAATACTTTCATGACATTTTGTACGTCTGGCATTCATTCTGCCAGCCGTATTTCAGATCCAGCGACAGGAGGCAAAACATGGACATACGCATGGACGCTGACCTGGGGGCAGCTTACCACAGTCCACAACAGCAAGCCAGAGTCATTACGGAAGCCTGGGCCGCTGAAAACATGTACTGTGTCATGTGTGGAGCGCCCCGCCTTGAGCATCTGCAAAACAACAAGCCCGTGGCAGACCTCTGCTGCCCCCATTGCCGGAACACCTTCGAACTGAAAAGCCATAATGGGCGCTTCGGCTCGGTAATTGCAGACGGAGCCTATGAAACCATGATGGGAAGGCTCAGGGATGACAATAACCCGCACCTGTTCGTCATGGAATACACGCGCCCTGAATACATGGTAGAAAACCTCTGGATAATCCCCAGCTACTTCTTCACCTCGGAAATCATCATCAAGAGGAAGCCCCTGCCGCCTACAGCCCGCCGGGCGGGGTGGACAGGGTGCAATATCGCCTGGAAGAATATTCCCGCTCAAGGAAAAATCTCTGTCATCAGTCAAAGAGAAATCCTTGACCCTAAAGCCGTTTGTGAAAAAGTCTCCGCCACCACAGCCCTTGCCACCAGCAGAATACAGGCTAGGGGCTGGCTCATGGACGTACTCTACTGCTTAGAGCAAATAGGCAGGGAACACTTCACCCTGCAGGACGTGTATGCCTTCACCGATTATCTGCAAGAGCGCCACAGGGAAAATCACAATGTTCAGCCAAAAATCCGCCAGCAACTACAATATCTGCGTGACAAGGGCTTTGTAGAATTCTTGGGCCGAGGCGAGTATAGATTAAAACAATAATAAACAAGAAAGAGACAACAGCAATATAAAAACCATCAAGGTCAGTTTTCCAGCTGGCCTTTTTTAGTGCACAACGCTAATAAAATCAAGCTTCTAAGCCGTTTTGAAATATGCGGGAGAATTGCCCGCAAAGGGGAAAGATGAAACAATACTTGCCAAGATTTGTGATCCTGTGCTATATTATTCAATACAAAACGATCGAAAATGATCGAAAATAATAATTATAGGAGGATTGCTGTTGGACACAATTACGGCTGAAAAGCCTGCAAATAAAAAGCCAAAAAAGATTATAAAATGGGAGCCAGAGGACTTTGAACTTAGAATGACCACCCACTGGACATTCCCAAAACGTGGCGACTGGGCCACACATGACGCAAAATGGCGGGGTAACTGGTCGCCCTATATCCCCCGCAACATCATGCTCCGTTACTCCAAAGAAGGAGATTGTGTCCTTGACCAATTCGCCGGAGGCGGCACTACGCTGGTGGAAGCAAAACTTTTGAACCGCAACATTATTGGCGTGGACGTCAATGATATGGCCCTGGAAAGATGCCGTGAAAAGACAGACTTCGAGCACGAAGGGGCAGAGGGCAGGGTTACCCTGCAAAAAGGAGACGCCAGAAACCTTGACTTTCTGAAAGACGAACAAATAGACTTGATATGCACCCACCCGCCCTATGCTAACATTATTCAGTACAGCGAAGATATTCCGGCAGACCTATCCCGCATGGCAATAGCAGACTTTCTGGAGGAAATGAAAAAGGTGGCGAAAGAAAGCTACAGAGTTCTGAAAAAGGACAAATTCTGCGCTATCCTTATGGGAGACACCAGAAAGAAAGGGTGCATGGTGCCAATGTCCTTCGATGTAATGAAAATCTTCGAGGAAGCAGGCTTCACCCTGAAGGAGCTTATTATCAAAGAACAGCACAACTGCAGAGCCACAGGCTACTGGAAAACTAACAGCGTGAAATATAATTTCTTGCTCATTGCCCATGAATATCTTTTTGTATTTAGAAAATAATGTATATGAGTCCTGCAGGCGTGCATCACCTTCGCGTCCTCTCCCAGCCCTTCGCTGTGGCAGAGGTCTTCACTGGCACTCCGGGCAAATACGTGCCTCTGAAGGAAACCTTCGCGGCTTCAAGGAAATCCTTGAAGGCAAGCATGACGACCTGCCTGAGGCTGCTTTCTACATGGTAGGCGGCATTGACGAGATCATTGAGAAGGCCAAGAAGCTGAAAGCGGAGGAGGCCTGATTTAGATGGCTTTAGCTACAACCAGGCTGGAGATAGTTTCCCCTGACAAGGTGGTCTATTCAGAGGACGTCCGCATGGTCATCGTCCGTTCCACCGGCGGCGAGCTGGGCATCCTGCCCAAGCACGCCCCCCTGGTCACCGGCCTTGAGCCCCACGCCCTGAGGGTGAAGTTCGAGGACGGCAGGGACGAGCAGCTCATAGCCTGCGCCGGCGGCTTCATGGAGGTAACTCCTGAAAAAGTCACGGTACTGGCAACGGCGGCAGAAGCCCCCGTGGACATTGACGTAAACCGCGCCCAGAGAGCCTTTGACAGGGCCAGGGAGCGCCTGGAAAAATTCAAGACCGGCACGCCGGAAGTCAAGCAGAGCATAGACGAAAAGCGCGCCGAGCTTGCCCTCCTGCGCGCTATGGCCAGACTCAAGGCTAGCGGAACTGAATATAGCCTTTGATTCAAACAGCAAGCCCCTCGGAAGAAACCTTTCGAGGGGCTTATTTTGGACGCAATTTTTGTTACCAGCCACCCGAGGAGCCGCCGCCGCCGGAGCTGCCGCCGCCGTAGCCGCCTGAGCTGCTGGAGCTGCTGGAGCTGCTGGAACTGTCGCTTGAACTGTAGCTTGAGCTGCCACCGGAACCGCCGCTCCAGAAGTTGTCATCATTGTCGTCATTATCGTTATTGGTATAGGATTGCCATTTCAGGCTGCCCAGGTGTCCCATTGTGATGATATAAAGCAGGACGCCCAGGATATTCATAAAGATATTTATGGCAAGAAGCATGGCCATGCTGACCAGTGGACCGATTACACCGTAGAACAGGAAAGCTACCACCAGAACCAGAATGATTGATATGCCCCAGTAGAGTATATCCTCCCACCATTCTGTTTCCATCTCTGCTACCGGTGGCGTTTCTGCCGGTATAGCAGGTTGGGGAGCAGTGAGCACACTGGACGGTACCTCTGTCCCGTAGTTTTCATAGACCTTGCGGGCAAGTTTTTGATAGGCTTCATAGATGCCGGCAGAATACGCTTCGCTGCGGAATTTGCCTTTCATGCCGTCCAGCACTTCCCCGGCATAGCCATCGGTGATGGCGCCCTCCAGCCCGTAGCCCACCTCGATGCGAAACTTCCGGTCACCTTTGGCAATGAGCAACAGTACGCCGTTGTTTTTTTCTGCATCGCCAATGCCCCAGGTGCGGAACAGGCGATTGGCGTAGCTTTCTATATCTTCCTCGTTCAGCGTGTCGATAGTCACCACCACCAGTTGTGCCCCAAAATGGTTATCCAGATCCTGACCGATGGAAAGGATTTTTTGTCGTTCCGCAGGCTCTACCATGTTCTCGAAGTCTGCCACATATATATCCTGGGTGGGGGCTGAAGGGATATCAGGGGGTGTGGTGTCCTCGTTCAGCCACAGGAAAGCCATGCAAGCTATGACTACTAGGCAGACGACTGCCCGTACTGCCGCCTTCAAAATGCCACCTGGGGCACGCTGTGTGCCGCCTCATCAGCCGCAAAGGGGGCAAGAGGACCATAGCCCATCATGCCTGCAAAGATATTGCCAGGGAAGGTGCTGACGGTGATATTGTACTCACGGACGGCGTTGTTGTAGTCGCGCCTGGCCACGGCAATGCGGTTCTCTGAACCGGCAATTTCCCGCATAAGTTCTGTGAAATGAGCATCTGACTTCAGGGTGGGATAATTTTCCACCACAGCCAGCAGCCTGCCAAGGGCTCCAGTAAGCTCCTGGTCTGCCACTGCCATTTCCTCTGGCGAAGCGGCACCTGCCACTTTGGCCCGGGCTGCTGTTACCTCAGTCAGGACCTTTTCCTCATATTGCATATAGCCCTTGACGGTGTTCACCAGATTGGGAATCAGATCCGCCCGCCGTTGGATTTGGTTTTCCACTTGCCCGTATTGGGTATCTACTTCGATTTTGGCACTTTTTACGGAATTGTACAAGCCGATGCCGCTGAAGACCATGATAAGGGCCAGAACAAGCGGGATTATTGCTAAATTTTTCATGTGTTCCCCCTAAACAAAAAATATATATAATGACTTTGCAAATATTCGTCACCTGTTCTGATATTCCTGCTGGAGTTTAGGAAAATAGCGAATTGATATGAAATTACAGTTCTGTTTCTCCCTTTCTGCAAAAGAAGGGGATTTTCTTTTGCACAGCGAATATCATGGGCAAAGAGGGGGCGGGAGTATGAGGATTTCGGCTTGCTATATTGTAAAGGATGAGGCGGCAGAGCTTAGAAAGTCGCTTGAAAGCATAGAGGGTCAGGTGGATGAGATAATCGTGGTACAGACGGCGGTGTGCTCTCCTGTCAAGGCTGTGGGAGAGGAGTTTGGGGCGCGGCTGCTGTTTTTTGCCTGGGAGAATGACTTTGCCAAGGCTCGTAATGCTGCCCTGAGGGAAGCAACAGGGGATTGGCTGGTGCTTTTGGATGCGGATGAGTATTTCACTGAGGATACTTCTCGAAATTTACGAAAAATCGTGGAAAAGTATGGGGAAAACGAAGCATTGCTGGTGCCGCTTACCAATCTGGGCACGGATGGTATGGACGTGACGGCTCCGGCCTTGCGCTTGGTGCGGAACCAGCAAGGGCTTGCCTATGTGGGACGCATACATGAGGAATTGTGCATCAATGGCCGTCCTTTGCAGTCCTTGCAACTTCTGGGGGAGCAGGAACTTCACATAGAGCATACGGGATATCGTAAGGAACTCAGCCGGGAGAAAGCCGAGAGAAATTATGCCCTTTTGCAGGAGGAGATGAAGCAGCGGCAGGCGGAGGGGAAGGAGACGGGGAGCCTCTATATGTACCTGGCCGAGGCTGCTTATGGGCTGGATGATACTGCTGAAGCGGAGCGCTATGCCAGGCTGGATATTGCCCAGGGGCGCAGGCAGGTGGTGTATGCCAGCCGCTCTTATCATCTGTTGCTGGAAATCCTGGGGCAGGATCCTTTGCGCAGGGAGGAACGGGCAGCTGTGGCCAGGCGGGCGGTGCAGGACTTCCCGGAACTGCCGGAGCTTTGGGCAGAGCTTTCCCTGAGCCTGGGGGCAGTTTATGATATTCGGGGGGCGGAGGAAGCCATGACAAGAGCTCTGGACCTGCCTGAGCCACAGGGACTGGAGCCTGTGCTTTTTACTGATGAGTTAAGGAAAACAGCGCAGGCACAGCTGAAAGTATGGCGGGAAGTTTTGGCAGAGGCGGAGATGCTTGATATTTCCGCTTGTGTAATTGTGAAGAATGAGGAACGGGAACTGCCACTTTGGCTGGAAAAGAGCAAGGTTTATGCAAATGAAATGATTGTAGTGGACACGGGCTCCACCGACAGGACGAAGGAAATTGCACAGGAAGCCGGTGCCAAGGTATTTGATTTTGTCTGGTGCGATGACTTTGCCGCTGCCAAGAATAGGGCTATAGATTGTGCCCAGGGAGATTGGCTTGTCTTCCTTGATGCGGATGAAACCTTTGACCGTCCGGAGCTCTTGCGGAATTTCCTGGCTATGAGAAACCGGGAAAATTTCAGCGGGGCCATTTCCGTGCTGGTGCGGGCGGTGGATGAGGAGGCGGGGGAGCAGCCTATCCTGGATTATCCTGCCGTACGAGTATGGAAGAATCTGCCTCAGCGCCGCTATGTGGGCAATATCCATGAAATGCTGAAGGATGGTGAGAAGGAAGTGCGCCTCTATGACGGCAGTTTCCTCACCGTGCGCCATACGGGGTATTCCTCGGGACGGGTGCGGGCAAAGTATGAGCGCAATTTGAAATTGCTTTGGCAAAAAATTGAAAAACAGGGCGGTGAGCAGCCGGAGGATTACCGCTACCTCATGGATTGTTGCTATGGCCTGGGGGAGTTTGCTTTGGCAGAGCACTATGGGAAACTGGCTCTTGAGAAAGGCCCCATGGCCATAGATGGCAACAGGGAAGTGTACTGGCGCTTGCTGGACTGCCTAAAGGAGCAGGGGAAGGACCGGGAGGAAAAGCTGTCCTGGCTCAGGCATTGCGAAGCAGCGTTTCAGGAAGATGGGGATTTCAAGGGTGAAGAGGGGCTGTTGCTGACGGAAGAGGGCTGGCAGGATGATGGCATCAAGCTCCTGATGGATTTTGCCGGGGGCGGCCCTTGCCAGGGAGGTCAGCTGGTCAAGCACGTGATGAAGCGTGCCCTGCCACGTCTGGGTCTGCGGCTGGCAGAGGCGGGCCGCAGGGAGGAGGCGCTGAGTTGGCTGGAGCCTGTCTTATCAAGCAATCCTTATAATCCTGAAATGTGGCAGGGACTGCGCCTGCTTATGCCACCGGGGGCGTTCATGACGAAAATTATGCCGAACTTCAAGGAACGTGCACAGGCCTTGCGGGAGCTTTGGCACTGGGCAGGAGAGAAGATGGATTTGGAACTGCTGGCAGCCTTGCAGGAAGAGTTCAGTGTGGCAGGAATTCCTGTGCCACAGCAGGAGCTTTGGGGCAGGGTGCTGGCAGGTGATAAAGCAGGAGCGTTGGAGGCGGCCGGGAAGATGGAAAATACGGCGGCAGAAACGCTTTTCATCTCGCTGATGCAGCTGCCTGCGGGAAGCAAGCTGGAAGGAATAGAGTTTTTGCCTGAAGGGCTGGCGGCTGTAATCAAGGCTTACCGTGGTGAAGGTGGAATGCCTCATGACAAGAGAGCGGTTGTGCAGGGGCTGCTGACCTGCCGGAAGTATTGGCACAGCTGGCAGGAGGAGTACAGGCATTACTTGCAGGTGTTCGGCATAGATGAAGGCGGCAGGCTGTACTGAGCTATCCCTGAATCCGCGAAGTTGGCATAGATTCCCTATGGCAGCTTCGCTGCTGCTTCCCTCTGGGAGGGGCGTTTAATGACTTCCTCTTAGGAGGGAATCATCGATGGAAAACGTTTACAAAAAATCATTGACAAAGGAGTAAATCGGTAGTAAACTTATATACAACAAGAGGAAATACAGTGCAAGTTCGGACAGTTTTTGGCTTGCACTATATTTTAAAGCAAACAGGAAAACGTTTACGATAAAGCGGGAGGAAATGTCATGGCACAAGAGATTCTGGCAGAGATGAAAAAGGTTTTTGAGGAGAAGTTTGGCAAGGCTGAGACTAGGGCGTTCTTTTCTCCGGGCCGGGTTAACCTGATTGGCGAGCATACGGACTACAACGGCGGGCATGTTTTCCCCTGTGCCATTTCCCTGGGCACCTACGCTTTGGTGGCTGACCGCGCAGATAATATGACCCGTATCTACTCCATGAATCAGGAAGGGGCGGGCATTATCGAGTTTGAGATGTCAGGTCTTGCATATGACAGGGACAAGGGGTGGGCTAATTATCCCATGGGGGTGGTAAAGGTTTTCGAGGATGCAGGGCATAAATGCGCCCATGGCTTCGATATCCTCATTTATGGCACCCTGCCCAATGGATCCGGCCTTTCTTCCTCCGCTTCGCTGGAAGTGCTGACAGCAGTGATCCTGAATGATGCTTTTTGCTTTGGCCTGGATATGGTGGAGATGGTGAAGCTGAGCCAGAAGGCTGAGAACACCTTCGTAGGAGTGAACTGCGGCATCATGGATCAGTTTGCCGTGGGCATGGGCAAGAAGGATTGCGCAATTCTCCTTGACTGCAGCACCCTTGAGTACCGTTATAGCAAGCTTGCTCTGGATGGTGCCAGCATTGTCATCACTAATACCAACAAGCCCCATTCGCTGGCTTCTTCTGCTTATAATGTGCGCCGTGCCCAGTGCGAGCACGCTCTGAATGAGCTGAAGGAAGTGCGCCCTGAGCTGGCAACCCTTGGTGAAATGACCAATCTTGAGTATGACAAGCTGGCCGGGCATATTTCCGACCATGTGGAGCGCCAGCGGGCCCGCCATGCGGTCTATGAGAACCAGCGTACCATGGAGGCTGTGCAGGCTTTGGAGGCCGATGATGTGCAGCGCTTTGGCGAGCTCATGTATATGAGCCATGTTTCCCTGCGTGATGATTACGATGTGACGGGAGTGGAGCTTGACACTCTGGCAGAGCTGGCCTGGGAGCAGGAGGGCGTGATTGGCTCCCGCATGACCGGGGCAGGCTTCGGCGGATGCACCGTTAGCCTGGTGAAGGATGAGTGCATCGAGGCATTCAAGAAGAACGTCGAGGATGGTTATGAGAAGAAGATAGGGTATAAGCCTAGCTTCTATGTGGCTAATATCGCTGATGGAACGCATAAGCTGAACTGAATCGTGTTATAATATTATAGCCGTTAAGATTTAATATTGAAGGGAGTTTTTAACATGGCTATTCTGGTTTGCGGTGGTGCAGGCTATATCGGTTCTCATGCTGTCCATCAGTTGGTGGAGAAGGGAGAGGAAGTTGTCATCGTGGACAACCTCCAGACTGGGCACCTGGATGCAGTGAATCCTGCCGCAAAATTCTATGAGGGGGATATCCGCGAGGCTGCGGTGCTGGACAAGATTTTCACGGAAAACAAGATTGAGGCGGTTATCCACTTCGCTGCCAATTCCCTGGTGGGGGAGAGCATGGAGAAGCCCCTGAAGTATTTCAACAACAATGTCTACGGTATGCAGGTGCTGTTGGAAGCTATGGTGCGCCATGGGGTGGACAAGATTGTTTTCTCCTCCACGGCGGCTGTGTACGGCGAACCCAAGCGGGTGCCCATCATGGAAGATGATGAGACCAACCCCACCAATACTTACGGTGAGACCAAACGCACCATGGAGCGCATGATGAAGTGGGTCAGCAAGGCTGACGGCATACGCTTTGTGTCCCTGCGTTACTTCAACGCGGCTGGTGCTCTGCCGGATGGTTCCATCGGCGAGGACCATCACCCGGAGACCCATCTGATTCCCCTGATTCTCCAGGTTCCTTTGGGCAAGCGCGACCATATCACTGTGTTCGGCGATGATTATGACACTCCGGATGGCACTTGCCTGCGGGACTACATCCACGTCATCGACCTGGCAGATGCCCATGTGCTGGCGCTCGATTATCTGCGCAAGGGCGGCGAGAGCAATATCTTCAATCTGGGCAATGGCCAGGGGTTCTCTGTGAAGGAAATGATTGAGGCAGCCAAGGAAGCCACGGGCCTTGATATCAAGGTGGAAATGGGGGCCCGCCGTGCTGGTGACCCGGCCCAGCTCATTGCTTCCAGCGAGAAGGCTCGCAAGATCCTGGGCTGGCAGCCGAAGTTCACCGATGTGAAGCAGGTCATCGGCACTGCCTGGAACTGGCATCAGAAGCATCCGGAAGGGTACGAGAAGTAATAACTTGCTAAGGCGTTCAGGGCACAGGCATAGCAACGCTTCACTCGGAATTTTACCAAGGAATCTAAGCTCATCTGCGCCCTGTGGGCTTGATTCGCTAAGATTCATGGTAAAATTCCGAACGTTACGCTTATGCTATGCCTGTGCCCTTCACTCAATGGGGCAGGATAAGGCATACTCAATTTGGGAAGGAAGACCATAGATGTCCATTAACTACGAAATAAACCGCCTGCTGAATTTTGCTGTGCAGCAGGAACTGATGAATGCAGAGGATTTCTACTATAGTGTCAACCGTCTGGTGGATGTGCTTAGACTCTCGGAGTTTGAGCCGGAGGAAATGGCAGAGGAGCTGGCTTCTCCCATGCCTATCCTGGAAAATATGCTGGACTACGCTGTGGAGCAGGGGCTGATTGAGGACACGGTGAATGAGCGCGACCTTTTCGACACCCGCCTCATGGACTGCGTCATGCCCCGTCCGTCTGAGGTTATCCGCCGCTTTCATAGCGACTATGCCCGCAGCCCCAAGGCGGCTACTGACAGGTTCTACAAAATGAGCCGCGCCTCCAATTACATCAGAAGCGACAGGATTGCCAAGAATCTCCAGTGGAAGACCCCAACTGAGTATGGCGATTTGGACATCACCATCAACCTTTCCAAACCAGAGAAAGATCCCAGGGATATTGCCAAGGCCAAACTGGTGAAATCCACCAGTTACCCCAAGTGCCTGCTGTGCCGTGAGAATGAGGGCTTTGCAGGCCATGCCGGGCACCCGGCCCGTGAGACGCACCGCCTTATCCCTCTGAGGCTTTCCGGGCACCGCTGGTTCCTGCAGTATTCCCCTTACACTTACTATAATGAGCATTGCATTGTGCTGAACCGCAAGCATGTGCCCATGAAGATTTCCCGCCGCAGCTTTGAGAACCTGCTGGATTTTGTCACCATCTTCCCCCATTATTTCGTGGGGTCCAATGCTGACCTGCCCATTGTGGGTGGCTCCATTCTCTCTCATGACCACTATCAGGGAGGGCGGTACGACTTCGCCATGGCCAAGGCTCCCATCGAGAAGCACTATAAGTTTGAGGCCTTCGAAAATATTGAAGCTGGGCGGGTGAAGTGGCCTATGTCCACCATACGCCTCCGTGGTGAAGACCGTGAGGAACTTATAGAGCTGGCTGACAAGATCCAGCTGGCCTGGAGGGGCTACAGCGATGAGAAGGCAGAGATTTTGGCTGAGACAGAGGGCAATCCCCACAATACGGTGACCCCCATTGCCCGCCGCAGAGGCAGTCTCTACGAGCTTGACCTGGTGCTCAGGAACAACCGTACTACGGAGGAGCACCCTCTGGGCTTGTTCCATCCCCATGCGGAGGTGCACCATATCAAGAAGGAAAATATCGGCCTTATCGAGGTCATGGGACTGGCGGTGCTGCCTGCCCGCCTGAAGAGTGAAATGAAGCGGGTGGGCGAGGAACTGTCCAAAGGCACGGAGGATATTTCTGGCATTGAGGAAGTCAGGAGCCATGCTGACTGGTACAGGAAGCTCCGCAGCAAGTATCCTGCCGTGAAGGCTGAGGAAACGGAAAAGATCCTCCAGCGGGAAATCGGCAAGGTCTTTGAGAAGGTGCTGACCCACGCCGGTGTTTACAAACGCACAGAGGAAGGCATGGCAGCCTTTGACCGTTTTGTGGCAGCAGTAAAATGATTTTGAAGAAAAGACAACACGGCTCACCCCGTATTGTCTTTTCTTTTATTTACTGCTATGCTAGTAGAAAAGAAAACGTTGAAACTCTCTAAGGAAGGGTGTTCTATATGATGGGAAAGAAAAACGCCACCATTGTGGATGTGGCGAAGGAAGCCGGGGTGTCTGTGGCTACCGTGTCCCGGGTGGTGAATGGCAACTATCCCGTGAAGCCGGAGACCAAGGTGGCGGTATCTGCTGCCATTGAAAAGCTCCACTATGTGCCCAATGTGCAGGCCAGGGAGCTGAACCAGAGGCGTTCCACCACCATCGGCGTGGTGGTGCCCAGTCTATACAATATGTTCTTTGCAGAAGTTATTGACGGCATTGAGGCCACGGTGAGGAAGGATAAATACTCACTGCTTCTAAATTGCGCCCAGAATGACCCGGAGCAGGAGCAGGCCTGCATCAGGGCTCTGGTAGCCCGCAATGTGGCGGGGCTTATCGTCATTAGTCCCAATACCAGCAATATGCAGGAGGACTTTTACCAGCGTTTGGCAGAGCGCACTCCCCTTGTCTTCATCAACGGCTATCATCAGATAGAGGGGGCTTCCTATGTCAGCAATGACGAGGCAGGAGGCATGAGGACGGCCCTGACCAGCCTCAGGAAACTGGGGCATGAGCGGATCCTGCTGGTGCGGGGCAGCCATTCCGATTCCTACGAGGTGAAGGAAAAGGTCTACAGAAACTTCATGGAGGAACAGGGCTGTCTGGATGAAAACCTTATCCTGGACATAGGTGCAGGCAACAGCGTGGACACGGTGGACAATACGGCTGACTACCTGCTGGCCAGGCTGCCTGAAGTCAGGCCTACGGCGGTCTGCTGCTGCAATGACTTGATGGCAGTGGGGGCGCTGAACGCCTGCAAGGCTTTGGAACTTTCTGTGCCAGAGGATATTTCCATCATGGGCTTTGATAACATATCCCTTTCCCGTTATGTGGCGCCCAAGCTCACCACCATGGATCAGAACATGTTCCAGCTGGGGGAGAGCGCCGCAGCGCTGGTGGTGGAAAAAATCCGCTATGGCAGGAGCAAGAAGATAGTGCTGGGCAATATGCTCATTCAGCGCGAGTCTGTGGCTGAGGCAAAAAAGTAAAGATGGCATACGTCCCCTGTCCTTATGGACGGGGGATTTTTCATGAGAATTTCATTAAAAATATTTAAGTGCACAGGCTTATACAGGGCAGGAAAATAAGCTGTAGTGGCGAACTAAAGCACCAAGAGTTATGCTCCTAAAAAAATGGTTATGTTCAAAGAGGAGAAGTAAGTTTAATTTGGCACGGATGGCCGTAGCCGGGCAAAGGAGAGTGAGGCAAGTGGAAGAATTGCTAAGCAGGTTAAGCGTCCGCAAGAAAATCATGGTGCTCATTTCAGGGGTATTCATCATTGTCATGCTTGTGCTGGGAATTGTGCTTGACCGGGTCATCACCAGCAATACACTGGCCTCCTTCCAGGAGGAAACGGATCTGCAGGCCAGCCAGGTGGACAATACCATGAATATCCTCCTCACGACTTTGAGGGATGAGTTGGTGAACATGGCTGAAGACCCGGTGCTGAAGGCCGGGGGGCAGATTACCGTCTACAAGGATGGCGTGACTGATGGGGAAGGCATGATTGCCATGGACCCACAGGCCAAGGGCGGTTTTGAACTGGCGGCTTACAACATTTTCGAACGCTTCGGAAAGGCCAACAAGTCAAGTGTTTCCGTCATCAGCTATGGCACCCCGGACGGAGGCTTCCTCCAGTATCCTGCTGTCAAGCGCAAGAAGGGCTACGATTCAACCAGCCGCGACTGGTATAAGGAAAGCATGGCAGACGTCAATGCCGTGCGCATCACCAAGCCTTTCAAGACTTCCAAGGGAACTCCCACCGTGGGCATCTTTGCCGTGGTGAAATCCGAGAGCGGCACCCCGCTTGGCGTCCTGGGCTTCAACATCGACCTGCCTGTGGTAACTGACATGATAGGCAAGATCAAGCTGGGGGAGACCGGCTACATCATGGTGCTGGACAGCGACAATGTGATCATCGCCGACCCCAGGCACCCGGAAGCAGACTTCAAGAAGCTGTCAGAGGCGGAACTGGGAGAACTGTCGTCTTTGAACATTGATAATGTGAATGATGAACTGGTACAGGTTGATGTAGATGATACTGCCAAATATGTGAATGTCTATAAGTCTGAGAAGACGGGTTACAAGTATCTGACGCTGGTAGACAAGTCACAGCTGATGGCCAGTGTCAATAACATGCGGCTCTTGCTGCTGGCAGCCTTTGTGATTGCCCTGGTGCTGATTTTCCTGGCCACCTTCAGCATTTCCAACATGATTGCCAAGCCCTTGAAGGCTCTGGAACGTTCCGCTGGCAAGATTGCCGAGGGAGATTTGCGGGATTCTGAGCAGGTGGTGGAGACAGACGATGAAATCGGCTCCCTGTCCGAGTCCTTCCACAAGATGACTACGGAGCTCACAAGCTTGTTGAAGCAGATCAAGGGCAGCAGCGACGAGGTAGCCAACACCGCCTCCACCATGACCCAGGGGGTCACCCAGGTGGCAGAGACCATTACCCATGTGGCCGAGCAGGTGGGCGACATCTCCGAGGCAGCTACCCGCCAGAATGAAACCCTGGGCCAGGTGGTAGACCATGTGCGGAATATGTCCGAGGATGTGGCAACTATCGCCGAGGCATCCAAGAATATCAGCGAGGCGTCCGGCAAGGCGGGCAAGGCTGCGGATGAAGGCGGCCTGGCTGTCAGCGGTGCCGTGGAGCAGATGGAAAAGATCCGCCAGGCGGTGGCAGAGTCTGCCCAGGCCGTCACCGACCTTGGCAAGAGCTCTGAGCGCATTGGCGAGATCATCGGTACCATCCAGAGCATTGCCGAGCAGACCAACCTGTTGGCCCTGAACGCCGCCATTGAGGCTGCCCGGGCCGGTGAGCATGGCCGTGGCTTTGCCGTAGTGGCAGACGAGGTGCGGAAGCTGGCCGAGCAGTCCGGCACCGCCGCCACGGAAATTGCCCAGACCATCAGCACCGTCCAGCAGGTTACGGGAGTGGCTGTGTCCACCATGCAGGCAGGTTCCGAGGAAGTCACCACCGGTTCCAAGGTAGTGAATCAGGCCGGCCAGCAGTTCAAGGAAATTGCCCAGTACATCTCAGAAGTTGACCGTCTGGTGAAAGATGCCACGGTCAATGCCCAGCGGGTGGCCGAGCGCGGACAGGATGTGCTGAAAGCTTCTGAGCAGGTTTCCGGCGCCACCAGGCAGGTCACGGAAAACATCGCCTCCATCTCTGCCGCCACCGAGGAACAGTCCGCCTCCATGCAGGAACTGGCTGCTTCCAGCCAGCATCTGGCCAGGATGGCAGACGACCTCCAGCAGGAGTCGGCAAGGTTCAAGTTCTGAGCTTAGATAAAAAAGATAAAGCAAGGGCTTCCGAAGGTTCATGTTGAACGCTTCAGAAGCCCTTGCATGTTTTGCAGGTTTCTTTTTGGGAAACCTACTCTAAGCAGGCTTCAAACACATACTGGTTACCCAGTACGGTCATATTGGTGTTGTTGATTTCTGCGGCCCTGTGCAGGAGTTTCCAGGCCTCCTCATATTTCCCCTGTGCCACCCGGCAGAGGGCGAGGTTGCTGCAGGCATCGGCCTGCTGGGGAATGAGTTCCAGCACCTTTTCGAAGTCTTTGGCGGCTTCTTTGTGCTTGTTGGCCTTCAGGAGCAAGAGCCCCCGGTTGTACCAGGCCTGAGGAAGGGTTGGGGTGTCCTTGATGAGCTGATTATAGGTTTTGAGAGCATCTTTTTCCCTGCCCTGCTGAGTCTCCATAAGGGCCAGGTTGTATCTGGCGGCGGTGCTTTTGGGGGCGTGCCTGAGGGCTGAAGTGAAGTCTGCCATGGCCTTGTCAGTCTCACCGCGCTTGCTGTAGACTATGCCCCGGTAGACATAGGCACTGGCGTCTTTGCTGGCTTTGAGCTTCTGTTCTGCTGCCCGCATGGAGGTGTCGCTTCCGTCAGGGGCCTGGGCTTGCTGCCAGAGGTTCAGGATATCCTCTCCGTAGGTAGTGCCGGGGACGGCCCAGTTGCCGTTGAGTCCCGTCCAGTATTTGATCTTGCCGTAGAGGTCCGGGCGGCTCTGGATCAGAAGCTCATAGCGGGGGTCGACGATCTTCTCCTGGGGACGCTTGGTGCTGGTGTAGGCCAGGAGGTGCTGTATATGGGCCCGCACGCCGATGGCGGCAGTGGGGAAGGCAGCGCCTTTCACCTTGTTGCCTGTGGCTCCCAGGCCGCAGTAGTTGTTCTGGCTGGGCAGCACATCCCCGCCGTAGGCAAAGAAGCCTGTTTCCTTCAAGGCCTGGCATAGGGCGACATCCGGGCGTATGCCCTCCCTGCCAGCTTCTTTATAATAATTGCTCACTATCTCTTCCACAGAGCAGGTGAGTTTGGGGCTGGGATTGCGCTTCTTGATAAAGGCAACCATCTGCTCTTGGGTGGCTTCCGCCTGCCCCAGGATGGTGATGCTGGAAGCCTGGGCGGCAGTTTCTGTCAAAGGTTCCGCATAGGCGGGGGCAAGGAGGAAGTGGACAGCTTTGATGGCTTTCTGGTTTGCCTTGCCAGGCATTTTCTCTGGGAAGACAGGGCGTGAAAGCGTGAGGTTTTGGGCGGGCAGGTTGTTCTCATGATAGGAGGGAGCCGCCTCTTTGGCGCAGGCCGTGAAGGAGGGCAGGATAAACAGGCAGGCAAGGCCTGCAGCCAGATGTCTTGCGTTTGAGTTCATGGGCAAATCTTCCTTTCTTGTGAGTATGACTATATTCTACGCCTTTTCCTCTTGTTTGTATATGTGTATTCAAGGGGGATTCTATTGCCCGTGAACGGTTCCCTGTGATAGAATAGACATAAGAATCTCTATTTTTTGTTATTTATTGGCA